>JBBQKZ010000068.1:0-19516 GCA_038327405.1 Burkholderiales bacterium | reverse complement strand
GAGAACGACCGACCGTGGAAAAGAGCCGCCAAACCACCTCTTCAAGAGAAAACTCATGACCAAAACGTTCAGCGCAAAACCCGCTGACGTGACGCACGAGTGGTTTGTGATTGACGCGACCGACAAGGTCCTCGGACGAGTAGCCAGTGAAGTTGCTCTCCGTTTGCGCGGCAAACACAAGGCCATTTATACGCCTCACGTCGATACCGGTGACTTCATCGTCATCATCAACGCAGCCAAGATCCGCGTCACTGGCAACAAAGCCACCGACAAGATTTACTACCGCCACTCGGGCTACCCCGGCGGTATTTATGCCACCAACTTCCGCGACATGCAGGCCAAGCACCCCGGCCGCGCACTCGAAAAGGCTGTCAAGGGCATGCTGCCCAAGGGCCCGCTCGGCTACGCCATGATCAAGAAGCTCAAGGTGTACGGCGGTGCAGAGCACCCACACACCGCCCAACAGCCGCAAGTGCTGGAAATCTAAAGGAGCCTTGAGATGATTGGTGAATGGAACAATGGAACCGGCCGTCGCAAATCCAGCGTCGCCCGTGTTTTCCTGAAAAAAGGCTCTGGCCAGATCGTGGTCAATGGCAAGGACATTCAGGCCTATTTCGGCCGTGAAACCTCCATCATGATCTGCAAGCAGCCGCTGCTGCTGACCAACCACGCCGATACCTTCGACGTGATGGTCAACGTGCACGGTGGCGGTGAATCCGGCCAGGCCGGCGCTGTGCGCCACGGCATCACCCGCGCCCTGATCGACTACGACGCCACGCTCAAGCCAGGTCTGTCGCAAGCCGGTTTCGTGACGCGCGATGCTCGCGAAGTCGAACGGAAAAAAGTCGGTCTGCGTTCCGCGCGCCGCCGCAAGCAGTTCAGCAAACGCTAATCTGTCTGGCCTCAACTGCAAAAGCCGCCTTCAAGTCGAACTTGGGGCGGTTTTTGCTTTCTGGGCCCGGGTTGCGTTTGCTTTCACTTTGAAAGGTTTGCATGCGGTTTCGGCTTCTGCGCAGAAAACTCACCGTCAGTGCGCCGCGCATGTCGGTCCGAAGTGCGTTGCCGTGGCCGTTCCGCTGGTTGCTTGGTGCGGTGGTGCTGGGCTTTTCAGGGTCGCTGGCCATGTGGGCCTTCGAGTTCGGCCGCAACATCGCCGGCCTGGACCGCGAATCCAAGCAGGAGCTCAGCCGTCTGCGTGGTGAAGTGCAGACCTTGCGAGCCGATTTGCTGGTCGCCCAGTCGGTCGCCAACACCTCGGAGAGCCTGCTCACCACAGAGCGCAGTGCACAGGAACAACTGGCGTTGCGCATCCGCCAGCTCGAGGCCGACAACGAAGTCCTGCGCAGCGACCTGGGGTTCTTCGAGCGCCTGATTCCGGGTGGGGACAGTGGAGCGCTCACGATCCGTGGCTTGCAGGCGGAGCGCGTCTCCGACAGCCAGTGGCGCTGGCAGGCGCTCATGATGCAGGCCACCAAGAACGCGCCGGACTTCAAGGGTTCGCTGGAAATCACCTTCACCGGCACGCTCGAAGGCAAACCCTGGTCGCTGGCGCATGCGCCGGTACCGCAGGCGGTGCTCATCAAAGGTTACTTGCGCCTGGAAGGCGTCGTTGATGTGCCCACACAGGCCATGGTAAAAAACGTGACGGCCAGGATCCTGCAAGGGAGTTCGGTGCGGTCGGTACAAACATTCCAGCTGTGACAACAGCGAACCGTCGTTTGGAGAGTCCCCATGTTCGGCAAGAAGAAACAACCCCCCATCAAGAGCCTGATCGCACAGGGCACCCGCATCGAAGGCAATGTTCTGTTTCACGATGGCCTGCGTGTCGACGGTGAGGTGATAGGCGACATCCGCGCCAGCGACGAGCAGCCCAGCATTCTCGTGATCAGCGAGGTGGCGGTGGTCACGGGCCAGATCCTGGCCGACCACGTGATCATCAACGGGCATGTCAAGGGCCCGGTGCAGGCGTTTGAATTGCTCGAGCTGCAGCCCAAGGCGCGCATTGAAGGTGACGTGTCGTACAAGGCGCTCGAGATGCACCAGGGTGCCACCATCACCGGCCAGCTCAAACCCATGGCCGTCGACGTGGAAGACAAACCCACACTGAAACTGGCGGCAAACAACGGCTGAGCACAATCCCGAGCGATTTGATTTAGTATCTTTCCACGTTCCGGACGCTGATTGCGTCCTGCCTTTTCCCTGTGGACCTGATCAAGGGCCACGCCATCCCAAGAGGTCATCCATGAGTGCAGTGGCAGAAAACATCCAGACTGAAATGCCGGCCCCGCTGGTGTTCACCGACAGCGCCGCCGCCAAGGTGGCCGAGCTGGTGGCCGAAGAGGGCAATCCCGACCTGAAGCTGCGCGTGTTCGTGCAGGGTGGCGGCTGTTCCGGTTTTCAGTACGGCTTCACCTTCGACGAAGTGGTCAACGAAGACGACACCACCATGTCCAAGAACGGTGTCTCGCTGTTGATCGACGCCATGAGTTACCAGTACCTGGTGGGTGCAGAGATCGACTACAAGGAAGACTTGGAAGGCGCGCAGTTCGTGATCAAGAACCCCAACGCCAACAGCACCTGCGGTTGCGGCTCCAGCTTCAGCGTCTGATTCGCACAGGTCGTAGCGCCCAACGAAAAGGGGAGCTTGAAGCTCCCCTTTTTCACGCCCGCTGTTTTCGGATTTATTCGGCGCTGGCCTGCTGAACGCTGGCAGCTGCGTCGAGTTGCACACGCTGGAGTTGAGCAACGGCATCAAAGCGGGCACGGGCCGCCGGGCTGATCGGAATGGATTCGCTCTGACGGGCGATGGCCAGCGGATCCTGAGGGATTCCGTTTTCGCGGAACTCGAAGTGCAGGTGAGGTCCGGTGGATGCGCCGGTGGAGCCCACGTTGCCGATGAAATCGCCCTGGCTGACCTTTTGGCCCTGGCGCACGCCAATGCGGCTCATGTGGGCAAACACCGTGGATTGGTTGCTGCGGTGGCGGATGTAGATGACATTGCCATAGCCGCGCTGCACACCGGCGAATTCGACCACACCGTCGGCAATGGTGCGTACAGGCGTGCCGGTGGGGGCTGCGTAGTCCACGCCCAAGTGGGCTTTTCGCGTCCCGGAGATGGGGTGAAAACGCATCCCGTAACCGCTGCTCACCCGCGAGAACTCCAGCGGCGACGAGAGGTAGAACTTGCGCGAGCTCTCACCATTGAAGCCGTAGTAGGCGCCGCGCTGACCCGGCTCTTCGAACCACACAGCTTCGTGTTTGCGGCCGTTGTTGACGAACTCGGCGCTGAGCACGCGACCGGTGCGCATGCTCTCGCCGTCGGCTTCCAGGCTTTCGAAAACCACGCTGAAGCGATCGCCCTGGCGCAGGTCGCGCCTGAAGTCGATGTCGCTGGAGAACATCTCTGCCACCTGGACGGCCACGGCGTCGGGGATGTTGGCCGCGTCGGTGGCCGCAAACAGGGAGCTGCGAATGACGCCACTGGCCAGGCGGGGCGCGGCCACAAGGTCGCCGGTCTCAAGGCGCGAAGTGAAGCCATTGGTGCCGCTCTCGACGATGAGGCGAGTGAACTTGCCGTCATCGCCGGCGACCCAGCGCGAGGTCAGGCGTTGCAGTTCCTGGCGGGCGTTGGTCTCCACGCTCACGGTTCGACCTCCACGACCTTGCAGCAGTTGTCGGGCGGTGGTGTCCGTGCGAAGGAAACCCTGGGCTTCGGTGTCCACCACACCCAGGCGCTGCAACAGGCTCTGCGCGGAATCGTCGCGGCGCGTCACGTCGCTGCGGAACAAAACGAAGTCGGAGGAAGACGCATTGAGCAGTCCGGGCGCCGCGAATGACGGTGTATCGAGGACTTCGACGACCTGACGCACGGGCAGGTCGGAGGCGTCGGGTGCGAGCGGGGCGATGCCGAAGGCGGTGACGCCAGTGCCCAACAGCAAGGCGCCAATACCGCCCATGATGCGGCGGGGGTGCCTGGCCAGGCTCTGGCGTGTGGCGTTGGCGACCTGGGTCAGCGAGTGAAGCAATGAGCGGATCAAAATCGGTGTTTCCTGAAAACGGGGCCAACAGTCTGTTGGATGGGACACACAGGCTGACGAACCCCAGCGGAACAAGTTCACATCAATTGCACTTGGGTGATGAACCGGATCAAGAAGCTGCAAAAAGCGCGCCAACTAAAATCCGTCGCTGGGCGCGAAGTATATCGACCCCCATGTAGACCGCACCTGAGAAAACGCTTATGAATCCCGGTATCCAGGCAACACAAAGTACTCACCAAAACCATCCGTTGGACACCGCACTGACAGACGGTGTCCAACATGCCTTGAACGTGACCCTGCGGGGGTGCGAAGAATTGATTCCCCAGGCCGACTGGGTCAAAAAATTGTCACAGTCGGAGAAGACCGGCCAACCGCTGCGCATCAAGCTGGGGCTGGACCCGACCGCGCCCGACATCCACATCGGCCACACGGTGGTGCTCAACAAGATGCGCCAGTTGCAGGACCTGGGGCACCAGGTGATCTTCCTGATCGGCGACTTCACCAGCCTGATCGGCGACCCGTCGGGGCGCAACAACACGCGCCCGCCGCTGACCACCGAGCAGATCAAGTCCAACGCCGAGACGTACTACAAGCAGGCCAGCCTGGTGCTGGACCCGGCGCGCACCGAGATTCGTTACAACAGCGAGTGGAGCCTGCCGCTGGGCTCGATGGGCATGATTCAGTTGGCGGCCAAGTACACGGTGGCCCGCATGATGGAGCGCAACGATTTTCACGACCGCTTCAAGGCAGGCACGCCGATCAGCGTGCACGAATTCCTCTACCCGTTGATGCAGGGTTATGACTCGGTGGCGCTCAAGAGCGACCTGGAGCTGGGCGGTACCGACCAGAAATTCAACCTGCTGATGGGCCGTCACCTGCAGGCCGAGTACGGGCAGTCACCTCAGTGCATCCTGACCATGCCCTTGCTCGAAGGCCTGGACGGCGTGGACAAGATGTCCAAGAGCAAGAACAACTACATCGGCATCACCGAGCCGGCGAACTCGATGTTTGCCAAGGTGCTGAGCATTTCGGACACGTTGATGTGGCGCTGGTACACGCTCTTGTCGTTCCAGTCGCTGGCGCACATCGAAGCGTTGAAACAGGCGATTGCCCAGGGTGCGAATCCGAAGGACGCCAAGGTGGCGCTGGCCAAGGAGATCACCACACGCTTCCACAGCGCGGCGGCCGCCGATGCGGCCGAGCAGGACTTCATCAACCGCAGCAAGGGCGGTGTGCCGGACGAGATTCCCGAGGTGTCGTTGTCGGGCGCGCCGCTGGGCATTGGTTCGTTGTTGAAATCTTCGGGTCTGGCTCCGTCGACCAGCGAGGCCAACCGCTTGATCGAAGGCGGTGGTGTGCGTGTGGATGGGGCTGTGATCAGCGACAAGGGCTTGAAGCTGCCTGCCGGAACGTTTGTGGTGCAGGTGGGGAAGCGGAAGTTTGCTCGGGTTTCTTTGAGCTGACTCCTCCTTCATTCGTTGCGCTCCTCTCATCGACCTCGCGGGATCGGAGCGACGTTGCGCTCTGCTCCGCGAATGTCCTCCGGCGGCTGGTGCCGCCTCCCCCTTTACTTCGCTGCGCAGAGCGCAACGCCGCTCCGATCCGACCAGATGAAGGCGCACCCACGTTGGCGCATTGCCATGTTGGCTGCTGGCTGAATCGGGGTGGATGGCGCAGCGAAATAAAGGGGGAGGCGGCCGCAGGCCGACGGAGGACATTCGAGGAGCCGTCCGCCCCGGTTCAGCCTGCGAGGAAGCCTTCTTTTGAAGCTATCGACTTCCGGCCTTCTCCAACATCAAAACCATCGCAGAGTACCCACGCGACCGCGCCAAAGCCAGCGGCGTCTGACCATGCCGATCGGCCAGCTGCAGGTTCGCGCCCGCGTCGATCAAGGCCTTGAGCGTGGCCTGGTGGCGCGCGCCGCCGTCGCCCAGCACGACCGCCTCGATGGCCGCCGTCCAGTGCAGGTTGTTCACATGGTCCAGCGGCGCACCGGCAGCGATCAGCTGCCGCACCACGCCGTCGTGGCCGAGGTGGGCCGCAGCAATGAGTGCCGTGCCGTCGTAGCGGCTGGTGGTCTGCTTGGCGCTGGCGCCCAGTTGCAGCAATACGCGCAGCGTCTCCTCATCGTCTGCGACCGAGGCGATCGTTACGGCGTCGTAGCGGTCGTTCTCCAGCCGGTTGATGTCGGCGCCCGCCTTGACCAGCGCAGCGATCGCATCGCGCTGCCGGGCGAAGGTGGCCACGTGCAGCGGTGTGCGACCGTGTGCGTCGGTGGCGGACACCGCCGCGCCCGCGGCCACCAGTCGCGCGATCTTGGCGGTGTCGCCCTTGTGTGCCGCCGCGTGCAACCCCGTGTAGGCCGCAGCCTCGGCTGCGCTCGGCGCCACCTGCGCTTGCACAGTCGCACCCGTGAACGCCAGTGCAAGAACAAACAGCAGCGTCTTCATTTCAGCAACTCGGCCACCTTGGCAATGCCCGCGTTCGCGCACTGCTCGTCCAGATGGCCACCGGGCGCACCGCCCACGCCCACGGCGCCGATCACTTCGTTGCCCACCTTCACTGGCACGCCCCCGCCCAGCACCAGGAAGCCCGGGATGTCCACCAGCGTGGCGGCGCCGGGGTTTTTCTGCACGTTCTCCAGCATGGCGGCGGTGGTGTTGCGCGCCGAAGCCGAGGTATAGGCCTTGCCTTGTGCGGCGCCCACCGTGTGGGGGCCCGCGTTGTCGGCGCGCTGCAGCGCGCGCAGGGAGCCGGCGCGGTCCACCACAGCGGCCGTCACGTTGTAGCCGCTGGCGCTGCACGCTGCGACGGTGGCTGCAGCGATCTGGTTGGCCAGGTCGAGCGACATGTTTTTTTCCACGCGCACGGCCTGGGCGCTGGCGGCGGTGGCGATGAGGGACAGGGCGAGGATAGATGCCTGGGCGATGTATTTCATGGTGTTCTCCGGTGGTGTTGAACGGTTCGATCAACCGTGGGAGAACTGTAAAAATTCGCGCGGCTCACCACCATTCGTGCGGCTACGCCCAAGCCTCCGTAGAACTACGCAGTGCCCGCATCCCCGGCATCCACCAGCGCAGCGTAGTGCCGGATCAGCTGCGCCAGCGACGGCGCCTGCAGCTTGGCAAAGAGGTTGGCGCGGTGGGTCTCCACCGTGCGGGGCGACAGACCGAGCGCGCGGCCGATTTCCTTGTTGGTCAGGCCTTCGACGATCAGACCCAGCACCTCGCGTTCACGCTCGGAGAGCTGCGCGAAACGTTCACGCGCCGCTCGGTCGGCCTGGTGGCGCTGGCGCGAGCGCACGTGCTGGCGCACGGCGTTTTGCAGCGCTTCGAGCAGGGCCTCGTCGTTCACCGGCTTTTCCAGAAACTCGGCCGCGCCGGCCTTGAACGCGCGGCGGCACATGTCCACCGTGCCGTGGCCGGTGAGCATGATCACCGGCTGGTCCACGCCCTGCGCCACCAAGGTGTCGAGCACGCTCAGGCCGCTGATGCCGGGCATGCGCACGTCGAGCACGATGGCGCCGATCGCCTCGCGGTCGAAGGTGTTCAGGAAGGCCTGTGGATCGCTCCACGGCTGCACGCGCAGGCCCACCGTGCCGATCAGCAGGGCCAGGCTGTCGCGCACCGCCTGGTCGTCGTCGATCAGGTGCACGGTGGGGGAGAGCGTGTCGGCGCTCATGCCTCGTTTCCGGCAAGGGGCAGCCGCAGCCGGAACACCGCACCACCGGTGGCCGCGTTGGCGGCCGAGAGCGATCCGCCCATGCCGCTGGCCAGCGTTTCGCACAGGCTCAAGCCCAGTCCCAGCCCTCCTTCGCGCGTGGAGAAAAACGGTTCGAACAAGCGAGGCAAGACCTCGGGCGCAATGCCCGGCCCGCTGTCGGCCACCGCGAGTTCACCCAGGCCATCGACCGTGCCCGCTGTGAGCGTGAGCCGGCGCTGCATGGCAGGCACCTGCTCCAGCGCCTGCAGCGCGTTGAGGATCAGGTTGTGCACGATCTGGTCGAGCGCCACCGGATCGGCCATCACAGGCACTGCGGGCTCGCCGTCGAGCATCGGCAACACGCCGTGCCGCTGGCACTCGGGCTCCAGCAGGTACAGCGCCCGGCGCACGGCTTCCACCGCATCCACGGCCTGGCGCTGGCCACTGCTGTCGGGCCGCTCCACCGCGTGGCGCAGCCGTCCCACCACCTCGGCGGCGCGCCGGGCTTGTGCAGCCGCTTGGGCCATGGCGCCGCGCGCGGTGGCCAGTTCGGGCGGGTCGTCGTCGAGCAGGCGCTGCGCGGCCTGGGTGTTGGCCAGCACCGCCGTGAGCGGCTGGTTGAGTTCGTGTGCCATGCCGGCGGCGAGTTCGCCCAGGGTGTTCAGACGCGCCACCTGACCCAGGCGCAGCAGCTCTTCGGCGCGGCGGCGCGCCAGGCGCTGGCGTTGCAGGTGCTGCACCGCTGCGAGCAAGGCGGCCACCGCGAGCGCCCAGGCCAGCATGCGGGCCCAGGGCCACTGGCGCCAGCCCACGGTTTGTGTAGCCACCACGTCGAAGGGCTGGCTCTCGGCCGCCACCACCTTGTGGAACTCGAAGCGCGAGCCGGCACCGGCCTGCAACCGTCCTGGCTGGACCACATGGCGTTGCCCCGCGCGCACCAGCTCGACCCGCACCGCGCTGGTCTGAGGCGCCATCGGCCATTCGGCCCAAGGTACCAGGGCCTGCAGGTCGATGGTGAGTGCGTAACTGGCGGGCTGGGAGGCGAGCACCAGCCGATAGCGGCCACTGCTCAGGTCCAGCGGTGCGAGTGCGGCGCGACCGCTCTGGCGCGAGCGGCGTTCGGCTTCGGCCAGACCGGGGTCGGGCCAGGGCGTGGTGGCGTCGCTGCGCTGCACCGAGAGGATGCGCGGGTAGAGTGCGGGCAGGCGCTGTTCGGGAGAGCCTCTTGAAGTTGCAGCGGGTGCGTCGGGTGCGGGCTGCAGCAGCGCCAACGTAGCCAATATGGCGTCGTGCTGCACCACCTGCTGGCTCAGCAGCCGGTGCACGATGCGCGCGTCGGTCTCGAACAGCGCGCGCTGTTGTTCCAGCGACTGGCGCGCGATGGCTGCCGCGCCGGCCAGGGCGACCATTGCCCCGCCGACCACCCACCACCAGGAAAAACGCCAAGGCTGCCGCATGCGGCGGATTCTGGCACGCGTCCTGCGCGCTCCAACGCTCAGGGGAACAGCGGCTTGACGTTCCAGATCTCGCTGGCGTACTCGCGGATGGTGCGGTCCGACGAAAAGGCGCCCATGCCCGCCACGTTCAGAACAGCGTGGCGCGTCCATTCATCTGGTGTCCGATAGAGCGCATCCACCTTGTGCTGCGTGGCAAGGTAATCCGTGTAGTCGGCCAGGAGCAGGTAGTAGTCGGACTCCAGCAGGGTGCGCGTGATGTCCTGGAACCGCCCGGGCTCCTCCGGGCTGAAGGCGCCTTCGGCGATGCGGTCGATGGCGGTTTTGAGGTCGTAGTTGTGGTCGTAGTAGCGGCGCGGGTTGTAGCCGCTGGCGCGCAGCGCCGCCACCTGCTCGGTACGGTGGCCGAAGATGAAGATGTGCTCCAGTCCCACGTGTTCGGCGATCTCGATGTTGGCGCCGTCCCAGGTGCCGATGGTGAGCGCGCCGTTGAGCGCGAACTTCATGTTGCCGGTGCCCGAGGCCTCGGTGCCGGCGGTGGAAATCTGCTCGGACAAGTCGGCCGCGGGAATGATCACCTCGGCCAGCGACACCCGGTAGTTGGGGATGAACACCACCTTGAGCTTGTCCCCCACACGCTTGTCGTGGTTGACCACACGGGCCACGTCGTTGATGAGTTTGATGACGAGCTTGGCCATGAAGTAGGCCGAGGCCGCCTTGCCGGCAAAGATCACCGTGCGCGGCACCCAGTCGGCATGCGGGTGCGCCAGGATCTGCTGGTAGCGCGTGACCACGTGCAGCACGTTGAGCAGCTGGCGCTTGTACTCGTGCATGCGCTTGATCTGCACGTCGAACAGGCTGGCCGGGTTCACGATCACGCCAGTCTCGGCGGTGATGCGCTCGGCCAGCCGGCGCTTGTTCTGCGCCTTGGCGGCCTGGAAGGCGCTGACGAATTCGGGGTCGCTGGCCAGCGGGCGCAGCTGTTCGAGCTCGTCCAGGTTGCGCCGCCAGGTGGTGCCGATGCGCGCGTCGATCAGGCTGGCCAGCGGCCGGTTGGCCTGCGAGAGCCAGCGCCGCGGCGTGATGCCGTTGGTCTTGTTGCAGAAGCGCTCGGGGTAGAGCCGCGCGAAGTCGGCAAAGATGGTCTGCACCATCAGCTGGCTGTGCAGCGCCGACACACCGTTGACCTTGTGGCTGGCCAGCACCGAGAGGTAGGCCATGCGCACGCGGCGCTGGCCCCGCTCGTCGATCAGCGAGACGCGGCGCAGCAGGTCGTTTTCACCGGGAAAGCGTTCGTGCACCTCGGCCAGGAAGATGGCGTTGAGGTCGTAAATGATGCGCAGGTGGCGCGGCAGCAGGCGGCCCATCAACTCCACCGGCCAGGTCTCCAGCGCCTCCTGCATCAGCGTGTGGTTGGTGTAGCTGAACACCTTTTTGCAGATGCTCCAGGCGGCGTCCCACTCCAGACCTTGTTCGTCCACCAGCAGGCGCATGAGCTCGGGCACGGCCAGCGCGGGGTGGGTGTCGTTGAGGTGGATCGCCACGCGCTCTGTGAACAGGTCGAAGTTGCCCTGGTGCTTCTTGAAGCGGCGCACGATGTCCTGCAGCGAGGCGCTGACGAAGAAGTACTCCTGGCGCAGGCGCAGTTCCTTGCCGTGCTCGGTGCTGTCGTCGGGGTAGAGCACGCGCGAGACGTTCTCCGATTCGTTCTTGGCCTCCACCGCGCGCATGTAGTCGCCCTTGTTGAAGGCATCCAGGTTGATGCCGCTGGTGGCGCGCGCGGTCCACAGGCGCATGGTGGCCACGCTGCTGAGTTCGTGGCCGGGCACGCCGGTGTCGTAGGCGGTGGCGATCACGTCGTCGGTCTCCAGCCAGCGCACCTGGCCGTCGGCCTGCACCAGGCGCCCGCCGAACTGCACGGTGTAGCTGAACTCCGGGCGCATGAATTCCCACGGGTTGCCGTTGACCAGCCAGTAGTCGGGCTCCTCCACCTGGCGGCCATCCACGATGCGTTGCGCGAACATGCCGTAGTCGTAGCGGATGCCGTAGCCCATGCCGGGGATGCCCACCGTGGCCATGGAGTCCAGGAAACACGCGGCGAGGCGCCCCAGCCCCCCGTTGCCCAGCCCGGCGTCGGTCTCCAGGTCGATCAATGCGTCGAAGTCGACACCGAGCTGGGTGCAGGCGGTGCGGGCTTCGTCGAGGATGCCCACTGAGAGCAGGGCGTTGGTGAGTGCGCGCCCGGTCAGGAACTCCATGGAGAGGTAGTACACGCGCTTGGCGTCGTCGTCCTGCGCGGTGGCCAGGGTCTCGCGCCAGCGGTGCATCATGCGGTCGCGCACGGCGTGGAACAGGGCGAACAGCCAGTCGCGCCGGGTGGCCGAGCGCGGGTCGCGACCCACCGAGTAGATCAACCGGTTGGCCATGGACTTGCGCAGCGCGTCCACGGTGTTGTCGAGGTGGTCGTATTCGAACGGAACGGGCTCGAGGTTGGTCGCTGTGTTGGGCATGGCGTCGGGCATGGCGTTGGGTTGTCAGGGTTGGTGCTGAAAGATGGAAGCAATAAACGTGCAGGCGCTCAGGCGGTGGCTGGTTCCGGCATGACCGAGGCGTAGACCCGCAGGTAGTCTGTGGCCGCGCGTTCCCAGCCGAAGCGCAGTGCCATGGCGTGGCGCTGAACCGCGCGCCACTCGGCCGGGCGGCGCTGCAGGGCAAACGCACGGCGCAGGGCTGCAAGGAACGCTTGTTCATCGAGTTCGTGAAAAACAAAACCGCTGGCGCTGCCGTCGTCCAGGTGCTCCAGACTGCAGTCGACCACGGTGTCGGCGAGTCCTCCCACGGCGCGTACCAACGGGAGCGTGCCGTATCGCAAGCCGTAGAGCTGGGTCAGGCCGCAGGGTTCAAACCGCGACGGCAGGAGGATCACATCGGCCCCGGCAATCACGCTGTGCGCCAGGGCTTCGTCGTAGCCCACGGTGAGCGCCACCTGGCCGGGGTGGCGCCTCGCGCAGTCGCGCAGGGCCTGCTCGATGGCCGAGTCGCCGTTGCCCAGCACCGCGAGCTGGCCGCCGCGTTGCACCAGTTCGTCCACCACGGCGGGCAGCAGGTGCAGACCCTTCTGCTCAGTGAGGCGGCTGACCACCGAGAACAGCAGCGCATCGGGCTGGGGCTGCAGGCCCATGTGCGCTTGCAACCGGGCCTTGGCCTGGGCCTTGCCTTGAAGGTGGTCGGCGTCAAACCCGGGTTGTACCAGCGGGTCATTCAACGGGTTCCACACCGCGTCGTCCACCCCGTTCAGGATGCCATGCAGATCGGCCTGGCGCTGTCTCAGCACGCCGTCCAGCCCGCAGCCTTGTTCGGGCCCGGTGATCTCGCGCGCGTAAGTGGGGCTCACGGTGGTGATGGCGTCGCTGTACTTCAGGCCGGCCTTCATGAAGTTGATCTGGCCGTGGAACTCCAGCCCTTGCAGGTGGAAGAGCGCATCGGGCAGGCCCAGGCGCGGGCGCATGCTGGCGTTGAAGACGCCCTGGTAGGCCAGGTTGTGGATGGTGAACACGCTGGCCGGTCGGTGCTCGGCGCTGCGCTCGAGTTCGCGCAGGTAGGCAAACGCCAGGCCGGTGTGCCAGTCGTGGCCGTGCACCACATCGGGCAGCCAGGCGGTGTCCAGCCCGGTGCCCAGCAGGGCAGCGGCCCAGCCCAGCCAGGCGAACTGCTCGGCGCTGTCGGACCAGAGCACTCCGTGCTCGTCCACGTAGGGATTGCCGCCGCGTTCGTAAAGGCCGGGTGCATGCAGCAGCCACACCGGCATGCCGCTGTCGGTGATGCGCCCGGCGCGCAGCCACGGTGTGGGGCCGTGGGCCGATGTGGCCTGGGGACCCACCCCTGCCGGCAGGCCCGGGCTGCCCCCGGCGGGCACCAGCAGCGTGGGGCCTTCGGGGGTGACGCCGGCCACCACGCTCGGGAAGGCGGGCAGCAGCAGGCGCACATCGGCGCCCTGCGCCTGCAACGCAGGCGGCAGGCCGGCGCTCACATCGGCCAGGCCACCGGTCTTGAGCAGCGGGAAAACTTCGGAACAGACGTAGAGAACTTTGAGCGTCATTGCAATTTTTCGAGCATCTCGCGGGTGACCAGAACAATGCCGCTGGGCGTGCGAAAGAAGCGCCGTTCGTCTTCCGCCGCGTCCACGCCGATCTTCATGCCCGGCGGGATCACGCAGCCGTTGTCGATCACGACCTTGTGCAGTTCGCAGTGGCGGCCGATGTCGACCTCGGGCAGGATCACCGACTCTTCCACCGACGCGTAAGAATGCACCCGCACCTTGGAGAACAGCACCGAGCGGCGCACCAGCGCGCCCGAGATGATGCAGCCGCCCGAGACCAGCGAGTCCACCGCACAGCCACGGCGGCCGTCGTCGTCGAACACGAACTTGGCCGGTGGAAGCTGCTCCTGGTAGGTCCAGATCGGCCATTCGCGGTCGTACATGTCGAGCTCGGGAATGGTGTTGGTGAGGTCGAGGTTGGCGGCCCAGTAGGCGTCGATCGTGCCCACGTCGCGCCAGTATGCGGGTGCGTCCGCCGTGCTCTTCACGCACGACAGCCCGAACGGGTGGGCTGCGGCGTCACCTGCGGCGACCATGGCTGGAATGATGTCCTTGCCGAAGTCGCGGCTGGAGCCGGGCGTGCTCGCATCGCGCTTCAGGGCTTCGAACAAATGCTCGGTGTTGAACACATACACGCCCATGCTGGCCAGCGCCACCTCGGGATTGCCGGGCATGTGGGGCGGCTGGGCCGGCTTCTCCAGAAAACGCACGATGTTGCGATCGGCGTCGATGTCCATCACGCCGAAAGCCGTGGCTTCGGCCAGCGGCACTTCGATGCAGGCCACGGTGCACTTCTTGCCCAGGGCCACGTGGTCGGCGATCAGCGTGGCGTAGTCCATCTTGTAGATGTGGTCACCCGCCAGCACCAGGATGTACTCGGGCTTGTGCGCGCGCAGGATGTCCAGGTTCTGGTACACCGCGTCGGCCGTGCCAAGGTACCAGCTCTCGTCGTCCATGCGCTGCTGGGCCGGCAGCAGGTCGATGAATTCGTTGAACTCGTTGCGCAAAAAACTCCAGCCGCGCTGCAGGTGGCGCAGCAGGCTGTGCGACTTGTACTGCGTGAGCACGCCGATGCGGCGCACGCCCGAGTTCAGGCAGTTGGAGAGCGCGAAGTCGACGATGCGGAACTTGCCGCCGAAGTAGACAGCGGGTTTTGAGCGGCGGTCGGTCAGCGCGTGCAACCGCGAGCCCCGCCCGCCCGCGAGCACCAGCGCAATCGTGCGCTTGGCGAGTTGCTGCGGCGAATTCTTTTCCATGTTTGTCTCCGGTTGTGTGTCGGGCGGGTGCGTCTTGTTGCGCACTGGTCCATTGAAGCGGGAATCGGGGCGGCCCGGGTGGCTCAGGGTATTCGGCCGTGCGCGCGGGTCATGGCCAGCAGGCGCTCGGCGGGTCGGTGATCGATCTGGCGCCAGTCGAAGCGCCATTCCCAGCAGCCGTCTGCCTGGCCGGGCGTGTTCATGCGGTGTTTGCCGTCCAGACCCACCACGTCCTGGAACGGCAGTACCAGTGTGTTGGCCACCGACTGCGAGAGTGCGGTGATCAGTGCCCAGTGCGGCTCGGTGTCCACCGCCGGGCCAAGGTAGGCGCGCGCAACCGCCTTTTCCTGGGTGGGTGCGGCCCGCCACCAGCCCAGGGTGGTGTCGTTGTCGTGCGTGCCGGTGTAGGCCACGCAGTCGCGCTCCAGGTTGTGCGGCAGGTAGGGGTTGCCCGGCCCGCCACCAAAGGCGAACTGCAGGATGCGCATGCCCGGAAAACCGCAGGCCTCGCGCAGGGCGTTCACCTCGGGTGTGATCAGGCCAAGGTCTTCCGCAATGATGGCCAGCGGGCCGAGTTCTTGTTGCAGCTCGGCGAAGAAAGGCAGACCCGGGCCGGTTTGCCAGCGCCCGGCCACCGCGGTGGGCTCATTCGCCGGAATCTCCCAGTGCGCCTCGAAGCCGCGAAAGTGGTCCAGCCTCACCACGTCGACCTGCTTGAACAAATGGGCCACGCGGTCCTTCCACCAGCGGTAGCCGCTGCGCGCCATCACCGGCCAGTTGTAGAGCGGGTTGCCCCAGCGTTGGCCGGTGGCGCTGAAATAGTCGGGCGGCACGCCGGCCACCACCTCGGGCTCGAACTCGTCGTTGAGCAGGAACTGCTTCGCGTGGGCCCACACATCGGCGCTGTGGTGCGCCACGAAGATGGGCGCGTCGCCCACCATCTGCACGCCACGGTGGCGCGCGTAGTCGCGCAGCGCCTGCCACTGCACCCAGAAGCGCCACTGCACGAACTGCCAGAACCCCAGCGCCTTGGGCGAGTGGCGGCGCACCTCGTCCAGGGCCGCCGGATCGCGCTGGGCCAGCGGCGCGGGCCACTGCGGCCAGCTGCCAATGTGGCGTTCGCTCAGCACCATGAAGAGCGCGTAGTCGTCCAGCCAGTGCGCGTGTTCGGTGCAGAAGGCGTCCAGCGCGTCGCGGCAGGCGGTGCTGGCGCGCTGGCTGAAACCGTCCCAGGCCTTGCGCAGGCAGGCCATGCGCCACGGCGCCACGCGCGTGAAATCGCAGCGGTGGTGGTCGAAGCCCTGCGAGGGCATCCAGGGCAGCCAGCCCATCTGCACCAGGTCGTCGAGATCGATCATGAGCGGGCTGCCGGCAAAGGCCGAGACGCTCTGGTAGGGGGAGTTGCCCGGACCGGCCGGTGACAGCGGCAGGACTTGCCAGAACGACTGCCCGGCCGAGGCGAGCCAGTCCACAAAGTGGCGCGCACCGATGCCGAAATCGCCCGAGCCGTTGGGCCCGGGCAGGCTGGTGATGTGCAGCAGCACGCCGCTGGTGCGGCGTGAGAGGAGGGGGTGGATGGCGGTGTTCATGCAAGGCCCAAGGGGGTGCCGTCGGATGCATGCAAGCCTTGGACCAGCACCCACACGCTGGCCTCGTGCAGCGCCAGATGGTCGTTGACCGTGTCTCCGATCTCACCCGGCAGCACCACCTGGGAGCGCGCGCTGTCCAGCACCACGCGCCAATGGCCGGGTGGCAGCCGCAACTGGCAGCGGCCGTGGTCGGCGTGCCAGACCAGCAGCAGGCGCTCCTGCGGCTGTTCGCTCGGCTCGCCCACGGTGATCAGGGCGTTGAGCGTGTGGCGGTCGCGGGCTTGCCACACCCCGGCTTGCATGGGCTGGCCGTCGGTGTCGAGCCAGATGATGTCGGACGAGGTGTCGGCTGGGTGGCCCTGGCCGTTGAACCAGCGCGCATGGCGCAGGCCGGGGTGCTGCCGCCTGAGCGCCGCGAGCCGGGCCACGAAGTCGGCGAGTTCGGTGTCCGCGCCCGCCCAGTCGAGCCAGGTGGTGGCGTTGTCCTGGCAGTAGCTGTTGTTGTTGCCTAGCTGGCAGTGGCCGATCTCGTCGCCGGCCAGCAGCTGCGGTGTGCCCTGCGCGCAAAACAGCGTGGCGAGCAGCGCGCGGCGCCACAGGCCGCGGCGGTGCAGCACCACCGGGTCGTCGGTAGCGCCTTCCACGCCGCCGTTGGCGCTCAGGTTGTGACCATGGCCGTCGCGGTTGTTTTCCCCGTTGGCGGCGTTGTGCTTGTGCTGGTGGGCGGTCAGGTCGGCGAGGTTGAAGCCGTCGTGCGCGGTCACCATGTTCACGCTGGCGGTGGGCAGGCGCCCGCGCTGGTTGAAGACGTCGCCACTGGCGCACACGCGGCTGGCGAGTTCCCCGCGCGTGCCATGGTGGCCAAGCCAGAAGGCGCGCACACCGTCGCGGAAGCGGTCGTTCCACTCCAGCCAGCCGGCCTCGAAGCCGCCTGTGTGGTAACCGTTGGGGCCGATGTCCCACGGCTCGGCGATCAGCCGCACGTTGCGCAGCACCGGGTCGTGCGCCATGGCGCTCAGCAGCGCGCTGCGCGGATTGAACGCGTGGCCCAGCGCCGCGTCCCGACCCAGCGAGACCGCGAGGTCAAACCGGAAACCGTCAACGCCAAAGGCCTGCACCCACCAGCGCAGACTGTCCAGCACCCACTGCTGCACGCGCGGCTCGCTGAACGCGAGGGTGTTGCCGGTGCCCGTGAAGTTGTGCGGCATGCCGTGCTCGCCCATGGCGTACCAGCGGTTCTGGCCCAGCCCGCGCCAGCTCAGCGTGGGGCCGTCGAGGTCGCTTTCGGCCGTGTGGTTGAAGACCACGTCGAGCACCACCTCCATGCCGGCGCGGTGCAGGGTGTCGACCATCTGGCGGACCTCGGCGCGCACGGCGGTGGTGTCGTCGGCCAGGACGGCGTCCTTTCCACCGGTGGCTGCGGCGTAGGCGGGCTCGGGCGCGAACGCATTGAGCGTGTTGTAGCCCCAGTGGTTGCTCAGGCCCCTTTCGATCAGGTGGCGCTCGCTGATGTGCTGGTGCACCGGCAAAAGACACACGGTGGTGATGCCCAGGCGCTGCAGGTGCTGCACCACGGCGGGGTGGGCGAGAGCCGCATAGGTGCCGCGCTGGTTCTCGGGCACTTCGGGATGCAGGCGGGTGAGGGCCTTCACGTGCGTCTCGTAAATCACGACGCGGTCGCTGGCCACGGCGGGTCGGGGTGCGATGGCCAAGCCTGCGGCGAGCTCGGCCTGCGCGTCCACCACCACACAGCGCGGCATGTGGGCGGCGTTGTCGTGGGGGTCAGGCTGGTGCTCGCCCCAGGGCTGCGTGGGATGCAGCGGGTCGTCGCAGGCGTGGCCGGTTTGCAGGGCAAGGCGCCCGGTGTTGCCCACCAGGGCCAGCGCCCACGGATCGAGCAACAGGTGCGCGGGGTTGAAGCGGTGGCCGGCTTCGGGCAACCACGGGCCGCTGGCGCGCAAGCCGTAATGCAGGCCTGCGCCCACACCGGGCACAAAGGCCGACCACACGCCGTCACCCGCGGGCTGCAGCGCCACACGCCGGTGTTCCGCCCGGGCGCCGGGCTCGAACAGACAGACATCCACCCCAAGGGCATCGGGTGCCCAGACCGAAAAGTGCACGCCTTCCTTGCCACCCTGGTGGCAGGGATGCGCACCCAGCGCAGGAGAGCCGCAGGGGGGCGTCATGCGGGTTCTGGTTGCAGCCACAACACAGCGAGTGGAGGCAGCGTGAAGGCTGCCGACCAGCGTTGGCCGTGCTGTGCCAGATCTTCGGCCAGCACGCGGCCGTGGTTGCCCACGTTGCTGCCGCCGTAGTGGCTGGAGTCGGTGTTGAGCCGCTCCTGCCAGTGCCCGCCGTGCGGCAGTCCCACGCGGTAACCGTGGCGCACCATGGGCGTGAGGTTGGCGATCACCACCACCGTGTCTTCGAGTGCGTGGCCGTAGCGCGCGAAGGCCAGCACCGAGTGGTCGGCGTCGTCCACCACCAGCCACTGGAAGCTGTAGGGGTCGGTGTCGCGCGCGTGCAGGGCCGGCGCGCTGCGGTAGATGTGGTTGAGGTCGCGCACGAGGTGCCGCACGCCGGCGTGTGCCGGATCGTTCAACAAGTTCCAGGGCAGCTCGATGTCGTGGTCCCACTCGGTGGTGGGGGCGAGTTCGGCGCCCATGAAGAGCAGCTTCTTGCCCGGGTGCGCGTACATCCAGGCGTACAGCGCGCGCAGGTTGGCCAATTGTTGCCAGCGGTCGCCGGCCATCTTGTTCAGCAGCGAGCCCTTGCCGTGCACCACCTCGTCGTGCGAGAGCGGCAGCACATAGTCTTCGGTGTGCGCGTACATCATCGCAAACGTCATCTTGTGGTGGTGCCAGCGCCGGTGGATCGGGTCGAGCTGAAAGTACGACAGCGTGTCGTGCATCCAGCCCATGTTCCATTTGTGGTCGAAGCCCAAGCCACCCTCGGCCACCGGGCCGGTGACGCGCGGAAACGCGGTGGATTCTTCGGCCATGGTGGTGGCGCGGGGTGCTTCCTGGTGCAGCACCTCGTGCACCTCGCGCAGGAAGGCAATGGCCTCCAGGTTTTCGCGCCCGCCGTGTTCGTTGGGCACCCACTCACCGGCCGGGCGACTGTAGTCGCGGTAGAGCATGGAAGCCACCGCGTCCACGCGCAGGCCGTCGATGCCGTACTGCTCGACCCAGAAAAGCGCGTTGCCCACCAGGAAGTTGCGCACCTCGTGGCGGCCGAAGTTGTAGATGAGGGTGTTCCAGTCGCGGTGGAAACCTTCGCGCGGGTCGGCGTGCTCGTACAGGGCCGTGCCGTCGAAGCGGGCCAGCGCGTGTTCGTCGGTGGGGAAGTGGGCGGGCACCCAGTCCAGGATGACCTTCAG
>JBBQKZ010000067.1:0-19686 GCA_038327405.1 Burkholderiales bacterium | reverse complement strand
GTGCGCTCCGCGTGCGGGGCGTTGTTGCCGGGCGGTGTGTCGGTGGGCACGCGCACGAGCTCCTGCAGGAAGCGCACTTCCTCGTCGAAGTGGGCGTCGATCCAGGCGTCAAGTTGGGTATGGAGGGTCATGGTTTGTGAGGGCTTCGACAAGCTCAGCCTGAACGGAGAAGGTTGGTGGTGGAGGGGATGTCCGTTCGCCCTGAGCCGGTCGAAGGGCTCACCCGAACGTTGGCTTGTCAGGTTGGTTTTGTGGCCAGTTGGTCGAGCAGGTGCGAGAAAGCGTTGACGCACAGCTCGATGTCGTCGCTGGTGGTGGATTCCAGCGGGTTGTGGCTGATGCCGCTGTTGAGGCCGCGCACGAAGAGCATGGCCTGCGGCATCACCTCGTGCAGCTTCATGGCGTCGTGGCCGGCGCCGCTGGGCATGCGGTGCAGGGGAACGCCCAAGGCGTTCACTGCGTTTTCCCAGCGGGTCTGCCAAGCGGACGCGCTCGGTGCTGCGGCCGCGCGCATGGTCTCCTCGGCGGTGAGGCCGATGCCGCGCCGCTCGCAGATGGAACGCAGCTGGGCCAGCACGTCGCTTTCCAACGCATCACGCTGCGCGTTGCTGGGCGCGCGCAGGTCGAGCGAGAAGCGGCAGCGTCCGGGCACCACGTTGATCGATCCACCGGGCACCTGGAGCATGCCGATGGTGGCGACCGAATCACCGTCGGCGGTGGCGCGTTGTTCGGCATGGAGCGCGAGCTCGGCCACGGCGCTGGCAGCGTCGCGTCGGCGGTTCATGGGCGTGGTGCCGGCGTGGCTGGCCATGCCGATGGCCTCGCACTGGTAACGCACACTGGCGTTGATGGAAGTGACCACGCCCAGCGGCAGGTCGATCTCGTTGAGCACCGGGCCTTGCTCGATGTGCACCTCGACGAAGCCCAGGTACTTTGACGGATCGCGCTTCAGCGCGCCGATGGCCTCCAGCGTGGCGGGCAGCCCAGCGTGGCGCATGGCATCGCGCATGGTCATGCCGTCGGCATCCTGCTGGTCGAGCCAGGCGGGATTGAAGTGACCCGTGAGTGCGCCCGAGCCGAGGAAGGTGGCCTTGTAGCGCTGGCCCTCTTCTTCGGCAAAGCCCACGACTTCGATGGCGAACGGCAGCCGCCGTCCAGCCGCATGGAGCTGTTTCACGCAGGCCATGGGCACGAAGATGCCCAGGCGACCGTCGTACTTGCCGCCGTTGCGCACGGTGTCGAAGTGACTGCCGGTGAGAAGGGCTTTGGTTCCTTCTCCCGCTTGCAGGTGAGGGCTCGCGTTGTACACACCCACCACGTTCCCCACAGCATCAATGCTCACCTCGTCAAACCCGCATTCGCGCATGCGCAGCACGAGGTCGGCAGCACAGGCGCGGTGCGCGTCGGTCAGGTAGGTCACGGTGAGTTCACCGCGCTCGGCGTACTCCGGATCGCTGTGGCGCGCCAGGTCTTCGTGCCAGTCCCACACCTCGTTGCCCACGGCTGGCACGAAGCCGAATTTGTCGTTGAGGCGGATCTCGGCGATGCGATGGATGTGGCGCAGGCACTCGGCGCGCTCGAAGTCCACCGGGTTGCCCAGGCGGCGCTCCACGGTGGCGATGATCTCGCGCTTGGGCAGGCCGGTGCCGCGGGGGCCCCGCACGGCCAGGATGAACGGAAAGCCGAACCTGGCGATGTACCGTGCGTTGAGTTGCTGGATGTGCGCCAGTTCGTCCGGTGTGCAGTTCGTGAGGCCGGCCTTCTGCTGCTCGTTGGTGGACTCGGCGGTGAGCGACTGGCTCACCATGGCCTTGCCGGCGAGTTCGGGGTGAGCGCGGATGAGGGCCAGTTGCTCGTCCACGCTGGCGTGGGCCAGCACAGTGACCATGGCGTGCTTGAGCGAGGCCAGCGAGGTGAACGGCCGCTGTGCGAGCGCACGCTCTGCGATCCACGGTGAGTGCTCGTAAAGGCCGTCGAGCAGGCGCAGCGCATCAGTCGGCGATGCGCTGTTGAGTTGTTGCAGGGTGAGTGTCATGGGTCAGGTGGGTGCCGGGTGGTGTTGCTGCCAGTGGCGGGCGATGTCGATGCGCCGCGCCACCCACACGTGGTCGTGCTGCGCGATGTGGTCCAGGAAACGCTGCAGCGCAGCCATGCGCCCGGGCTTGCCGAGCAGGCGGCAGTGCATGCCGATGCTCATCATCTTGGGGCGGTCCAGACCGGCTGGATCGCCTTCCTTGTAGAGCACGTCGAAGCTGTCCTTGAGGTACTGGAAAAACGGGTCGGCGTGTGAGAAGCCTTGCGGCAGCGCGAAGCGCATGTCGTTGCAGTCCAGCGTGTACGGCACGACGAGTTGGTGCGCATCGCTGCCATCCGATTTCTGAACCTTCATCCAGAAGGGCAGGTCGTCGCCGTAGTAGTCGCTGTCGTATTCGAAGCCACCGAAGTCGGCCACCAGGCGGTGTGTGTTGGGGCTGTCGCGCCCGGTGTACCAGCCCAACGGGCGGCTGCCGGTGAGGTCTTGAATGATCTGCATGGCCTGCGCCATGTGGGCCCGCTCAGTGGCTTCGTCCACGTGTTGGTAGTGGATCCACTTGAGGCCGTGGCAGGCGATGTCGTGCCCGAGTTCGACGAAGGCCGCTGTCACGTCGGGGCAGCGCTGGAGTGCGGTAGCCACACCGAACACGGTGAGCGGCAGACCGCGCTGCTCGAACTCGCGCAGCAGGCGCCACACGCCGGCGCGCGAGCCGTATTCGTAAATGCCCTCCATGCTCATGTGCCGCGCCGGGTAGGCCGCCGGGTTGAACATTTCGGAGAGGAACTGCTCGGACGCGTCGTCGCCGTGCAGCACGCTGTTTTCTCCGCCTTCTTCAAAGTTCAGCACGAACTGCACCGCGATGCGGGCGCCGCCCGGCCAGCGGGCATGCGGCATATCTTGGCCGTACCCGGCGAGGTCGCGTGGGTACGCGAGGGTGGAGTCGTATGTCATGACAGCGCCATCGAAATGTCGTTCGTGGGGACTTTTCGGTCGAAGGTCAGGTTTTCCTCGACGTGCTGGAGGTGTTCGTTCATCAGGCGCACGGCCAGCTCTTCGTCGCGCGCGGCCAAGGCCTTCACGATGTCGGCGTGTTCATCGTTTGAATGTTCAGCGGCCTGGTTGCTCTGGTACATGAGCGTGATCAGCGCGCAGCGCGAGATGAGTTCGCGCAGCAGCTCGGCCAGCACCTGGTTGCCCATGAGCTCGGCCATGCGCACGTGAAAGTCCCCCAGCAGTTCGGTGCGCCCGGCCACGTCTTCGTTGTTCACTGCGAGCTTTTCCTGCGCCACGTGCTCGCGAAGCGCCTTGATCTTGGATGGTGTCACGCTCTTGACGAAGGCGCGTGTCATTTCCGCTTCGAGCATGCGTCTCACAGCAAACACCTGCTTCGCCTCTTCCACCGACGGCGCGGCCACAAAGGCACCGCGTGCGGGCTCCAGGCGGATCAGCCGGTTCTGCGAGAGCTGGAACAGCGCCTGGCGAACCAGGGTGCGGGACACCCCGAAATGGTCGGCGAGCTTTTGCTCGGCCAGTTTGGTGCCCGGGTGCAGGCGATGCTCGACGATGGCCCGGGTGAGCGATTCGACGATGTGCAGGGTGCTGGAGGTTTCCATGGATTCATCATATCCAGAAAGACAAAAAGTGTATACACTTTCAGTCGACCATCAACTGCTTCTTGAAGGATGACCATGGGCTTGAGCACACACGTTCTGGACACCATGCACGGCTGCCCCGCAGCCGGCATGCAGGTCGAGCTGCACACCACGCAGGGCGACCAGGCCACGCTGGTCAAACGCTTTGTGTTGAACGCCGATGGCCGCAACCCCGACGGGCCGCTCTACGACAACGCGAGTCTGAAGGCGGGTACCTACCGGCTGGTGTTCGACGTGAAGGGCTACTTTGCGGCGAGGGGTGTGACCCTGCCCGAGCCCAACTTCCTCAACCGCGTGTCGCTGGACTTCGGTGTTGCCCACACCGATCAGCATTACCACGTGCCGCTGCTGGTGAGTCCGTGGAGCTACTCAACCTACAGGGGCAGTTGACGCTGCACCTCCCGCGCCGCCTGCGGCGTCACCCCCCAAGGGGGGCGATGCAAGTGGCCTGGCAGAGCCAGTTCCACCGCATCCTTGGTGAAGGCACGTCGCGCCGGAAGGGGAGTTGGCCCAGGGCACCGCGGAACCGGCTTTGCCGGGCCGCCAGTGCCGCCCCCTGGAGGGGGTGACGCCGGAGGCGGCGCGGGGGTGTTACTTATTTGCTGCGTTGTCCTTCGGTCAGCGTGTCGAGCTGGAAGTTGCCACTCTTGTCCCAGAGCCACACGTCGGTGTAGGTCACGCCGCCCATGCGCACCGGCGCCGGAAACGGCGCGGCGGCTCGCACGGTGCGCTCGATCTCTCGCATCACATCAGGCACGTGGCTCGGCGCCCGCATCCAGCTCACGTTGCGCACATTGCCACGGTTGTCCACTTCCACTTGAAGCACGCCCACCGCGTGCATCAGTGGCGGCAACTGGCCTTTGTAGATGCGGTGGCTGTTGCGCTCGTAAATGTGGCGTGCGCCGTCCTTGCGGTAGTCCAGGGGCGACACGGCGTTGGAAATGAAGTCGGGCGGGGGCAGTTCGGAGATGGGTGGCGGCGCGGGGGCTGGAGCCGGCAGTGGCGGCGGCGCGGATGGTGGTGGAGGCGGCGGCGGCGGGGTGGCGCAGGAGGCGAGCAGCACGGCGGTCAGAACGCCGATCCAGGCCCAGGAGCCGCGGCCAGCGCGGGTGGGCATGGCAGCGGCGTCCGTTCTGGAGGCCGGTTGCGGTGCGGGTTCAATGTCTCTCATGTGGGCAAACCTGTTTGAACTGTTCGGAACCCGATCTGGCCACGTGAGCGCATACGAACGGGTGGATGGCGTGTATTGTGGATCGGCTGTGGCGTTTCGCACAGTAAGGTCGATACTGGGTGGCTCGGTGCCCGCTTACGTCCGCATACACATTCTTTGACCTCGACGCCACACATGCCCAGCGAGCTTGAAACCTTTTTGCTGAACCTCGCGCATGGACCTGCGGTGCTCATCACCGTTGAGCAGCCGCGCGGCTCCGTTCCTCGCGAAGCCGGGGCCTGGATGGCCGTCTTTGCCGACGCGACGCACGGCGAAGTGGGAACGATCGGTGGCGGCCGGCTGGAGTGGAAAGCAACACAGCAGGCCCGTGAAGCCCTCGCGCGGTGGGCTGCGCAGCCCGACGAAACGCCACCCGTCTGGCGGGAACGCGTCACGCTGGGACCCAGCCTGGGCCAATGTTGTGGTGGTGCACTGGTGCTGAGTTTCGAGCCGGTGGATGCTTCGTGCCTCGATCAACTCCGCGACCGGCTCAAGCCCTTGCACAAGCCGCTGGCGCTGTTCGGGGGAGGGCACGTGGGACGCGCCATCGTGCAGGCGTTGGCGCGACTGCCTTTTGACGTGACCTGGATCGACAGTCGCGACGGGGTGTTTCCTCCGGACCTGCCATCGCAGGTGAGCACCGAACATTCCGAGCCGGTGCACGCTGCCGTGAACCATGTGCCGGTCGGGTCCTGTGTGCTGGTCATGAGCTTTTCGCACGCCGAAGACCTGGACGTGGTGGCCAACTGCCTGCAGCGACAGCGCGTTCGCAACGATCTGGCTTTCATTGGCCTGATCGGCAGCCGCACAAAATGGGCCACCTTCAGCCATCGCCTGACCGAGCGCGGGTTCACCGCCGCAGAGCTTGAGCGCGTGACTTGCCCGATCGGTCTGCCGGGCATCGACAGCAAGGTGCCAGCGGTGATCGCCGCCTCGGTGGTGGCCCAGTTGTTGCTGGTCACGGGTGACAAGGCCCTGGCTGCAGGTGCCACTTGATTGTCTTCAAAATGTGTATACACTTTGGCGCTTCGGTCGCAGCGGAGCAGGCGGATTTCCATCCGCGCTATCGCGGCCCTCAGTCGGCTCACAGCGCCCGCGGTGGTGAGTCGCAACCCTTGACGTTGCCTTGAGGTGCCATGGAAACCTACCTGCTCGATTGGGCCAACCTGTTGCTGCGCTGGCTGCACGTGATCGTGGCCATTGCCTGGATTGGCTCCTCCTTTTACTTCGTGTTCCTCGACAGCAGCCTCACGCCGCCCGAAGACGAACAGCTGAAAAAGGACGGCGTGAGTGGTGAGCTCTGGGCCGTGCACGGCGGCGGCTTCTACCACCCGGTGAAGTTCGCGGTGTCGCCGCCGAAACTGCCCGAGCACCTGCATTGGTTCTACTGGGAGAGCTATTCCACCTGGCTCTCGGGATTTGCACTCTTCCTCATCTCCTACCTGTGGAGTCCGAGCGTTTACCTGATCGACCCCAATGTGTTCGTGTGGAGCCCGCCCGCGGCCATCGCCGGTGCGCTGGCCTTCCTGGTGGTGTTCTGGCTGCTGTACGACGCGATCTGCCGAACCTTGGGCCAGAGCAAAAACGGCGACGCCAAGGTGGGCGCGCTGGTGCTGGTGCTGGTGTGTGTGGCTGCGTGGCTGGCCACGCAGCTGTTCGCCGGGCGCGCGGCCTTCCTGCTGATGGGCGCGATGATCGCCACGGCCATGAGCGCCAACGTGTTCTTCTGGATCATTCCGGGACAGCGCACGGTGGTGGCCGATCTCAAGGCCGGGCGCCCGGTGGACCCGATCCACGGCAAGCGCGGCAAGCAGCGCAGCGTGCACAACACTTACTTCACGCTGCCGGTGCTGTTCGCCATGCTGAGCAACCACTACAGCTTCACGTACACGCATCCGCAGAACTGGCTGATCCTGATCGGCATGATGTTTGCAGGCGCTGCGATCCGCCAGTTCTTCGTCATGCGCCACGGTTTCAAGCTCGGACGCAACGCGCATCCCTGGCCCTATGCCGCTGCCGGCGTGGTGGTGCTGATCGCGCTCATCGTCTGGCTCAAACCCGCGCCGATGCAGCCGGTGGCGGTGCCCGAGACGGTGAGCTACGCCATGCTCAAACCGGTGCTGGAGCAGCGTTGCGTGCTGTGCCACGGCGCGGCGGTTCAATCAAAAAACGTGCGGCTGGATTCGCCCGATGCGCTCAAGCAGCATGCGCAGGCCGTCTACCAGCAGGTGGTGGTGTCACGCCTCATGCCGATGAACAACGCTACCGGCCTGACCGAAGAAGAGCGGGCCTTGATCGGGCAGTGGTTCAAGGGCGGTGCGAAGCTGGAGTGATGCATGGGCGGGGTGCATCGTGGGGTATGTGATCTGCGGTAACCTCAAAGTTGCCTTCACAAACCCACTGCACACCATGAAAACAAAAGCCGCCGTCGCCTGGAAAGCCGGCCAGCCCCTCACCATTGAAACCGTGGACCTGGAAGGCCCGAAGTTCGGTGAAGTGCTGGTTGAAATCAAGGCCACCGGCATCTGCCACACCGACTACTACACGCTCTCCGGCGCCGACCCCGAAGGCATCTTTCCGGCCATCCTCGGCCATGAGGGCGCGGGCATCGTGGTGGACGTGGGCCCCGGTGTGACCTCGCTCAAGAAGGGTGACCACGTCATTCCGCTCTACACGCCCGAATGCCGCCAGTGCAAGTTCTGCCTGAGCCGCAAGACCAACCTCTGCCAGCTGATCCGCGGCACGCAGGGCAAGGGCCTCATGCCCGATGCCACCAGCCGCTTCAGCATGGACGGCCAGCCCATCTTTCACTACATGGGCACCAGCACCTTCAGCAACTACACCGTGGCGCCTGAGATCTCGCTGGCCAAGATCCGCGAAGATGCGCCGTTCGACAAGGTCTGCTACATCGGCTGCGGCGTTACGACCGGCATCGGCGCGGTGATCTTTTCGGCCAAGGTCGAAGCGGGCGCCAACGTGGTCGTGTTCGGTTTGGGCGGCATTGGCCTGAACGTGATCCAGGGCGCGAAGATGGTGGGCGCCGACAAGATCATTGGTGTGGACCTGAACCCCGCGCGCGAAGCCATGGCGCGCAAGTTCGGCATGACGCACTTCATCAACCCCAAGGAAGTCCCCAACGTCGTGGATGCGATCGTGCAACTCACCGACGGCGGCGCCGACTACAGCTTCGAATGCATCGGCAACACCAAGGTGATGCGCGACGCGCTGGAGTGCACACACAAAGGCTGGGGCCGCAGCATCATCATCGGTGTGGCCGAGGCGGGCGCCGAGATCAGCACCCGCCCATTCCAGCTGGTCACCGGCCGCAAATGGGAAGGCTCGGCCTTCGGTGGCGCGCGCGGCCGCACCGACGTGCCCAAGATCGTCGACTGGTACATGGAAGGCAAGATCAACATCGACGACCTGATCACGCACAAGCTGCGCCTGGACCAGATCAACGAAGGCTTCGATTTGATGAAGCGCGGCGAATCGATCCGCGCCGTTGTGGAGTTCTGATGACGCTTGAGACGCTGAGCGAACACCGCTGCTTCGGCGGCGTGCAGGGCTTTTACCGGCACGCTTCCATCGAGATCGGCCTGCCGATGAAGTTCGGCGTGTTCGTGCCGCCGCAGGCCGCGAAGGGCCCGGTGCCGGTGCTGTTCTTTCTGGCCGGGTTGACCTGCACCGAAGAAACCTTTGCCATCAAGGCCGGTGCACAACGCATGGCGGCCGAACTGGGTTTGATGATCGTCACGCCCGACACCAGCCCGCGTGAGACCGGCATTGACGGTGCCAGCGCCGCCTGGGATTTTGGTCATGGAGCCGGCTTTTACCTGGACGCAACCGAATCACCTTGGGAAAAACACTTCCGCATGGAGAGCTGGATCACCCGGGAGTTGCATGCAACGGTGCTGTCGAACTTTGCGGCCGATGCGCGGCGCGTGGGCATCTTCGGCCACTCCATGGGCGGCCACGGCGCGCTCACGCTGGCGCTGCGCCACCCGGGCCTCTACCAAAGCGTGTCGGCTTTTGCTCCGATCGCCGCACCCGCGCAATGCCCCTGGGGTGAAAAAGCGTTCACGGGTTATCTCGGTGCGGACCGCGCCACCTGGGCCGCGCACGACGCCACCGAGCTGATGAAGTCTGGCGCCACAGCGCCGCCCTTGCTGATCGACCAGGGCCTGGTCGACAACTTCCTGGTTGCGCAATTGCATCCGCACCTGTTCGAAGCCGCGTGCCAGCAGGCCAGCCAGCCGCTGACGCTGCGTCGTCATGCCGGCTACGACCACGGTTACTACTTCATTGCCAGCCTCGTTGAAGATCACCTGCGCCACCATGCGCAGACATGGGCGGGCCACTGACACCATGCGCCCCCGCCAATACGACCTCATCGCCTTCGACTGGGATGGCACCCTGTTCGATTCCACCGCGCTCATCGCCCGAAGCATCCAGCTCGCGGTGACCGATGTGGGCGGCACAACGCCCACCACCGAGGCCGCCAGCTACGTGATCGGCATGGGGTTGATGCAGGCGCTGGCCCATGCTGCGCCCGACGTGCCTCCCGAGCGCTACCCGCAGCTCGGCGAGCGCTACCGCCATCACTACATGGCGCGCCAGCACGACCTGAGCCTGTTCGAGGGCGTGCTGCCTCTGCTGGCCGAACTGAAAGAGCGCCAGCACCTCCTGACCGTGGCCACCGGCAAGAGCCGCCGGGGCCTCGACGATGTGCTGCGGACGGTGGAGCTGGTCGGCCTGTTTGATGGTTCACGCACCGCGGACGAAACCGCGGGCAAGCCGCACCCGCTGATGCTCCACGAGCTGATGCGAGAGTTCGGGGTGGCGCCCGAGCGCACGCTGATGATCGGCGACACCACGCACGACCTGCAGATGGCGCTGAACGCCGGCTGCTCGAGCGTGGGTGTGAGCTATGGCGCACACGAGCCCGACGCATTCCACGAACTCAAGCCCTTGCATGTGGCGCATTCGGTGCGCGAACTGCACGACTGGCTCATCCAACACGCCTGAGGTCACCATGACGCCACCCACCGACGATCCGATCCATGCGCTGTGCAACAGCCGCGATCTGGTCGAAGGGGGACGGGCGGTCTCGTTCGATGTCAACTATGCGGGACAGACCTGCCGTGCCTTTGCGGTGCGCTTTCAGGGGCAGCCACACGCTTACCTGAATCGCTGCTCGCATGTGGCGATGGAGTTGGACTGGCAACCCGACCGCTTTTTTGACGACACCGGCCGTTGGCTGATGTGCGCCACGCACGGGGCGGTGTACGAGCCCGCAACCGGCGAATGCCGGGGTGGGCCGTGTCGCGGCGGGCTGTTCAAGATCGAACTGCTGGAGCTCGATGGGGTGATTCACTGGCGGTCACAATACCACCTCAAACCCGTTGAATTCTGAGAAAACACGCACCATGAACGACGACAACCTGGGCTCGGCAACCTCTGCCGGCAGCGACCGCAACAACGGCGTGGCCTGGGAGCGCGCCACACTGGAAAAGCTGGTGTTCGCCACCATCCGCGAGCAGCAGGCCGCGCGCCGCTGGAAGATGTTCACCCGCTTCATGTGGCTGGCTTTCCTGGGTGCGATCGTCTGGTTCGTCTACACCAGCGCCAGCGTCACATCGTCGACCAGTTCACCCCACACGGCGGTGGTTGAAATCAAGGGCGAAATCGCCTCTGGCGCTGAAGCCAGTGCTGAAAATGTGGTGGCCGCGTTGCGCTCGGCTTTTGACGATGCGGGCGCCCAGGCGGTCGTGCTGCTGATCAACTCCCCCGGCGGCAGCCCGGTGCAGGCCGGCATCATCAACGACGAGATCACGCGCCTGAAGGGCATTCACAACAAGAAGGTGTACGCGGTTGTCGAGGAGACCTGCGCGTCAGCCGCCTACTACATTGCCGCAGCGGCAGACGACATTTACGTGGACAAGGCCAGCCTGGTGGGCAGCATCGGCGTGCTCATGGACGGCTTTGGCTTCACCGGCTTGATGGAAAAGCTCGGTATCGAGCGCCGCCTCATGACGGCGGGTGCCAACAAGGGCCTGCTCGATCCGTTCAGCCCGCAGGACGAATCGCAGCGCCTGTTCATGCAGAACCTGCTGGGCGAAATTCACACGCAGTTCATCGCGGTGGTGAAAAAGGGCCGTGGTGACCGCCTGAAAGAGACGCCCGACACTTTCAGTGGCTTGGTCTGGAACGGGGAGCAGGCAGTGAAGCTCGGTCTGGCCGATGGCCTGGGCAACCTGGACTATGTGGCGCGCGAGATCGTCAAGGCCGAAGAGCTGGTGGACTACACGCGCCGCGAAAATGTTGGCTTGCGCCTGGCCAAACGCTTCGGCGCCAGTGTGGGCGAGGGCATGTTCCTGGCAGCCCGCGCAGCAGGCGTTCAGCTCCGGTAACCGTTCGGGTTGGCGCTCTGCCAGCGCCAGGCGTCGGCGCACATGTCGTCCAGTGTGTGCAGGGCCTGCCAGCCCAAAAGGCGCATGGCCAGCGCCGGGTCGGCCCAGCACTGCGCCACATCGCCGGCACGGCGGGGCGCCACACGGTAGGGCACCGGCTTGCCGCTGGCGGCCTCAAACGCCTTCACCACGTCGAGCACGCTGTGACCGCGGCCTGTGCCCAGGTTCACCGTGAAGCTCTCGCTGCGACCCAGCAATGCCTTGATGGCGGCCACATGGCCAACAGCCAGATCCTGCACGTGGATGTAGTCGCGCACGCCGGTGCCGTCGGGTGTGGGGTAGTCGTCGCCGTACACATTGAGGTGTTCGCGCTGGCCCACGGCCACCTGCGCCACGTAGGGCATGAGGTTGTTCGGGATGCCGGCCGGGTCCTCGCCGATGAGTCCGCTGGGGTGCGCGCCGACGGGGTTGAAATACCGCAGCACGCCCACTCGCCAAGCCGGACTGGCGGTGCGCAAGGCCGAGAGCATGTCTTCGATCACCAGCTTGCTGTGGCCATACGGGTTGGTGTGGCTGCGCGGAAAGTTCTCGGTGATGGGTACGGTGGCCGGGTCACCATAGACCGTGGCGCTGCTGGAGAACACCAGCGTGGGCGCGTGGCCCGGAGCCTCGGCGCGCGCGGTTTCCATGGCACGCAGCAGGCTGACGGCACCGCCGATGTTGTTGTGAAAGTACTTGAGCGGCAACGCCACACTCTCGCCCACCGCCTTGTCGCCAGCAAAGTGCACCACGCCGGCCGGCTGGTGGCGGCGCAACACGTCTTCCACCCAGGGGGTGTCCAGCACGTCACCGCGTTCCAGTGCGATGGGCCGGCCGGTGATGGTGGCCAGGCGCTCCATCACCACTGGGTGGCTGTTGGAGAAATTGTCCAGAATGACCGGGTCGAACCCGGCCGCCACCAGGGCCACGGCGGTGTGGCTGCCGATGTAGCCGGCGCCGCCGGTGAGCAGGATCTTCATGTCTGGCATCTCAGGGTTTGGCGGCGTCGGGCTGGCGACCGTACTTGTCTTCCAGTCGCACGATGTCGTCTTCACCCAGGTAGCTGCCCGACTGCACTTCGATCATCTCCAGCGCCAGCTTGCCGGGGTTGTGCAGACGGTGCACTTCGCCGATGGGAATGTAGGTGGACTGGTTCTCCGACAGCAAATAGGTTTCTGCACCACGCGTGACCTCGGCCGTGCCCTTGACGACGATCCAGTGCTCGGCGCGGTGGTGGTGTTTCTGCAGGCTGAGGCTGGCGCCAGGCTTGACGCCGATGCGCTTGACCTGGAAGCGTTCGCCCATGTCCACGCTGTCGTACCAGCCCCAGGGGCGCGCCACGCGACGGTGCAGGGCGGCTTGGGGTACCTGCAGACGGGCAAGGTGAGCCACCACGTCCTTGACCTGCTCCGCGTGGTCGCGCTGGGCCACCAGCAGGGCGTCGGGCGTGTCGATGATCAGCAGGTCTTTTGTGCCCAGGGCCACCACGGTGCGGTGCGGTGCATGGATGAATGTGTTGCTGGCGTGCAGGGTGTGCCCCTGCCCGGTGATGCGGTTGCCGTCGTCGTCGGCGGGGCTGAGATCGGCCACGGCGTTCCAGCTGCCCACGTCGCTCCACTGGCCCTGGAAGGGCACCACGGCCACGTCGGCATGGCGTTCCATCACGGCGTAGTCGATGCTCTGGGAGCGGCAGGCCAGGAAGGGTGCGGCGTCGGGCCGCACGAAGTGGATCTGGCCCACCGTGTCCTGCTTCGGGCTGGCCATGGCTTCGCGGCACGACTGCAGGATGTCGTCGGCATGCTGGCCGAGCGCGGTCAAAAAAGTGCTGGCGCGGACGAGGAAGATACCGGCGTTCCACAGCACATTGCCTTGCAGCAGCAGGGCCTGCGCAGCGGCGGGCGCGGGCTTTTCGATGAATCGCGCCACGCGGCGGCTGCCGTCGGCGCGGGCGTCACCCTGCTCGATGTAGCCATAGGCCGTGCTCGGGAAACTGGGCACCACGCCGAAGGTGACGATGGCGCCGGCCTCGGCCGCGGGCACGCCCTGTTGGATGGTGTGCGCGAAAGCCTCGACGTCGGGGATGTGATGGTCGGACGGGCAGAACAGCAGCAGTGGGTCTGCTTCTGCGGGTGTGGCCGCCAGCAGGGCAGCCAGCGCCATGGCCGCCGCTGTGTTGCGTGCCGCCGGCTCCAGCAGCACTTGGCCCGCCGAGCCTTGCGACTCCATGGCGTCGGCCACCAGGAAGCGGTGGTCTTCGGAGGCCACGCACATGGGCGGATTGCCGCACCAGGCCAGACGCGCCAGTGTCAGCTGCAACAGGCTCTGATCGCCCACCAAGGGCACGAATTGTTTGGGAAAGCTCTGGCGGCTCAACGGCCACAGGCGGGTGCCGGAGCCTCCGCAAAGAATGACGGGGGTGATGCTCATGCGCTGGCGTGTTTGGTTTGAGCGGCGGGACGAGGGCCGCCTTGGAAGATCGGCTCAGTGTAGCCTTTCGATGCATTTTTTTGCGCTGCACCGTTACCATGAAAGGCTACCCTTCAGGAATCGACACCACAGAGCAAAGAGAGACCATGAAAATTCGCAAAGCTGTTTTTCCGGTGGGTGGCCTGGGCACCCGCTTCCTTCCCGCCACCAAAGCCATTCCCAAGGAAATGCTGCCGGTGGTGGACAAGCCGTTGATTCAATACGCCGTTGAAGAGGCCTACGCTGCCGGCATCCGCGAAATGATCTTCGTGACCGGGCGCCACAAGCGCGCCATTGAAGACCACTTCGACACCGCCTACGAGCTGGAGATGGAGCTCGAAGCGGCTGGCAAGTCGGCCCTGCTTGAGCTGGTGAACTCCATCAAACCCGACGACATGGACTGTGTGTACGTGCGCCAGCCCCGCGCGCTCGGACTGGGACACGCGGTGTTGTGTGCCGAGCGCCTGGTGGGTGAAGAGCCGTTTGCCGTGCTGCTGGCGGACGATCTGATGTTGGGTGCCCGACAGGCTGAAGGTGGCCCGAGCGTGTTGCAACAGATGGTGCAAGCCTACGAATCGAGCCCCGGCACCGTGCTGGCTGTGCAGGATGTGCCGCGCGCAGACACCCGGCGCTACGGTGTGGTCGACGTGCACGGCGTCAGCGCTGCGCTGGCCGAGGTGTTTGCCATGGTTGAGAAGCCTGCGCCCGACGTGGCGCCGTCCACCCTGGCCGTGGCGGGGCGCTACGTGCTCACGCCGGCGGTGTTCGAGAGCATTCGCCGCCAGCCGCGCGGTGCTGGTGGCGAGATTCAGCTCACCGACGGCATCGCCGCCTTGATCGGCGTCGAAAAAGTCCAGGCCTTCCGCTACGACGGCACTCGCTACGACTGCGGCAGCAAGGAAGGGTTTCTGGAGGCCACGATCGATCTGGCGCTGGCCAATGCCGAGCTGGGTGCCTCGGTGCGCGCCCACCTCAAGCGCGTGATGGGCTGAAGCTTCAACGACCAAACAGAAACACCGCGGGCGTGTCCAGCGGCAGTTCGCCGGCGATGCCCGGGGTGCGTTTCCATTCACTCACCAGCGCGCTTCGGCTGACCTGCTGCGGCAGCGACATGGCGCAGCACACGGCCAACCGGGTGTGCAGATGCAAGGTCTGCAGCAACGCCTGCAGCAGAGCGGTGTTGCGGTAGGGCGTCTCGATCAGGATCTGGGTCTGCCCGGTTTTGAGTGCCAGCGCTTCCAGTTCCCTCAGGCGCTTGCCCCGCTCCGAAGCCTCTTGCGGCACGTAGCCGACGAAGGCGAAGCTCTGCCCGTTCAAGCCGCTGGCGGCCAGCGCCAGCATCAGCGAGACCGGTCCCGTGAGCGGTATCACCTTCAAACCCAGCGCATGCGCGGCGCGCACCACGGCGCTGCCGGGGTCGGCAATGGCCGGCATGCCGGCTTCGCTAACGAGGCCGATGTGGTGTCCCTGAAGGGCGGGCGCGAGCAGGTCGCGCGCCTGTGCATCGCCCTCGGCTTGCGGGGTGTGGTCGCCTTTCTTGTGTGCGACGCGCGGCAGTTCGGTGATGTGTTGACCCTGCACAGGCAAGGCAATGCCCACGGATGCCTCCACCCTTTTCAGGAAGGCGCGCGTGCTTTTCGCGTTTTCTGTGATCCAGTGCGTCAGACCGCTGGCCACCGCCAGTGTTTCACGGGGCAGCCAGGTTTCAGCCGGTGCGGCATCGACCGCCATGCCAAAATCCAGCGGCGTGGGCACCAGGTAGAGGGCTCCCTTGGTGGCGAGAGCTCCGCTCACGGCACATGCACGCCGGCGGCGCGGATCATGCGGCAGGTGCGAATCAAGGGCAGGCCGACCAGCGCGGTGGGATCGTCGTTATCGATGCGCTCCAGCAGCGAGATGCCCAGGCCTTCGCTCTTGGCGCTGCCCGCGCAGTCGTAAGGCTGCTCGGCCCGCAGGTAACGTTCGATCTCGGCATCGCTGAGTTTTCTGAACACCACTCGCACCGAGGCGATGTCGCACTGCTCGAAGCCGGTGGCCGCACAGACCACGGCCAGCGCGGTCTGGAACACCACGGTTTCACCGCGCAGACGCCTGAGTTGCACGACTGCACGTTCGTGGGTGCCCGGTTTGCCCAGCGGCTCGCCACGCAAATCCGCCACCTGGTCGCTGCCGATCACCACCGCCTGGGGGTGGCGCGCAGCCACATCGCGGGCCTTGGCCAAGGCGAGTCGCACCGCCAGGTCCGCAGGGTTCTCACCCGATAGCGGGGTCTCGTCCACGTTGGGTGCCACAACCTCGAAAGGCAACTGCAGCCTGGACAGGAGATCGTGCCGGTAGCGGGACGTGGACCCCAGGATGAGGGGGCGCGAAGTGGGGGGAGTTGCGCTGGCGCGGTCGGAGATCATCCCGCTATTCTCCGTGCATTCTCTTAAACTGCCCGACATGAAACCCACCCCCAAGACAATCTGGAATCCAGACAGGCTGGACGTGCGCGCCTTCGCCCTGGCCGGTGCCAGTTTGCAAGCAGAAGATCCGATGACCCGTTTTGAACGCCTGCAAGCCGAGGCTCACGCCGACGAGGGTCACCCCGCTCCCGGGTCGGTCGCATGGCGAGCCCGTGGCGAAATGCGCCCGAGCGCCACCGGCGGCGCGCCTGCGGTCTGGCTGCACCTGCAGGCAGAGGCTTCGGTTCCGTTGACCTGCCAGCGATGCCTCGGCCCGGTCGACACGCCGCTGTCGGTCGACCGGTGGTTCCGCTTCGTGAACGACGAGGCAACGGCCGCGGCCGAAGATGACGATTGTGAGGAAGACTTGCTGGCACTTGAACCGCGACCCCGACTCCAGGATGTGCTCGAAGACGAGTTGCTGATGGAGTTGCCGCTGGTCCCGTTGCACGATACATGTCCCGTGCCGGTGATCATGCAGGCGTCCGATCCCATGGTGGGGCTGGACGACGGTGAGTCCGAACGCAAGAACCCGTTTGCCGAGCTCGCCAAGCTCAAGAAGTAGGCGGATTGCCAACCCCTCATCGGGTGCCAGGCTTGAGCCAGCGCTTCGGGCTATAATGCTTGGCTTTGCGCTGCCATCCAGAAGCACTCCGACGTGCATGGTCCAGGCGCACCCGTTTGTCCCTACCGATTTCAGGAGCCCACCATGGCTGTTCAGCAAAACAAAAAGTCCCCTTCCAAGCGCGGCATGCACCGTTCGCACAATGCCTTGGTCGTGCCCGGCATCGCCGTGGAGCCCACCACCGGTGAAATCCACCTGCGTCACCACATCAGCCCCAACGGTTTTTACCGCGGTCGTCAGGTGCTGAAGAACAAATCCGAAGCCTGAAGTGATGGCTTGCCCTTGGCCTCGCTGCGTCACGCGCTCGGGGTCAGGCAGCCTTGACAGGCCCAGGCCCGCATGTTCCATGCGGGCTTTTTTCATGGATGGGGCACCTGCCGTGCCCGCCTCAGGAAGTTGAGATGATCACCATTGCCGTGGATTGCATGGGTGGGGATGTGGGGCCGGGCGTGACGATGCCCGCCTGCCAGGCCTTTCTCGCCAGTCACCCGCAAGCCCAGCTCTTGCTGGTGGGCAAACCGGAGGTGTTCCGGGCATGGCCGCAACTGCTCAACAACGTTCGCTGCACTGTGGTGCCGGCGACCGAGGTTGTGGGCATGGACGACGCTGTGGAAGTTGCGCTGCGTCGCAAAAAAGATTCATCCATGCGGGTGGCCATCAACCAGGTCAAGGACGGTCATGCGCAAGCGGTGGTCTCAGCCGGCAACACCGGTGCGCTCATGGCGATCGCCCGTTATGTGCTCAAGACACTCGACGGCATCGACCGTCCGGCGATCGCCACACAGATGCCCAACGCTCGTGGAGGCGCCACCACGGTGCTGGATCTGGGAGCAAACGTGGATTGTTCCGCCGAGCACCTGTTGCAGTTCGCGGTGATGGGATCGGCCCTGGTGGCAGCGGCCACGGGCCGCCCCGAGCCCAGCGTAGGCTTGCTGAATGTGGGTGAAGAGGTAATCAAAGGCAGTGAAGTGATCAAAAAAGCCGGTGTTCTGCTGCGAAATGCAGCCAACACCGGCGATCTCAATTTTTTCGGCAACGTCGAAGGCGACGATATCTTCAAGGGCACGACCGACATCGTTGTGTGCGACGGCTTTGTAGGCAATGTCGCTCTCAAGGCCAGCGAGGGTTTGGCATCCATGATCAGCGGCTTTCTTCGAGAGGAGTTCTCCAGCAGCATCTTTCGCAAAATGACGGCTATCGTCGCCTATCCTGTGCTGAAGTCGTTTAAAAATCGCGTAGATCACCGTCGCTACAACGGTGCGGCACTGCTGGGTCTGCGGGGTCTGGTGTTCAAGAGCCACGGCTCTGCCGATGCCTTTGCCTTCGAGCAGGCGCTGGGGCGGGCTTATGATGCGGCCCACAACCGGCTTCTTGACAATGTGCGCGACCGGATCGCGCATGCGCAGCAACTGATCTCGCCCGAGTCGCTGCCCAGCGAACTCAAGAGCATCCCGACACTTTGACCCTTTCCGCCCGCTCCGCATGACCCGTTTCGCCCGCATCACCGGTACTGGCAGTTGCCTGCCCCCCCACCGCCTGACCAACGCCGACATGGTGGACATGTTGGCCACACGTGGCGTGGAAACCAGCGACGACTGGATTGTGGAGAGAACCGGGATCCGTGCTCGGCATTTCGCGGCGGAAGGGGTCTTTGCCAGCGATCTGGCTGCCGAGGCCTGCCGAGGCGCCATGGCTGCAGCAGGCGTTCAGCCTGCCGACATCGACCTGATCATCGTGGCGACCTCGACACCCGATATGGTGTTTCCCTCCACCGCAGCGCTTCTCCAGCACAAACTTGGAATCGCCGGCTGTCCCGTTTTCGATGTACAGGCGGTTTGCAGTGGTTTCATTTACGCCCTCACCGTGGCCGATTCCCTGATCCAGTCAGGCACCGCGCACAAGGCGCTCGTGGTCGGTTCGGAGGTGTTCAGCCGCATCCTGGATTTCAACGACCGCACCACGTGTGTGCTGTTCGGTGATGGTGCCGGGGCAGTGGTGCTTGAAGCGTCGGATGCGCCAGGCATCCTCGCCACCGACATCCACGCCGACGGCAAGCACGCCGGCATCCTTTGCGTGCCCGGGCACGTGTCGGGTGGTGCCGTGTTGGGTGATCCGCTGCTCAAGATGGACGGCCAGGCGGTTTTCAAACTCGCGGTTGGTGTGCTCGAGGACACCGCACTGGCCGTGCTCGCCAAGGCGGGTAAGACAGCCGCAGACGTTGACTGGTTGATTCCGCACCAGGCCAACATCCGCATCATGCAAAGCACGGCCCGCAAGTTGAAGCTGCCCATGGACAAGGTGGTGGTGACCGTTGACCAACATGGCAACACCTCGGCCGCATCGATCCCGCTGGCGCTCGACCACGCTGTGCGGCAGGGTCAAGTCAAGAAGGGCGACACCCTGATGCTGGAGGGCGTGGGTGGCGGATTCACCTGGGGCGCCGTGCTGCTGGATTTCTGAGCGGTCGTTGGACCATTCCTTCAGCCGCACAAGACCATTTGAAGATCACATGAAGAATTTTGCGTTTGTATTTCCAGGCCAGGGCTCACAAACCGTGGGCATGCTTGACGCTTGGGGTGATCACCCCGAGGTGCTCGGAGCCCTCGCCGAAGCCTCTGACGCGCTCGGCGAAAACGTGGGTCAACTGATTCGCGAAGGACCCAAGGAGTTGCTCGCCCTGACCACCAACACCCAACCGGTGATGTTGGTCGCCGGGGTGGCAGCCTGGCGTGTTTGGCGGGCTGAAGGGGGCGCGTCGCCGGCCGTACTCGCAGGGCATTCGCTGGGTGAGTACGCCGCGTTGGT
>JBBQKZ010000066.1:0-19822 GCA_038327405.1 Burkholderiales bacterium | reverse complement strand
GACAGTGAAACGCCTTTGCGCCGATGATAGTGCGGGTTCCCGTGTGAAAGTAGGTCATCGTCAGGCTCTTACCCAGCCCCCCAAACCCCCTCGTGCCTCCCGGTACCTGGGGGTTTGGGCTTTCTGGCGTTCGCTTTGGAGCGCAGTCTCATGACTTCTTGATCCCACTTTCAAATATTGATCAATCTGTTGTCCTCTCGACGCACAGCGTGTCGATCTGTCAGATCACGGATCAGGGAGTTCAGAGTCAATTGCAATTCCACTGCATTCGTCTGGCTGCTTCGTTGCTGAATGAGAGCAATGTACGGTGTGGTGACGTACCATTCGTACAGCTCATCCCAATCGACGGATTGCCATTCGAGCAGTTTGAATTTGATGAGAACTTTGAGTGCATGGCGGCGGTGCTGCTCGGGGTGGTTTACGAATTGCTCCAAACGCATTCGTGCCCGCCGAAGTGCGCCTGCCGCATTTTCAAACACTGGCCCGTGGCCAGGCACGATGGTTGTAGCGCCCAATGTTTCGATAAGGTCAAGTGTGCCCGCCACTTCGTCGAACGCTTCCAAGCCTTCCAGTTCCGGGAAAACGATGCCGAATCCGTTTTCCCAAAGGGCGTCGGCGGAGATCAGCACGCGGGTGCGAGGCTCGAAAAGAATGACAGAGTGGGGATCATGTCCCTTTGCGGCGTGAATCTCCCACGGGTTGTCGCCCAACTGAACGGTCGTCCCTGGAGCCAACAGTCCTTGAAAAGCGAACGGGGGGCATGTCTGCCCTGTGGAGGCGTAAGTGAGTGCAACGGGGTCCCAATTGGCGACCGACGCCGCTTGGCCTGGCGGAATCCGAGTGTGAAGCGAGGGGAATTCTGTTTGAAGTGCCGCGTTGCCTCCGCAGTGGTCGCTGTGAAGATGAGTATTCAGGAGAAGGTCAAGCGGCCGGCCGTTCAGTGCTTCTGTTACGAGGTTGATGGTCTGCCTTGCATGTGTGCAGTAACCTGAATCAACCAGTGCGGTGGATGTGGAGCCTGTGAACAGCACGTTGTTGGATGACAGCCAGCCGCGTTCGAAGACGGTGATCCCAAGCTCCTCCAAATGGGCTGTGTCGATGCGGGCAGTCTGTAGCAAGGTCATGTGTGGGTTCCATGGTTGTCAGTGATGGTCGAAGTGTTGGGGCGGACAACTCAGCTCCCTCTGATCAGCTCTTCTCTCAATGCAAGGCCGCACGAGGTCAGATCTTCCCCAAACAGAGCGTCTACCCAGCTGGATTCACGTTGCGCGATTGTCTCCAGAAATGGTCGGGCGTCGCCCAGGGCAGCAAATGCATCAAACCCGGTCTCAAGAAAACGTTGTAGAGAGTCCAGACCGGCTGCACGGGCGGGGTTCCGCATGACGCGAAGACCCATGCGCAAGGTTTTCATGCGGGTCAGGCGCTGCAACTCAAAACCCATGTGTTGAACCACCGCCAACTGACGCTCACGAGATACGCGGGCGTCGGTCAGGCGCCAACTCATGATGTATCGGCTCTCCGGGGCAAATTCGTTACCGATGGCGATCCAATGACCCGCCAGTTGATGGTCCAGCACTTCGGTCAAGGCGTGGGTCTCAGCCAGGTCGACCGCGAGCTGAGCCACGGATTCAGGAAACAGCCGCTCCAAGGCTGCAGCGATTCGGGAGAACTGGGCGTCGCGCTGGGCGAAGTCGTGAACGCCATAAAGCTCGTCCAGAAAAAAGCGGGTGGCCGGGCCGTACCTGGGGTGCTTGAGAAAATCGCCGTAAGTGCCTCGAAACCTGCAGGCCTGAAGGCGCTTGATGTCGTGGACCGCTGCCTGCAGTCCTGTGGCGTGCGCCTGTGACCGCAGCTGAGCCACGCGCTCAAGGTGCGTTCGTATGCGATCGGAAGCGCTGATGTTCTGGCTCATGGCGGGTAGGCAACGGGAAAACAAGTCTAGCCCGCGTGTGGATCCTGTGCTGTCGCGAAGGGCCATCGCAAGGCCCACCGTGCGGACGTGCGATAGTTTGCTCATGGACATGGAACACGCTCCCGCCGCCAAATCATCCGTGGACCGGAACACTGCGTCGTCACTCGCACGTTTGCAGCAGGTGCTGGTGCTGTGCGCACTTGTGTTGGTGATCGGCTGGGCGTGGTGGATGTGGCCCCGCCACTTGATCTTCACCCTAGCAGGCGTGGGAGTTTTGATCCTGGGCTGCGCAGTGGTTCTCGCTGTCGAAATCGTGGCAGCGGTGTTCATCAACCGCGTGGAGGCGGTTCCGCGTGCGAGTGGGGCCCAATGGCTGGGGGCTTGGTGGCAGGAAGTGCAAATTGCGCCCAAGGTGTTTGCATGGCGCCAGCCCTTTCGCTGGCGATGCCTGCCCGACACACAAAATGCCACGTCAACAAACATCCCCGCAGTGGTGTTGGTGCATGGATTCCTCTGCAATCGAGGGTTCTGGCTACCCTGGATGGAGCGTTTGCAGGGGCTGGGAGTGCCCTATGTTTCTGTCAATCTGGAACCGATCTTTGGATCGATCGATGACTATGTGCCGACCATTGACGATGCCGTTTCGGCCGCGGCGGCGCTGAGCGGCAGACCACCAACGATCATCTGCCACAGCATGGGGGGGCTGGCAGCGAGGGCATGGCTGGCTGCGGTGCCCGGCGCGGCCTCCCGTGTTGAAAGAATCATCACGATCGGCACGCCGCACCGTGGTACCTGGCTGGCCCGCTTCAGTTACCTGGACAATGGTCGCCAGATGCGCCGTGACGGCGATTGGCAAACGGGGCTGCTGGAGCGGGAGCTGGCAATCAGCGCGAACCGCAATGCCGAACTGTTTGTCTGCTGGTACAGCAACACCGACAACATCGTTTTTCCTGCGTCCACAGCCACATTGCCAGGTGCTGACAACCGGCATGTGGCAGGAGCCGCCCATGTGGCGCTGGCATTTCACCCCAGGGTGATGGATGAGTCGCTGGCGATGGTGGCGTCGGGGGCCAGCTCGCCCTGACTGCGCACAATGTCGTAGAGCGGTGCAAAGTCGGGCGCGGTCATTTCGAACAACTGGGCAAAGCTGTCGATGACGAAGTACGTTGCCTGAAAGTCGTCGATCTTGTAGCGGGTGCGCATGCAGCGCAACAGGTCCAGCGCAATGCGTTTCGGTTGATGGTTGCTCACGCTGTGCCGCAGTTCACCCGACGAACTGAGGATGCCGGCGCCATAGGCTCGCAACCCGTCGGACTGCCGGATCAGCCCGAATTCGATCGTGTACCAATACAGCCTCGACAGCAGTTCACCCGCGCCCAGATCGTGCGCCTTCAACCCGCCCGCACCGTAGCGCTGCACGTAGTCGGCAAACACAGGGTTGAACAGCAGTGGCACGTGCCCGAAGAGGTCGTGGAACACGTCGGGTTCCACGATGTAGTCGAACTCATCGGGTTGGCGGATCCAGTCGGTGACAGGGAAACGCCGGTGGGCGAGCAAGTCGAAGAAGGGCCGCTCAGGGATCAGCCCAGGCACCGCCACCAACTCCCAGCCGGTCGCGGGCTTGAGGCGCGCGTTGATTTCCTCAAAGCTTGGAATGCGGTCCTTCACCCCCAATGACGGAAGGGCTTCGATAAAGGCATCACAGGCCAGTCCGGGCAGCAAGGCGGTCTGACGCTCGTAGAGCCGGCGGTACGTGTCGTGGTCTGCGTCGGTGTACGACGCCCAATTCTGCGGGCAGGTGTAGTCGACATCGGCGCGCGTGTAGTCTCCACGCGGAGGGCGATCACTGGCGCCGTAGACGACGGGTTCAACAGCCATGTCAGGCCTTCAACACGCCGCGGCGCACCTGATCCAGTTCCATGGTTTCGAACAGCGCCTTGAAGTTGCCCTCCCCGAAACCCTGGTTGCCCTTGCGCTGGATGAACTCGAAAAAGATCGGCCCCAGCTGGTTCTCGCTGAAGATCTGCAGCAGCAGTTCACCCGGCGCGCCGTCCACGAGGATATTGCGCTGCTTCAGCGCTTCCACGCTTTCGCCGTGGTTCGGGATGCGCTTGGGCAGCAGCTCGTAGTAGGTGTCGCTGGTGTTGAGCAGCTTCACCCCGCTGAGCTCCAAGGCGTCGACCGTGTCGTAGAGATTGGTGGAGCCCATGGCGATGTGCTGGATGCCTTCGCCGTGGTAGCGGTCCAGGTACTCCTGGATCTGGCCGGCCTTCTCGTTGCCTTCTTCGTTGATGGGAATGCGGATCTTGCCGCAGGGGCTGGTCATGGCCTTGCTCTTCACGCCGGTGGCCTGGCCTTCAATGTCGAAATAGCGCACTTCGCGGAAGTTGAACAGGCGCTCGTAGAAGCCAGCCCACTCGTCCATGCGGCCACGGTGCACGTTGTGCGTGAGGTGGTCAATGTAGGTAAGGCCGTGGCCTGCCGGGTTGAGCTCGGCACCGGAGTTATCGGCAATGGGCTGAAAGTCCACGTCGAAAAACCCGATGTTGCCGATGTCGCCGGTTTTCGCACCGTTCTTGCCGCGCCATTGGTCGATGAAATAAATGATCGAGTCGCCGATGCCCTTGATGGCCGGGATGTTCAGTTCGCCAAGACCGGCCGACTGCGCATAGCCCCAGGCCCCCAGCGAAATGGCGCGCTCGTAGGCGGCTTTGGCATCGCCCACCCGGAACGCAATGGCGCACACGCTGGGACCGTGAAGTCGCGCAAAGCGCTGTGCAAAGCTGTCGGGCTCGGCGTTGATGATGAAGTTGATCTCGCCCTGGCGGTAGAGCGTCACGGCCTTGCGGCGGTGTTTGGCAATGGCTTTGAAGCCCATGCGTTCGAACAACGCGCCCATGGCCACAGGGTCCGGCGCGGCGTATTCGATGAACTCGAAGCCATCGGTGCCCATGGGATTGTCCCATTCGGTGGTGGCCATCGGGGTCGTGGTGGGCGAGGCTGTGTTCATGTCTGTCTCCATTGGGCGTCGGCAAAGCGCCACTGTATCGGCGCAGGGTGTCACGATTTCGGCGTTTTGGGGCGCTCCATCTGTCTGTATTGCAGGAAACCTGCATACTTCTGGACATGGAAGCACTGGACAAGCTTGATCGCCACATATTGCGCATCCTGCAGGCCGACGGGCGCGCCACCTACGACCAGATCGCCGAGTCGGTGGGCCTGTCGCCCAGTGCGGTACTGCGGCGTGTGCGTCGACTGGAGGAGTCACAGATCATCGACCGCTACGTGGCGCTGGTGAGGCCGGAAGCGGTGGGCCTGGGCCTCACGGCCTACGTGAACGTGCGGCTGGAAAAACACGCCGGCAGCGCCAAGCGCAACCCGATGGACGTGTTTCGCGCCAGCGTCATGGCGTGGCCCGAGGTGGTGGAGTGCGCAGCGCTCACAGGGGAAATGGACTTTCAACTGCGTCTGGTGGTGGCTGACATGGCTGCGTACTCGCGCTTCATGATGGACACCTTGCTCAAGCACCCCAGCGTGCAGGACTGCAAGACAAGTTTCGTGATGGACCGTGTCAAAAGCACGACCGCGCTGCCGCTTTAAGACCCGTCTTGCGCGACCAGCGGTCGCCCGCTGCCCGCCCATCGGGAAAAGACCCGTTTAGGGACTTCAGTCCTTGTCGATATAGGGATAACCCTTAAAGTTCTCCCATGGTCAATCCCACCCAATGGTTCAAGTCTGCAATACCGCGTGCCCCTGTGGCGGCAGGTGATAGCGCGAACAATGCGCGGGCTTCTGACGAGCACCGCTTCCCCTCCACCAGCGTGGTGGTTCCCATCCGCTCGATCGGGCCGGGGCAACGTGACCGCATCCTGGCCCACCTGTTGTCGTTGGAGCCGCACGATCGTTACCTGCGCTTCGGCTATGCCGCCAACGACGAGCAGATCACCCGCTATGTGGACCAGCTCAACTTCGAACGCGATGAACTCTTCGGCATTTTCAACCGCCGCCTCGATCTGATCGCCATGGCCCACTTGGCGTTCTCGGTCGATCCCCAGTACACCAGTTGTGCGGAGTTCGGTGTGTCGGTGGCCAAAAGCGCGCGCGGGCGCCGCTACGGCAGCCGGCTGTTCGAGCGCGCGGTCATGCACGCGCGCAACGAAGGTGTGACGCAACTATTCATCCATGCGCTGTCGGAGAACACCGCCATGCTGAAGATTGCGCGCCATGCCGGCGCGATCATCGAGCGCGACGGCTCCGAGTCCGAAGCCCATCTGCGGCTGCCGCCGGCCGACTTCGATTCGCGCGTCACCGAACTGGTCAACCAGCAGGTGGCCCTCACCGACTACCACCTCAAGGTCCAGGCCAAACAGTTCTGGCGTCTGCTGAGTGTGTTGCAGGACATCCGTCAGGGCGTTCGCGAAGCACGGGAACGGGCCCGGGGCTGACAGCCAGTCGGCGTCGGGCGGCAGCCTGGCCGCTTTTTTGCTTTGAGTCACTGGCTTGCGGTATCCTTTCGCACCGTTACAACTCCCCTTTCCTTCAGTGGCCGAATCCCCTCCCAGTGGTGGGCCGCAGCGCAGCCTGCGGCATGTCGACAAACGTGGTTTCCTGCAAAAGCTCGCGGAGTTCATTCACCCCGGGCCGGATTCCAAAGACGAGCTGATCGAAACCCTCGCCGACGCCGAGGACAACGACATCATCAACGCGGAGTCGCGCGTGATGCTTGAAGGCGTCATCCGGATTGCCGACATGACCGCCGGCGACGTGATGGTGGCCACACCACGCATGGATGTGCTGGACATCGATGCCCCTTACGACGAACTGCTGCACCTGGTCATCGACACCGCGCACTCCCGCTTTCCGGTGTTCGAAGGCGAGCGTGAAAACATCATCGGCATCCTGCTGGCCAAGGATTTGCTCAAGTTGCAGCGGGCGCCCGAGCTCAACATCCGCGCCCTGCTGCGCCCGGCCACCTTCGTGCCCGAGACCAAGGGGCTCAACGACCTGTTGCGCGAGTTCCGTGGCAACCGCAACCACCTGGCCATCGTGATCGACGAATTCGGCCGTGTGGCCGGCCTCATCACCATCGAAGACGTGCTCGAAGAAATCGTTGGCGAGATTGAAGACGAGTTCGATGTGGCCGAAGACGAAGGCGACATCTTTTCCCTGGCCGACAGCACGTGGCGCGTGAGTGGTGACACACCAATCGAGCGCATCAACGAATCTTTCGGTTTGAAGCTGTCCGAAGAGGACTTCGACACCATCGGCGGCATGATCGCCCACGCCATGGGCCATGTGCCCAAACGGAGTGAGGTTCATGAACTCGAAGGCTTGCGCTTTGTCGTGCTGCACACCAAAGGCGGTGCGGTGAAGTGGTTCAAGGTGATGCCGATTCCCGCAGAGCCTTGAGCCCAGCCGCGAGCCCACCCGGTTTATGCGCAGCCTGTTCGGATCGCTCCACACCCCGTCGAGCTTCAACCCGATGAGTCGCCGCCCGCCGGGGCGCAGTGCGCGCGGCAGCGGTTTTTTCTGGTTCTGGTTCTGCCTGTTGGGTGGTGTGTTGCAGGCGGCGTCGATCGCCTGGCCCATGACCGGCTGGAGCTTGCCCGGCACGCGGCTGGGTCAACCCAGTGGTTTCTGGCAAATCGTTTCGTTGTCGATGCTAGTGCTCGCGTTGCAGTACGCCACGCGCGTGGGGCAGGCAGCCTGGCGCGGCTGGGTGTTCTCCACGCTGTGGTTGTCCGGCACCTTCTGGTGGTTGTTCATTTCCCTGCACACCTACGGCGGCCTGCCGGCCTGGCTGGCGGTGCTCGCGGTGCTCGCGCTGGCCGGACTGCTGTCCATTTACTACGCCGTGGCCGTGGGACTCTTGTGCAGCTGGGCGCCCGTTTCTCGCACTGCGCAGGCGCTGCTGTTTGCCTCACTCTGGACACTGGCCGAGCTCGCGCGGGGTCACTGGTTCACTGGCTTCCCTTGGGGGGCTGGCGGCTACGCGCAGGTGGACCTGATGGCTCCCTGGGCACCGCTGGTGGGCGTGTATGGCATGGGTTTTCTGGCTGCGATCCTGGCTTACGCCGTGGCCTCCGTGCTCTCGGGGCTGTGGCGGCGCCTGAGCACGTGGCTGGCATCTCCGGTGAGCCGCCCGGTTGGCCGCACCGCCGCGGGTTCGCGCATGGCCGCACCGGGCGCGCGCGTGCAGGCCCGCCTGGTGCCGGGTTTGACCGACGGCTGGTGGGGCCTGGCGCGATCGCTGATCCTGCTGGCGCTGCTGGGCGGGTTGCTGGTGAGCATGCTCGGCGGTGGCCAGGCCTGGCGAACCCTCGGGCAGCGTGGCACCGCCAGCACCGGCGAGCTTCGGGTGTGGCTGCTCCAGGGCAACATTCCCCAAGACCAGAAGTTCGAGCCCGGCACCGGTATCGCGCAAGCTCTTGCCTGGTACCCGCAGCAGATCGGCCTGGCGGTGGACGCGGCGCGCGCCAATCCAGCGACCGGCCCCCAGCTGGTGGTGGCGCCCGAGACCGCCATTCCGTTGCTGCCCAACCAGCTGGGGGCTGAATTCTGGAAGCCGCTGCTCGGCAGCCTCGCAGACCAGCCGGCTGGTGGCACCAGCGCACTGGTCGGCTTGCCGCTGGGCAGCCTGGAGCAGGGCTACACCAACTCGGTGTGGGGCTTGACGCCCGAGACGGCCGCGAAGCAGCGGGCCCGCGTCGATGTGCCCGGCGCGCTGGGTGCCGGCATGTACCGCTACGACAAGAACCACCTGGTGCCGTTTGGCGAATTCATTCCGCCGCTCTTTCGCTGGTTCACCGACCTCATGAACATCCCGCTGGGTGATTTCAACCGCGGTGGCCTGGCCCAACCCTCTTGGGCGGTAGCGGGGCAGCGCATCGCGCCCAACATCTGTTTTGAAGACCTGTTTGGCGAAGAGCTGGCCGCGTCGTTCACCGATGCGGCCACTGCCCCCAGCGTGCTGATCAACCTCAGCAACATTGCCTGGTTCGGTGACTCGGTGGCGATCGACCAGCACCTGCAGATATCGCGGCTGCGCGCCTTGGAGCTGGGTCGCCCCATGCTGCGCGCCACCAACACCGGGGCCACCGCCGTCATCGATCACACAGGCACCGTCACTCACCAGCTGGACCGGCTCACCCGCGGCCGGCTAGAGGCCACCGTGCAGGGGCGCAGCGGCATCACGCCCTACGCCCAGTGGACCGCGCGCTGGGGCCTGATGCCGATGTGGGTCGGTTGCCTGTTGCTCGTGCTGGTCATCGCTTCGCTGCGCGGCCTCGGGCGCCGGGGCGGACGCACCCGTCGGCGCTGACGCAGGCGGCGTACCGGCGTCGGCAGGACGCTGTCGGGCTTCGTCATGATTTCCTCACGGGCTGGTCAAACGCCTGGTCGGCTGCCTTGGTACAACCCGAGGTCCCCCGCCACCGGCGGGACACCCCTGAGGAAGTCCGTCATGGCGTCATCCATCCCCTTCGATCATCCCTCGCTGGTGCTGGGACATGTCGTCAACACCGAGCTGCTCGGGCTGCTTGAAAAAATCGCGGCCCTGCAAGCCAGAACCGACGCCGCGTTCGAGAAGATGAACTCCTACATCGCCATCCGCCGCGGGCTGGGCATGACGATCAACGAGCTCGTCGGTCTGGGTGTGGACGTGGCGGAGCTCAGAAACAAGATCGCCGAGCTGAACCAGGATGTGAGCGACGCGGCACGCGACTACATGGCCGCGCGCATCGGGAACGACACCCAGGTGCAGCAGTTGCGTGAACAGGTCGCGTCCATTGAAAACGTGTCGGGGCTGGATAGCCCGCTGGACTTTGCCGAGGTGCAGGTTCAGCGCCTGCCTCTGGCCTCCGACGCGATCAAGATCGATGTGCAGTACTTTTCGTACGGCAGCAATGACGACACATCGGCGGCTGCCATCAAGGGCATCGAGGACGTGATCCGGGAATCCACCTCGGCACTGGGCCCCACTGCGCGCGATGTGCCCAAAGCCGCCGCCGCCCAGATCCACCAGCAAATCAAGAACCACAGCCTGGCAGGAACCCTGGTGATCACCGCCAGCGCGAGCCACCGCGCCTCGGCCATGCTGAGTCCGCTCAAGCTTGATGCGGACAAGGCGGTGGAGGTGTGGAACAGCGCTCACAGCGCTGCCGGGGAAGGCATCAACACGGGGGACTTGAGTGCCATGATCCGGGCTGCCGAGGCGCAGGAAGGTGCCGTCGACGCCAGAAGCCTGACCCTGCTCACCGGCGCGAACTACGGCTCCAGCTTCGTCGGCATGGTGCACATGGTGAACAACGAGTTCGCCGGTGCGGGGCTGGGTGCCGAGCAGGAAGCCGCGCTGCAGGAGCAGATGCGCCTGGGGGGCTGGATGAGGGCTGCGGCCGGCGGGTTCGGGGTGGATGACGGCGTGCTTGACAACGTGCGCAAGGTGTTGAGCACCCAGAACGTGTCCACCCACGCCAACCTCATCGTGCTGGGGGCCGTGCCGTCCCTGGGGTCCTCGCAGCTGCGCATGGGCGTGACGACCCTGCTTGACGACCCGCATCGCGCCGCCGCAGCCGCCCACGGCCAGGCGCGCGATGCACACCGCACCACCAGCTCCGTGGCCGCGGCCTCGCTCAAGACCGGCCAGGACATGGCGATGCAGAGCGGGCTGGCGCAAAGTGTGCTGCAGGGGCTGGGCACCATCGACCACGGCTGCAACAAGGTGGTCGACCTCAACACCCTGATGAACGCCTTCGACAACTACATCACCCAGGTGTCCGACGTCAAATCGGTGGGCATCCCCATCAGCTTTTTCTTTCGCAAGATCTCGCGCGCGCACATTGCGCGCCTGTGGCTCGACAAGTACTTCGCCATCGCCAAGGCCAGGGAAGATCCGGCCGCCGGCAGAAGCCCGCCCCCGAAGTGAACGGTTGCGCCCGGCCCACGGGGCCACACCCGTAAAATCGCGCTTTGCGCAGCCACGCTTGGCGCGCTCCCGTTCATCCTTCGCGGCCCGCGCGCCAGCCCATGTTGACCTTCCAGCAAATCATTCTGAAACTCCAGTCCTACTGGGACGCCCAGGGCTGCGCGCTGCTGCAGCCCTACGACATGGAAGTGGGCGCCGGCACCAGCCACACCGCCACCTTCCTGCGAGCGCTCGGCCCCGAGCCGTGGAAGGCCGCCTACGTGCAGCCCAGCCGCCGCCCCAAGGACGGCCGCTACGGCGAGAACCCCAACCGCCTGCAGCATTACTACCAGTACCAGGTGGTCCTGAAGCCAGCACCCAGCAACATCCTGGAGCTCTACCTCGGCAGCCTGGAAGCCCTGGGTTTCGACCTGAAGCAGAACGACATCCGCTTCGTGGAAGACGACTGGGAAAACCCAACGCTCGGCGCCTGGGGTCTGGGCTGGGAGGTGTGGCTCAACGGCATGGAAGTGACGCAGTTCACCTACTTCCAGCAGGTGGGTGGCATCGACTGCAAACCCATCACCGGCGAGATCACCTACGGCCTGGAACGCCTGGCCATGTACCTGCAGGGCGTGGACAACGTCTACGACCTCGTGTGGACCCAGCGTGCCGATGGCTCCAGGCTCAGCTACGGCGATGTGTACCTGCAGAACGAGAAGGAACAGTCGGCCTACAACTTCGAGCACAGCGATGCCGACTTTTTGTTCACCGCCTTCACCGCGCACGAAAAACAAGCCAAGCACCTGATGGAGCAGCAACTCGCGCTGCCTGCGTATGAGCAGGTGCTCAAGTGCGCGCACAGCTTCAACCTGCTGGACGCGCGCGGTGCCATCAGCGTGACCGAGCGCGCCGCCTACATCGGCCGCATCCGCAACCTCGCGCGCGGCGTGGCCCAGAGCTACTACGAGAGCCGCGAGCGCCTGGGCTTCCCCATGGCGCCGCGCGAGTGGGTGGACCAGATGGTGAAGAAGGCCGCGTGAGCGCCCGGAGAAAGAAAAAGAATGACCGCACAGAATTTGCTCGTCGAGCTGTTTGTTGAAGAGCTGCCGCCCAAGGCGCTGAAGAAACTCGGCGACGCCTTCGCCACCGTGCTGGCCGACCAGCTCAAGGCCCAGGGTCTGGCGCCCGACGAGGCGGTGGTGACGGCCTATGCCTCGCCGCGCCGGCTGGCCGCGCACGTCACCGGCGTGTTGGCCCGAGCCGCTGACAGGTCGGTATCCCAGAAGCTCATGCCGGTGAGCGTGGGCCTGGATGCGAATGGCCAGCCCACGCCCGCGCTGCTCAAGCGCCTGGCTGCGCTGGGTGCCGACGCGTCGGCCGTGGCTGGCCTCAAACGCGCGCCCGACGGCAAGGCCGAGGCCTTGTTTTACGAGAGCGTGGCGCCCGGTGCCGCGCTGGTTGCGGGCCTGCAGAAAGCGTTGGACGAAGCGCTGGCCAAGCTGCCGATCCCCAAGGTCATGAGCTATCAGCTGGAAACCGACTGCGAACTGCCCGGCTGGACCAGCGTGAACTTCGTGCGGCCGGCGCACGGTCTGGTGGCCTTGCACGGCAGCACCGTGGTGCCGGTGAAAGCGCTGGGCCTGAAGGCGGGCAACACGACGCACGGCCACCGCTTTGAGGCAGCCGTTTCGCCGGTGGTGTTGAAAGACGCCGACAGCTACGCGGTCACGATGCAGGGCGACGGCGCGGTGATCGCCTCGTTCGCCGAACGCAAGGCCGAGATCGCGCGCCAGCTGGCTGCTGCCGCCGCCAAGGTGGGCGGGGGCTGCAGGCCCATTGAAGACGACGCGCTGCTCGACGAGGTGACCGCGCTTGTCGAGCGGCCCAACGTGCTGATCTGCGAGTTCGAGGCGCAGTTCCTCGGCGTGCCGCAGGAATGCCTGATCCTCACGATGAAGGCCAACCAGAAGTACTTTCCGCTGCTCGACGCGCAGGGGAAACTGACGAACAAGTTCCTGGTGGTCAGCAACATCAGCCCCGCCGATGCGAGTGCGGTGATCGGAGGCAACGAACGCGTGGTGCGCCCACGCCTGGCCGACGCCAAGTTTTTCTTCGACCAGGACCGCAAGAAGACGCTGGCCTCGCGCGTCGAAGGCCTGGGCAAGGTGGTTTATCACAACAAGCTGGGCACGCAGGGTGAGCGCACGGAGCGGGTGCGCGCCATTGCTCGGGCCATCGGTCAGCAACTGGGTGGTGACGTGCTGGCGAAAAGCGCCGACATCGCCGCGCAACTCGCCAAGACCGATTTGCTCACCGACATGGTGGGTGAGTTCCCCGAACTCCAAGGCATCATGGGCGGCTATTACGCGCGCCACGACGGGCTGACGGAAGACATCGCTTTCGCTATCGAAGACCACTACAAGCCGCGCTTTGCGGGTGACGAACTGCCACGCAACATGACGGGTGTGGTCGTGGCCTTGGCCGACAAGCTGGAGACGCTGGTCGGCATGTTCGGCATCGGCAACCTGCCGACGGGTGACAAGGACCCGTTTGCTTTGCGGCGGCATGCGTTGGGGATTCTTGCGATTGTTGAGATGATTGATTTGGCGGACTTCATTGATGCTCCCGCTAGACCTGCCGCCATAAACGTAGGTGCTTGGTTGAATATTGCTGCAGCGCAGTTCTCCAAGCACTCGTTTGCGGGCAATGTTGTCGAGCTTGTCTATTCGTTCTTGCTCGAAAGGAAGCTCCACAGCTTGGTGCCTATGTACGGGCACGCTGTAGTCGCTGCTGTGCTTGAACTTCGTCCATCAATCGTTGAAATTGGGAAGCGAATCTCGGCGGTGCGAGCATTCGAAAAACTGCCAGAAGCCCCCGCCCTCGCCGCCGCCAACAAACGCATCGGCAATATCCTCAAAAAATCCGAAAGCGAAGTGGCGGCCACGGTGAATGAATCCGCGCTGATCGAGCAAGCCGAGAAAGACCTGTTCGCCGCCATGCAGGCCACTGTGCCCGCCGCCAATGCGAAGTTCGACGCCGGCGACTACACCGCCAGCCTGCAAGCGCTCGCGGCCTTGCGCGCCCCTGTCGACGCCTTCTTTGACGGCGTCATGGTCAACGCCGATGACCCCACGCTCAAGGCCAACCGTCTCGGGTTGCTGAAGCAGTTGCATGAAGCCATGAACCGCGTGGCCGATCTCTCGCGCCTCGCCACTTGAGCCACCCATGAAACTCCTCATCCTCGACCGCGACGGCACGCTCAACCGCAGCCGCGACGACTACGTCGCCTCGCCGGACGAGTGGGAGGCGTTGCCCGGTGCGCTCGAAGCGGTGGCCCGGCTCAACCAGGGCGGCTGGCGCGTGGTGCTGGCCACCAACCAGTCCGGCATCGGGCGCGGCCTGTTCGACATGGCCTCGCTCAACGCCATCCACGTCAAGATGCACCGCAAGCTGGCTGCCGCCGGCGCGCGGGTGGATGCGGTGTTCTTCTGCCCGCACGCGCCTGACGAAGGCTGCACATGCCGCAAGCCGCTGCCGGGACTGTTCACCCAGATCGGCGAACGCTTCGGCGTCTCGCTGGCGGCCGTTCCGGCGGCTGGCAATGCCTTGCGGCATGTGAAGGCGGCGGCCGCTGCGGGGTGCCCGGCCCATTTGCTGCTTACCGGTCAGTCCGAGCATTTGCGTGGTCGCGTGGGATTGGGCTCCGACGCCGACCTCGCCGCGCTCGCCCCCGACCTGCCCCCCGGCACCCACATTCACGATGATCTCGGCGCCTTTGCCGACTGGTTGCTCGCGCAACCCACGACCTGAACGGCCTCCATGTACCTTCTCAATTTCCTGCGCTCGGTCCTGCACACCCTCTTCATGGCGGTGACGGTGGTGCCCTGGGCGCTTGCGGTGCTGATCGCCGCGCCCTTCCTGAACAGCACGCAGATTTACTGGATGTGCGCCCGATGGCTCAAGCTGGCCGTGGACGGCGGCACGGTGATCCTGGGCATCAAGAACCACGTCATCGGCTTCGAAAACCTGCCGGTGGGCACCACCGCGCCCGCGGTGTTGCTGGTCAAGCACCAGTCCACCTGGGAAACCTTCAGCATGCCCGCGCTCATGCCGCACCCGCTGGCCTATGTGTTCAAGAAGGAGCTGCTGTACGTGCCCTTCTTCGGCTGGGCCATGGGCCGCATGGACATGATCCACATTGACCGCAGCAAGCGCGCCCAGGCCTTCAACAAGGTGGTGGAGCAAGGCCAGCGCCTGCTCAACCAGGGCACCTGGGTGATCATGTTTCCCGAAGGCACCCGCATCCCGCGCGGCCAGAAGGGCACCTACAAAAGCGGCGGCACGCGCCTGGCGGTGGAAACTGGCGCACCGGTGATTCCGATCGCCGTGTCATCGGCCAAATGCTGGCCGCGCAAAGCCTTTGTGAAGAAGCCGGGCACGGTGGAGTTCTCCATCGGCAAGCCGATCCCCAGCGCGGGCCGTCAGCCTGATGAACTGATGCGCGAAGTCGAAGACTGGATCGAAGCGGAAATGCGCCGGCTCGACCCCACGGCCTATCCGCAGGGCTGAGTTTGGCCATGCAGCGCTTCCTTCAGCTGGCGCTCGATTTCCTCGGGGGTCCCGATCCCGAGCCGCTGCGGCCTGCGCCCGCGCCGCGGGTTGACGTGGCCGCCGCGCCAGCGCTGCCGATGACGCAGGTGTTCCAGCCCGCCGCCTGGCACCACCCGCGCGCCAACCGCACGTTGCGCCTGGGTTCGTGTGACGTGGCCTACGAATTCAAGCGCGGCAAGCGCCGCACGATCGGCCTGTCGGTGAGCCCGGACGGCCTGAGCGTGAGCGCGCCTCGCTGGACGCCGGTGGGTGAGGTCGAGGCCCTGCTGCACGACAAATCGGCCTGGGTGCTGGAGAAGCTGCAGAGCGCGCGCGAGCGCGCCGGTGACCTGGCACAAGCCCGCATCACCTGGGCCGACGGCGCCGAGTTCGACTACCTCGGGGAGCGCCTGCGCCTCGTGCTTGACCCGGCGCACGGCTTCTCGCAGGTGGGTGCGGTGTTCGAGGCCGCCACCGGACCTGGCGCGCTGGCGACGCTTCGCCTGGGGCTGGCGGGCAAGGCGAACGAGGCGCAGGTCCGCGACGCCGCGCAGGCCTGGCTGATGAAACAGGCCAAGGCCTTGTTCGCCCAGCGGCTGGACCACTTTGCGCCGCAGTTGGGGGTGAGCTATTCGAAGCTGCGCCTCTCAAGCGCCGGCACACGCTGGGGCAGCGCGAGCGCCGACGGCACCATCCGCCTGAACTGGCGCCTGATCCACCTCAAGCTGGAGATGGTGGACTACGTGGTGGTGCACGAGCTCAGCCACCTGCACCACATGGACCACAGCCCGCAGTTCTGGGACGTGGTGGCCAGCGTCATGCCCGACCACGCGTCGCGGCGCAAGGCGCTGCGCAGCGCGGCCGTGCCGCTGGGCGAGTAGTGCTCAGGCCGGCCTGAAACGCCAGACGCCGGCAGCGTCCTGTTCGCGCAAGAGCTCGCCCGCCATCCACAACCAGTGCAGGTGCGCCACCGCCTCGCCCATGGCGAAGGTGGTCTGGTGCAGGTCGAGCGCGCGGGGAAACAGCACCGGCAGGATGTCGGCGCCGCTGCAGGGCTTTTCGAGGCAGGCCACGCGCACCTCGTCCAGCCGGTCGCGGTGGTGGTCCTGCAGCTGCTGGATGCGCTCGTGCAATCCGGTGAAAGGTTTGCCGTGTGAGGGCAGCACCAGCGTGCCTTCAGGCAGCGTCAGGTATTTTTTCAGCGAGTCCAGAAACAGCGTGAGCGAGTCGGCCTCGGGCTCCTGGTCGTAGACGCTGACGTTGGTGGAAATGCGCGGCAGCACCATGTCGCCGCTGATCAACACACCGATCGCTTCGCAGTGCAGCGCCATGTGTTCCGGCGCATGGCCATAGCCGCTGATGCAGCGCCACAGCCGCCCGCCGATGGGCACTTGCAGACCGTCGTACAGCCGGCGGTACTGCGCGGGCACGGACGGCACGAGGTTGGGGTAGTAGCTGGCGCGGCCGCGGATCTTCGCCAGGCTCTCGGGGTCGCTCATGCCTTGCGAGGCGAAGAAGGCGGCTGCGGCCTCGCCACCGAAGCCGGTGGTGCTCTGCGACCCGATGCGTGCCATGGTGAAGTCGGTGGCACTGATCCAAAGCCTGGCATTCCATCGAGTGCACAACCAGTCCGCCAGCCCGATGTGGTCCGGGTGCATGTGCGTGACGATCACGCGCAGCACCGGCAGGCCGTCGAGCTCGTTGGCAAAAATCGTTTCCCATTGCGCCTTGGCCGCATCGTGCGAGATGCAGCAGTCCACCACCGTCCAGCCCTCGCGCCCGTCGATGTGGTCGCGCAGCAGCCAGAGGTTGATGTGGTCCAGCGCGAAGGGCAGCGCCATGCGGATCCACTTCACGCCGGGCGCCACTTCCAGCGTGTGGCCGGGCTCGGGCAGGGTCGCTCCCAGGGGGTAGTTCAGGCGCGCTTCGAGCTGTTCGCGGGAGGGGTTCATGCGGTGGGATTCCGTTAAGATGCCAGAGTGACGTTGACGTAAACGTCAATACGTTGGGCATTCTACGGAGCGGCACCACCGCGCACTGTCTGCAACCCGACACGGCCTGAAACGACAGCTTCGAACCCATGGCGACGAACCCGACCTACACCATCAGCGATCTGGCGCGCGAGTTCGACCTCACCACCCGTGCCATCCGTTTTTACGAAGACATGGGGCTGCTGGAGCCGCAGCGCGAAGGCCCGGGCGGGCGCAACCGGGTGTATTCGGCGCGCGACCGCACGCGCCTCAAACTCACGCTGCGTGCCAAGCGGCTGGGGCTGTCGCTGACCGAGGCCAAGGACATCATCGACACCTACGACAGCCCGCGCGACACCGGTCCGCAGCTGCGCAAGTTCCTCAGCGTGCTGGCCGACCACCGCCGCCAGCTCGAAGAGCAGATGGCCGACCTGGTGGCCAACCTCGAGGAGGTGAAGGTGCACGAAAAAGAAGCCCGCGCGCTCTTGGGCAAGCTGGACAAAAAGGCCTGATTCATCTGCTGAAGGTATTGCCGTGTCATTGATCGCCAGCATCGTCATAGCGCTCGTTGCACTGCTGCATGTTTACTTCCTCGTGCTCGAAATGTTCCTCTGGGACAAGCCCGCGGGCTTGCGCGCCTTTGGCCAGACACCTGCTTCGGCCGCGGCTACCAAGGTGCTTGCCGCGAATCAAGGCCTGTACAACGGCTTTCTGGCCGCTGGCCTGCTCTGGGGTTTGTGGCTCGGGCCCGAGGGCTTCGGCGTGAAGGTGTTCTTTTTGCTGTGCGTGTTGATCGCCGGGCTGTATGGCGCCGCCACGGCCAGCCGCAAGATCCTCTACGTGCAGACGCTGCCGGCGGCGGTGGGCCTCGTGCTGGTTTACCTGAGCCGCGCAGCCTGACGCTTCAGCCGGGATTGGCGCCCTGCTCGTTTTGCCAGACCACCCGGCCTTGCCCGGCGTTGTTGATGCGCTCCACCAGGGCAGCGGCCTGCGACTCGGGCACCCGCAAGCTGGCCTCCACACCATCACCGTGCTGAACTTCGGCCAGCGAGGCGCCGAAGCTGTCGAGCTCGCGCCGCAGCCAGCCTTCCAGCGCGTAGGGCAGCACGCACCGCAACACCTGCCAGCGGATCACCGCCACCTTGTCGGCACCCAGCAGCGCCTGGGCCACGCTGTCGGTATAGGCCCGCACCAGACCGCCTGCGCCCAGCGGCGTGCCACCGTAGTAACGCACCACCGTGGCCAGAACGCCTTCCAGGTCCTGGTGGCGCAGCACCTCCAGCATGGGCCGCCCGGCCGTGCCGCCGGGTTCTCCGTCGTCGTTGGCGGCCGAGTGCCCGCCGGCCATGAGTGCCCAGCAAACATGGGTGGCGCCGGGGTGCTCGGCGCGCAGTTGAGCCACGCGCGCCAGCGCCGCAGCGCGGTCGGCCACCGGCTCCACGCAGCCGATGAAGCAGCTTTTCTTGAGGGTCTGCTCGCTGTGGACCGGGGCGTTGAGGGTGAAGGGCATGGCGGGTCGAGCATAGCCCTGTGTCAACCACCTTGAAATTGACGTTTACGTAAACGTCAACGTAGAATCCATGGCTACCCACACGCACCGAGCACGCCGTGACCCCAGCCACCTTCGAGCCCCGCAACCCCGACTTTGACGCCCGCGTCCGCGAGAGCTTTGCCCGCCAGGCCGCCATGCGCACGCTGGGCGCCACGCTCGCGGTGGTCAAGCCCGGGTGGGTGGAGATCACGCTGCCCTGGGCCGAATCGCTCACGCAGCAACACGGCTTTCTGCATGCCGGCATGGTGGCCACCGGGCTCGACTCGGCCTGTGGCTACGCCGGGTTCACACTGATGGCAGCCGATGCGGCGGTGCTCACCATCGAGTTCAAGATCAACCTGCTGGCGCCCGCCCAGGGTCGGAGCTTTCGCATGGTTGGCACTGTCGTCAAACCCGGGCGCACGGTGACGGTGTGCGAAGGCCATGCGTATGCCGTCGATGGTGGGCAAGAGAAACTGGTCGCCACCATGGGCTGCACGCTCATGGCCGTGGTCGGCCGCGACAACATCCAGGGCTGAAGCCCGCTGAATCAATCTTTGGAGACACAACCCATGACCAACTTGCCCGGCCTCAATTTCCAGCTCGGTGAAGACATCGACGCGCTGCGCGACGCGGTGCGCGATTTTGCGCAAGCCGAGATCGCGCCGCGCGCGGCCGAGATCGACCAGAGCGACCAGTTCCCCATGGACCTGTGGCGCAAGATGGGCGACCTCGGCGTGCTCGGCATCACCGTGGGTGAGGAGTACGGTGGCGCCGGCATGGGCTACCTGGCGCACATGATCGCCATGGAAGAAATCTCGCGCGCCTCGGCCAGCGTGGGCCTGAGTTATGGCGCGCACAGCAACCTGTGTGTGAACCAGATCAAGCGCAACGGCAGCGAAGCGCAGCGCGCG
>JBBQKZ010000065.1:0-19843 GCA_038327405.1 Burkholderiales bacterium | reverse complement strand
TGGTCATTTCAGGCTTCAACCCCGGCAGCCTCTGGGGCTTGCGCCAGGGCCGCGCGCGGCTGTGCGATCGCATGGGTGTGTCGATGCTGGGTGCCTCCAACCTGTTCCTGCCGGAGGCGGGCGACTTCATCGGCCCCTGGCGCCTGCGCGACTGGCTCCAGCTGCTGAGCTTTGAGCTGGAGTCGGACCGCTACGGCTGCTACCGGCCAGCGATGAAAACCGACAAATGGCTGCAGCGTTCGGCCTGGATGGACCGGGCAGGAGCCCGCTGGTGGCCCATTTTCGGTGCGGTGTATTTCGTGGTGGCGGTCAAGCGCGTGCGCGGCATGCGGCTGCTGGGTCCCGCCTGGAAGCCCCGGCGCGCCTCATCTGCGGCGCCTGTGCCGGTGGCGAACCGCCGCTGAACTTTTTTCCTCTCACATTTCTTCTGGAGTTCGAGTTTTGAACCATGTGGTGATCTACACCGACGGCGCCTGCAAGGGCAATCCTGGTCCCGGTGGCTGGGGTGTTTATCTGAAGACCGACGGGCACGAGAAGGAACTCTGGGGCGGTGAACGCGAAACCACCAACAACCGCATGGAGCTGACTGCGGTGATTGAAGCCCTGGTCGCGCTCAAGCGGCCATGCCGTGTGTCGCTGTTTCTGGACAGCGAATACGTGCGCAAAGGCATCACCGAATGGATCCACGGCTGGAAGCGCAAGGGCTGGACGACCGCCGCCAAACAACCCGTGAAGAACGCGGATCTGTGGCAACGGCTCGACGCCCTGGTGCACGGCGGCATCCACCAGATCGAATGGCACTGGGTCAAGGGCCACGCCGGAGACCCCGGCAACGAACGTGCGGATGCGCTGGCCAACCGCGGCGTTCCACTTTGAGGAGCACCTGATCGGCGTGAGGGGGCGAAGGGAACTTGTCGCGCTGCGGCCCGCTCAGCACTGTTACATTGCGCCATCGTGAGCATGCGCTCGATGCAACGGCCTGCGCCTGGCACGGCGAAGGCCTTTCCCGTCTGACCTCCTCCTGAACACCCATGGCCCAGAAACCGATCTATGTGCTGGTGGCGATTGTGGGCATTGGCCTGGCGTCCGGTGCGGCATGGTGGCTGCAAAACAAGCCCTCTTCGCCAGCTGCCTCGGCAGCGCTCGCGCCGGCCACCACCGCACCCGCCGGTGCCACCCGCAGCGGCGGGGGCACACCCGGTGTCGAGGTGACGCGCGTCAAGGTCGTGCAGCTTCAGGACGACGCCCAGGCGGTGGGAACCCTGCGCTCGCGCCAGAGCGTGACCCTGAAGCCGGAAGTGAGCGGTCGGGTGGCCCGCATTGCGTTTGCCGACGGCGCTCAGGTCAAGACCGGCCAGTTGCTGGTGCAGCTCGACGACACCCTGCAACGCGCCGAGCTGAGCCAGGCGCAGGCACAACTCTCGATCGCCCGCGCCAACCTCAAGCGCAACCAGGAGCTGGTGGCCGAAAATTTTGTGGCCACGCGCGTGGTGGAAGAAAGCCAGGCCAACCTGCAGGTGGCCGAAGCCCAGGTGGCGCTGGCCACGGCGCGCATGCAGCGCATGCGCATCACGGCCCCGTTCAACGGCACCGTGGGACTGCGCAGCATCAACCTGGGTCAGTACGTGAAAGACGGCGACGACCTGGTGAACCTGGAAGACACCTCCCAGCTGACCGTGGACTTCCGCCTGCCCGAGCGCTACCAGAGCAACATCGCCGTGGGCCAGGGGGTGCAGGTGCAGCTCGATGCCGTGCCGGGCCAGAACTTCGATGCCCGGGTGCTGGCGGTGGATCCGCTGCTCGACGCCAACGGGCGGTCGATTTCGGTGCGTGCGGTGATGCCCAGATCACCTGGCACTGACCTGCGGCCCGGCATGTTTGCACGGGTGCTCATCGTCTTTTCGGTGAACGACGCGGCGCTGGTGGTGCCCGAAGAGGCCATGGTGCCGCAGGGCGGCAAGCAGTTTGTCTTTCTGCTCGACGAGCAGGGGCAGGGTGATGCGAAGAAGCTGGTGTCCCGCCGGGTCGAGGTCCAGACCGGCGTGCGCCGGGGTGCCGAGGTGCAGATCGTCAAGGGCGTGACTTCCGGCGACACGGTGGTGGTGGCCGGCCAGCAGCGCCTGCAACGCGACGGCACCGCAGTGCGGGTGGTGAACATGGCGCGCACCAAGGCCGACGCAGCCCCCGCGACACCCGCCGCGAAGCCCTGACACCCCAGCACCGGGACATCCCATGCAACTGCCTGAAATTGCCATCCGGCGCCCGGTGTTTGCCACCGTGCTGTCGCTGCTGATCCTGCTGGTGGGCGCGGTGGCCTTCAACGGCCTGACGGTGCGCGAGTACCCGCGCATCGACGAGCCCAACGTGACCGTGACCACGACCTTCGGTGGGGCCTCCAGCGAGGTCATTGAAACCCAGGTTACGAAGGTGCTCGAGGACTCGCTGGCGGGGATCGAGGGCGTGGACATCATCACCTCGATCAGCCGCCAGGAGCAGAGCCAGATCACGGTGCGCTTCAAACTCGAGCGTGATCCCGATTCGGCAGCAGCCGATGTGCGGGACAAGGTGAGCCGGGTGCGCCAGCGCCTGCCGCAGGACGTGGACGAACCTGTGATCGCCAAGGTCGAGGCGGATGCCCAACCCGTGATCTGGCTCGCACTAACCTCTGACGCCATGACCTCGCTGGAACTCAGCGACCTGGCCAACCGCGCCGTCAAACCCCGGCTGCAGACGGCGCCTGGTGCCGCTGACGTGCGCATCTTCGGCGAGCGGCGCTACTCCATGCGCATCTGGCTGGACGCTGATCGCCTGGCCGCCTACAAGCTCACCGTGCAGGATGTGGAAGAAGCGCTGCGCCGTTCCAACCTGGAGGTGCCCGCCGGCCGCATTGAAAGCGCCCAGCGCGAATTCAACGTGACCGCGGCGACCGACCTGCAGACACCCGAGCAGTTCCGCGAGATCGGCGTGCGCACCGTGGGCGGCCAGACCATCCGCATCGGTGATGTGGCCCGTGTCGAGCAGGCGCCGCAGAACGAGCGCACTTCGGTGCGCTACAACGGTCGCGATGCCATTTCGCTGGGGGTGATCCGCCAGTCCACCGCCAACCCGCTGGAACTGTCGGCCGGTGTGCAGGCCATGCTGCCGCGCATCCTGGCCGACCTGCCCGAAGGTGTGCAGGTGGAAGTGGCCAACGACAACTCGATCTTCATCGACCGCTCGATCAAGGCCGTGTACACCACCATCGCGGAAGCGGCCGTGCTGGTGGCGCTGGTGATCTTCGTGTTCCTGCGCACGTTTCGGGCGTCCATCATTCCCTTGGTGACCATCCCTGTCAGCTTGATCGGCTGCTTCGCGCTGATGGCGCTGTTCGGCTTCTCCATCAACACGCTCACGCTGCTGGCGCTCGTGCTGGCCATCGGTCTGGTGGTGGACGACTCCATCGTGGTGCTGGAGAACATCTACCGCCACATCGAGGAGGGCATGAAACCCTTCGAGGCTGCGATCAAGGGTGCGCGCGAGATCGGCTTTGCGGTGGTGGCCATGACCCTCACGCTGGCGGCCGTGTACGCGCCGCTGGCCTTCACCCCCGGGCGCACGGGTCGCCTGTTTGCCGAGTTTGCGCTGGCGCTGGCCGGTGCCGTGGTGGTCTCGGGCTTCGTGGCGCTCACGCTCTCGCCCATGATGTGTTCCAAGCTGCTGCGGCACAACCCCAAGCCCGGGCGCTTCGACAGCTTCATGGAGCGGCGCCTGACGGCGCTGAGCAACGGCTACGCCCGCCTGCTGGGCTGGTCGTTGAAGGTGCGCTGGCTGGTGGTGGCGGTGATGCTGGCCAGTGCGGCCGGGAGCTGGCTGCTGCTGCAGAGCACACGCCAGGAACTCGCCCCGATGGAAGATCGCGGCGTGGTGCTGGCGTCGATCAACGGCCCCGACGGCGCCACGCTGGCCTACACCCGCAAATACGCCGAAGCCATCGAGCGCATGGGCGCAGACATTCCCGAATTCGACCGCATCTTCACCATTGTGGGCAACCCGTCGGTGGCGCAGGGCAGCGTGATCCTGCGCGGCAAGTCATGGGAGGAGCGCGACCGCACCACCATGGACATTGCCCGTGAAATGGCCCCCAGAATTGCGGCGCTGCCGGGCATCAGTGCCTTTCCCATCACGCCGCCGTCGCTGGGGCAGGGCTTTCGCGAACGTCCGATCAACTACGTGATCGTGACCGGTGACAGCTATGAGAACCTGTCCCGCGTGGTGCGCCAGTTCCAGGACAAGCTGGCACAGAACCCCGGCTTCGTGCAGGTGGACACGGACCTGCGCTTGAACAAGCCCGAGATCCGCATGGACGTGGACCGCGAACGCGCGGCCGACATGGGGGTGTCGGTGGATGCCATTGCACGCACCGTGGAAACCATGCTGGGTGGCCGTACGGTGACGCGCTACAAGCGCGACGGCGAGCAGTACGACGTGGTGGTGCAGATGGTGTCGGCCAACCGCAGCACGCCCGAAGACATCGACCGGTTGTTCGTGCGAGGGCGCGGTGACGCGATGATCCCGCTCGCTTCGCTGGTCACCACGCGAGAGGTGGTGGTGCCGCGCGAGCTCAACCACTTCGGCCAGCGCCGCAGTGCCTCGATCACGGCCAACCTCTCGCCCGAGTATTCGCTGGGTGAGGCGCTCACGTTCATGGACGACACGGCGCGCGAGTTGCTGCCCGCGGGCTACACCACCGATCTCAACGGACAGAGCCGCGAGTTCCGCAGCTCGTCGGGCTCGCTGGCGATCGTCTTCGTGCTGTCGCTGCTGTTCATCTATCTGGTGCTGGCGGCCCAGTTCGAGAGTTTTGTCGATCCGTTCATCATCATGCTCAGCGTGCCCCTGTCCATGCTGGGGGCCTTGCTGGCGCTCAAGTTCACCGGCGGTACGCTCAACGTGTTCAGTCAGATCGGGTTGATCACGCTGGTGGGCCTGATCACCAAACACGGCATCCTGATCGTGGAGTTCGCCAACCAGTTGCGCGAGCAGGGTGTGGACAAGCTGGAGGCGGTGAAGCGCTCGGCGGCGCTGCGCCTGCGCCCGATTCTGATGACCACCGGCGCCATGGTACTGGGTGCGATTCCACTGGCCCTGGCCAGTGGCGCGGGTGCCGAGAGCCGTCAGCAGATCGGATGGGTGATCGTGGGTGGCATGAGCGTGGGCACCTTGCTCACCATCTTCGTGGTGCCGACCATGTATTCGCTGCTGTCGCGCACCAAGTCGCACCAGCCTCCTGTGCCCGCCACCGTGGATGGGCATGTGGAGGTTGTTCCGGCAAAGTGAGGTTGTTGCCCGCCATGCTCTCACGAACCATAAGCAGCGTGGCCGCCGAGGACCGGAACCGCCGACGAGAGAAAACTCAGATCACCCCGGAAAACATCATCACGTCGACAGCATCGCCAACGTTGACGTTGCCTTGCGAATGGTGCAACACGATCAGTCCATTGGCTTCGACCATGGAGCTCAAAACCCCCGAGCCCTGGTTGCCCGTGATGCGAACCGTGAGCGAACCGTCGGCCGCTTTGCTCACGATCCCGCGCTGGTATTCGGTGCGCCCGGGTTTCTTGCGAAGCGGCTCGAGGCTCTCCGCTTGCAGCAGCACCGGCTCAGTGGCTGTGCCACCCATGAGCCGTTGCAGGGCAGGGCGCACGAAAGCAAGGAAGGTCACCATCACGGCCACCGGATTGCCTGGCAAGCCGAAGAGCAGGGAAGACTTGGTGCCCTCGGCAATGCGGCCCACTGCCATCGGGCGCCCAGGCCGCATCGCAATGCGCCAAAACGCCACGTCGCCCAGTTGCTTCATCATGGCTTTGGTGTGGTCGGCCTCGCCCATGCTCACGCCACCGCTGGTGATGATCGCGTCGGCCTGCTGCGCCGCGCCGCGGAATGCGGCTTCGAGCAGGGCGGGTTCGTCACGAACCACACCCATGTCGATCACGTCCACGCCCAAACGCTTGAGCAGACCGAACACCGTGTAGCGGTTGCTGTCGAACACCGCGCCTTCGCGGATGGGTTCACCCAAGGTCAGGATCTCGTCGCCGGTGGAGAAATAGGCCACCTTGATGCGGCGCAACACCGTCACTGTCGACAAGCCCAGGCTGGCGATCAGGCCCAGCGCGGCGGGCCCGAGCGACTGCCCCTGGCGCAGCGCGGGCTGGCCAGCCATCAGGTCTTCACCGAGCAGGCGGCGGTTGTCTCCGGCCGTCACCACACCGGGCGGAATCTCGACCACATCACCGTCGATCTTCACGAATTCCAGCGGCACCACGGTGTCCAGCGCCGCCGGCATGATGGCGCCGGTCATGATCTTCAGGCACTGGTCAGCGCCCAGTGTGCCCGCCCAGCCCTTGCCGGCGAAGGCGGTGCCGGCCACGCGCAGCTTCAGGGACTGGCCCGGTTGCAACAGCCGACTGTCGAACGCAAAACCGTCCATGGCCGAGTTGTCGTGCGGCGGCACGCTGATGGGTGAAACCACGTCGGTGGCGAGCACTCTATCCAGTGCGTCGAAAACGCCGACCTCCTCGGTGTCGGTGACAGGCTCCACCAGGCGGGCGAGGAATTCGTTGACGCGGTCGGCGCTCAGCGCCTTCGGGTCGTAGCCCTGCAGCTCGGCTGCGATCTGCTCGATCGTCTTCATGGCGTCAGCTCTTTTCCAGCGCGTGCAGTTCGGCCAGGGTGTTGGTGTTGTGGAAGGCGCGCGGATCGTCATCGGGCTGGTTGAACGGCACGATGACGGTCTTGTGTTGCGCAGTCCATGTGTCGATCTTGCGGCCGCCCGATTGTGTGAAGGCCACCAGGCTCTCCAGCAACTCGACGCGCATCAGGCAAAAAACGGGTTGCGGGCGCAGTTGGCCATCTTCCTCCAGCGCTGCCGCCATGGCGATCTCGGTGCCTTCGTCATCAAAGGCCTTGGCCAGGCGCAGGGCCAGGTCGAAGGGAAACAGCGGGGTGTCGCACGGAACCGTGAGCATGTAGGGCGTTTCGCAGCGTTCCAGCCCGGTCATGAAACCCGCCAGCGGCCCCGCGAAGTTGCTCAGCGTGTCTGGCCACACCGGCGCGCCGAAAGCCTCGTAGGCAGACAGGTTGCGGTTGGCGTTGAGCATGAGCTCACCGATCAGATCGCCTTCCTGCATCTGCAGGCGCAAGACGGTGTGCAGAGCGAGCGGTGTGCCGTTGAAGTTCTGCAGGCCCTTGTCGAGCCCACCCATGCGGGAGCCGCGTCCGCCTGCGAGAACCAGGCCTGTGATTTCGTTGGTGTGGATCATTTTGTGTGAGGGCTGCCGCGCCGGGCCGTTCCAAGCAAGGCCAGCCCCCTCGGGGGGCAGCGACCCGCGCAGCGGTGGAGCGTGGGGGTCATTTTCTCAGCCACCGATGTAGCTCATTTCGACGCGTCTGGTTCCCATTGATGCATCGGGGGGCAGGCTCGCGCGCAGTTCGGAATACCGGTCGCTGCGCCCCTGCCAGATGGCGGCGATGGCGCTGGCCAGTTCTTCGTCGGTGGCGCCGCCGCGAATCAGCGGGCGAAGGTCGTGGCCCTGGCTGGCGAACAGGCACAGGTAGAGCTGGCCTTCGGTGGACAAACGCGCGCGGTTGCAGTCGCTGCAGAAAGCCTGGGTCACGCTGCTGATCACGCCGATTTCGCCCGAACCATCGGCGTAGCCCCAGCGCTCGGCTGTCTCACCCGGCGCGGCGGCGCCGAGTTGCACCAGCGGCAGCTCGCGGTGTATGCGTTGCACCACCTCGGCGCTGGCCAGCACCTCGTCCATGCGCCAGCCGTTGGTGGCGCCCACGTCCATGTATTCGATGAAGCGCAGCACGATGCCGGTGCCCTTGAAGTGGCGCGCCATCGGCAGAATTTCATGATCGTTGGTGCCGCGCTTGACCACCATGTTGACCTTGATCGGACCCAGGCCCGCAGCCTGCGCTGCTTCGATGCCTTCGAGCACGTCGGCCACCGGAAAGTCCACGTCGTTCATGGCGCGGAAGATGGTGTCGTCCAGCCCATCCAGGCTCACCGTCACCCGTTGCAGGCCGGCGGCCTTGAGCGCGGCGGCCTTGCGCTTGAGCAGCGAGCCGTTGGTGGTCAGCGTGATGTCCAGCGGCAGGCCTTCGACCGTGCGCAGCGCAGCCAGTTGTTCAATGAGGATTTCCAGGTTCTTGCGCAGCAGCGGCTCACCACCGGTGAGCCGGATCTTCTGTACGCCGTGGGCCACGAACTGCGTGGCCACGCGGGTGATCTCTTCGAAGGTCAACAACGAACTGTGTGGCAGGTAGGCGTAATCCTTGTCGAAGATCTCCTTGGGCATGCAGTAGCTGCAGCGGAAATTGCAGCGGTCGGTCACACTGATGCGCAGGTCGCGCAGCGGGCGCCCGAGAGCATCACCCAGCAAGCCTGTGGTGGCCATCGGTGTGGAGGGGATGCGCGCCACGGTGTTGACGAGGCGCTGGTCGATCAGGGGGATGACACGTTCGGACATGGGGTCATTATCGATGACACCCCACGGGGTAGCGCTGTGGCCGTTCGCTCAACCCGCCCCGACGCGCGTGTACTGGTCGGCGTTGTTGCTCAGCCAGTTGCTGGAGAGATCGCTCGACTGCTCGTTCGGGTGGAAGTCGGAGCGGAAATAGGCGCGCCAGGGTTTGAAGCTCGTGCTCAGCAGGCCGTCCCGGCCCAGCAGGTGGCGCGCCGCGCTTCGCCACGTGGACCAGCGCCACAGCGTGCCGTCCTTGTGCAGGTTGAGCGCGGTCTGGCGCAGCGCATCCGTCAGGAAGAACACGGTCACGCGGCGCATCCACTTCACCCGCCACGCGTGGCTGCCGCCCAAGGCCTGATACAGGTCAAATGCCGTGCATTTGTGTTCCGACTCTTCGGCGCTGTGCCAGAGCCAGAGGTTCTTCAGTCGCGGCTCGGTGTTGTTGAACACGGTCGTGTGCGAAAGCATCCATTCGGCGAAGAGGGCCGTGAAATGTTCGTTGGCCGCGGTGATCGCCAGGTGGTGGCGCGGGTCGGCATCGGCCAGCACCTTCATGCGCTCTTCGATGCGCGGGCCCCAGGCGTTCACGAGTCCGTGCTTTTCGATCTGTGCGTTGAACAGCGCGTGTATGCGCCGGTGGGTGGCCTCCTGGCCCACAAAGCCCTGCACCTCGGCCTGCCATGCGGCTTGCTGCTCGGTGGGCAGGCCCTTGGCGCCGTGACGGACCGAATCGAGAAAGAACTGTTCACCCGCCGGAAAACTCATCGACAGCGCGTTGAACCACGCGGTGAGGAAGGCGTCGTTGGCACACCAGTGGCGCGCCACGGGTTGTTCCAGATCGATCTGCAGGCGGCGGACGGTGAGGGTGGTCATGGCGATGTCCCGGGACAAGTCGGAAGGTTGGTACGACTCGGTACCAAAACGCGATCTTGCGCGCCGAACCCGGGCCTGTCAAGGCCGAACGCCTAAGATCCACGTCCATGAAGACGAAGAACACCCCGAGTGCCGTGGATGTGCCGAACGAACACCGGGCACGCCTGCTGCAAGCGATGGCGCAGGTAGCGGCCGCTCAGGGCCTGGCGGCCAGCTCGATCGCTTCGGTGGTGGCAGAAGCCGGTGTGTCCAAGCGGACCTTTTACGAGCATTTCGCGGACAAGGATGCCTGCTTCCTCGCGCTCTACCGCGCTGCCAGCGCGTCTGCCCTGCGCACCTTGCGCGACTCGGTGCAGGCCGGGCGCCCCTGGCAGGACCAGGTAGAGCACGCACTGGGCGCCTACCTGGCGCATCTGGCGGCAGGACCACAGCTCATCCGCATGTTGTTCGTGGAAATCCACCAACTCGGCGCGGCCGGTGCCTTGGTGCGCCGCGAGGTGATGCAGCATTTGGCCGACTACATGCTGGAGACGATCAACACCCAAGACACGGTGCTCACGCCCACCATGGCGGTGGCTGCCGTGGGCGGCATCCACGAACTCGTGTTGCAGGCCATCGAACGCGGCGAAGCCGCGCAGCTGGAGCGGCTCACGCCGGTAGCCAGCGCGGTGGTGCGCCTGCTCGCGGGTGCGCCGACTTCTTCCGTCCAAAAGAAAAACGGCCCGCCGAAGCGGGCCGTTTGAACCGTCGAGGGACTGATCAGGCCGCCATCGGCAGCAGCGGCACGATCAGCAGTGCCACGATGTTGATGATCTTGATCAGCGGGTTCACGGCCGGGCCGGCGGTGTCCTTGTAGGGGTCGCCCACGGTGTCGCCGGTCACGGCGGCTTTGTGTGCTTCGCTGCCCTTGCCGCCGTGGTGGCCGTCTTCGATGTACTTCTTGGCGTTGTCCCAGGCGCCGCCGCCGGTGCACATGGAGATGGCCACGAAGAGGCCGGTGACGATGGTGCCCATGAGCAGACCACCCAGCGCTTTGGGGCCCAGCAATACGCCCACCAGAATGGGCACCACCACGGGCAGCAGCGAGGGGATCACCATTTCCTTGATGGCCGCGGTGGTCAGCATGTCCACAGCCTTGCCGTATTCGGGCTTGGCCGTGCCTTCCATGATGCCGGGGATCTCCTTGAACTGGCGGCGCACTTCCACCACCACCGCACCCGCAGCGCGGCCCACGGCTTCCATGGCCATGGCGCCGAACAGGTAGGGGATCATGCCGCCGATGAACAGGCCCACGATCACCATTGGGTCGCTCAGATCGAAGCTGACCTGGTGTCCATAGGTCTCCAGCTTGTGGGTGTAGTCGGCAAACAGCACCAGCGCGGCCAGGCCGGCCGAGCCGATGGCGTAGCCCTTGGTCACGGCCTTGGTGGTGTTGCCCACGGCGTCCAGCGGGTCGGTCACGTCGCGCACGCTGCTGGGCAGTTCGGCCATCTCGGCAATGCCACCGGCGTTGTCGGTGATGGGACCGTAGGCGTCGAGTGCGACCACGATGCCGGCCATGCTCAGCATGGCGGTGGCGGCCGTGGCAATGCCGTAGAGGCCGGCCAACTGGTACGAAGCCAGGATGCCGACGCAGACGAACAGCACGGGCCAGGCGGTGGAGCGCATGGACACACCCAGACCGGCAATGATGTTGGTGCCATGGCCGGTGGTCGAGGCTTGCGCGATGTGCTTCACCGGCGAGTACTGCGTGCCGGTGTAGAACTCGGTGATCCAGACCAGCGCGGCGGTCAGCACCAGACCCACGGCGCAAGCGCCGAACAGGCGCATCTGGCTGCCGGTGGCGGTGATGGCGTTGTCCGGCATGATCCAGGCGGTGACGAACCAGAAGGCGATCAGCGAGAGCACGCCGGCGATCGCCAGGCCCTTGTAGAGCGCAGGCATCACGTTCTTCATGCCCGGGGTGGCCTTCACGAAGAAGCAGCCCACGATGGACGCCAGGATCGACACGGCGCCCAGCACCAGTGGGTAGAGCACGGCCTGCATGGGCGCGGCAGCGACCATCAGCGCACCGAGCACCATGGTGGCGATCAGTGTGACCGCGTAGGTCTCGAACAGGTCGGCCGCCATGCCGGCGCAGTCTCCCACGTTGTCGCCCACGTTGTCGGCGATCACCGCCGGGTTGCGCGGATCGTCTTCCGGAATGCCGGCTTCGACCTTGCCCACCAGGTCGGCGCCGACGTCAGCGCCCTTGGTGAAGATGCCGCCGCCCAGGCGCGCGAAGATGGAGATGAGGGAGGAGCCGAAGGCAAAGCCGATCAGCGGGTTGAGCAGCTTGGCCAGGTTTTTGTCCGGCGTGAGGTTGCCGTTGCCGACCAGGAACCAGAAGAACCCGGCCACGCCCAGCAAGCCCAGACCGACCACCAGCATGCCGGTGATGGCGCCGCCGCGGAAGGCTACGTCGAGCGCCGGGCCAATGCCCTTGGTGGCTGCTTGGGCGGTGCGCACGTTGGCGCGCACCGAGATGTTCATGCCGATGAAGCCGCAGGCGCCCGAAAGCACCGCGCCGAGCACAAAACCGATGGCGCTCAGGCCATCCAGGAAAATACCGATCAGGATCGCGAGCACCACACCCACGATCGTGATCGTCTTGTATTGACGTGCGAGGTACGCCGCAGCGCCAGTCTGGATCGCCCCGGCAATTTCCTGCATGCGGGCGTTCCCCGGGTCCTGGGAAAGAATCCAGCTGCGGGACCAGAAACCGTAAGCCACGGCCACCAGCCCACAGACCAGCACAAATATCAGCGCAGATTGACCAACCATTGAATCGCTCCTCGTTGTTTCGACTTGGAAGGGGCAACGCCTCCGGGGTGCCCCCGCTGCGTTGCTTCCTCGCTGCCGGTTGCGCTGCATTGCACAGCGTTGAAACAGGGCGATTGGCCAACACGGCGAATTTAGCGGCAATTCATGGTGTGCATGTGAAAGCAGACCGGCAAGTCAGCTTCGAATCAGTAAAATCAGGGTAAATCCTAGGCGTGCAGACCGCATGAGACACGCCAGTTGCCTCTCCAGAAGGCAGCAGGCCTGCATCGGCTGCTTCAGTTTTCAACCAACCTCCCTCAAAAACATGTCCCTCGACAACGTCACCGCTGGCAAGAACGTGCCCGAATCCTTCAACGTGATCATCGAAATTCCGATGAATGCGGACCCGATCAAGTACGAAGTGGACAAGGAAACCGGCGCGATCTTCGTCGACCGTTTCATGAGCACGGCCATGCACTACCCGACCAACTACGGCTATGTGCCCAAAACCATTTCGGGCGACGGCGATCCGGTGGACGTGCTGGTCATCACGCCCGTGCCGTTGATTCCCGGCGTGGTGGTGCCCTGCCGCGCCATCGGCATTTTGAAGATGCAGGACGAAGCGGGCGAAGACGGCAAGGTGCTGGCGGTGCCGATCGACAAGGTGCTCTCCATCTACACCCAGTGGCAGAAGCCCGAAGACCTGAACCCGATGCGGCTGAACACCATCCAGCACTTCTTCGAGCACTACAAGGATCTGGAGCCGGGAAAATGGGTCAAGGTGATCGGCTGGGAAGGCAAGGACGCCGCCCACAAGGAGATCGTGGACGGCATGGCCGCCTACGAAGCGAAGAAGGGCTGATCAGCCAGCGGTGGTGTCGATGTCGCCGCGGTATTCGATCTTGCCGCGCACCCGGGCTCTGGGGTGCATGTCGATCAGCTCGTCGTAGCTCGCATCGCCCAGCAGGGTGGCCGAACCAGCGATTTCCAGCGCCTTGCGCGCGATCACGGTGCCGGTCACCTTGCCTTCAATGAACACGTAGTCGGCTTCCAGCCGGGTGTTCTCGATCACGCCGGTGGCACCCACGTGCAGGGTGCCGCCGACTTCGAATGTGATGTTTCCCTTGAGCACGCCGTCGATCTTGATGCCCTGGTCGCGGCTGGCGTGAAAGTGGCCCTCGAACACCGATCCTTCGGCGATCAGGCTGGTGATGGCGCCCAGCCGTTCGGCAGGCACCAGGCGGGTGGCGGTGGGTTGTGGGTTCATGAGGTCAGGACTCCAGGGTGTGGGCAAGTGCGATGAAAACAGCTGCGATGACTGTTCCCGTTACCAGCAGCAAGGGCAGGCCGTAGCGCCAGAACGCCCAGACCGTCCAGCGCCACCAGCGCCGACGGCGACCCACCTTGTGGTCGCGCTCCCAGCTCGCACGCAACGCCGTCTGGCGCAGAGACTCCGAGTCGGGCACGGCAGAGGATGGGGTGGGACGCTCGGGCGGCACTGAACAGGCGCACGGCAACGGGGTCAGCGAAAGGTGTCGGGTGGGTTGGCCCGCTCCAGCGTGGCGTTCAGATCGGCACCGTTGACCTGGATGCGGCCATACCTCACGAGACCCTGCACGCGCGCCGTGTCATGCAGCGCGACCTCGCCCTGGCCCGCGTCCAGGATGCCGTCGGTCTGGCCCATCACCGAGATCTTCTGCGCGGTGATGTCGCCTTTCACTCGCCCGGTTTCCGTGACCACGACCGACACTTCGGCACCCGGATCCTGCATGAGGTTGCCTTCCAGCAAGCCGGCGATGCTGCACGGACCACGCAACACCGCGTTGCCCACGAAATGCATGCCGTCGGCCAGCATGCTGCGACCGGGCAGGCCTTTGGTGTGGTGGCTCGTGTCCACGGACACGTTCAGGGGCTGCAGCACCGGGATGTCGGCGGAGTGCAGCGGAGGAAGGGCATTGCCCACCGGCACTTCCAGTGTGGTGACCGGCTGAGCTTGCTGGTCGCTTGCCTGCATCTCCTCGTTGGTGGCGTTCACCCAAGGGTAGGGGCCTTGGTCGGAATCCTGGTTCATGTCGGGTTTCCCGGTTCGTGCGCTGGCGCTTGCGCGAGGGTTCAATGGGGATCGGCCAGCACGTCGTTGAGCACCGGCAGGTTGTCCCCGAGTTTGAGGGTCTTGAAGGGCCCTTGCAAGTTGGCTCCCTCGTAGAGCTGCAGACGACGCGCCATGAGGGAACCGGTGGAGACGCCGGTTCTGGACACGTAGGCCATGCCCTGGCACTCCAGGCTGGTCTCCACAGCGCTGCCGCCAGCAGCCCCCAGGTGGCCAAACAGGTACAGATCACCCAGCACCCGGATGCGTCCGCGCACCACGCCGCCGGTCCAGATGATCAGCGGGCCATTGACACGGATGTGGCCCGATACCTCGCCTTGCACCAGCAGGCCGCCGTTGAACTCCAGTTCGCCTTGCAGCTTGCCGCCCGCGGCCACACGGTTGACGACGTTCATTGCCACCGGGTCGATGGTCAGCGTGTCCTGGGGTGTTTTCAGTTCCATGGCCAGCGCTCCATCCAGTTGACAGGCAGCCAGCCGGTGGCTGGCAACAGGGTGATGGCCCAGAACACCGCGCTGCCGGTCACCATCAGCAGGCCAAGCAGCGCGATGAGCAATGCATGGCGCTCGAGCCAGCGGCGCAGGCGTTTGGGGCGGCGGCGCGGTTGTCCCGCGGGTGTGTGGAGATGGTCAAGCAAGGCCCAGTTGCGCCAGCCCTCACTCAATCCCACAGCCCCATCGGCGAGCGGCACCTGCAGCCCTTCATGGGATGTGACCGAGGCGCGTTGGCGACGCCCCAGCAGCACCGAGAAGGGTGCACCCACGATGGTGTGGGTGAAGAAGGCGTCGGTTTCGTCCATGGCGACCGAGTTTAGCGAAGCACTGCGCCAGCGCGGCGCTTCACAGCTCGGCCATGGGCGGTGCCACGTCGCGCACCGCCAGACCGGGCTTGAGCGGGTTTCTTTGGGCGAGGTGGTCCATGTACTGCCCGATGCCTTGGCTCTCGCGCTCCAGGAAACGCTCGACCGCCTCGGCAAACGAGGGGTGGGCCAGCCAGTGCGCGCTGGTGGTTTTGACCGGAAGCAGGGCGCGGGCCATCTTGTGTTCGCCCTGGGCGCCACCCTCGAAGCGCTGGAAGCCGTGTTCGATACACCAGGCCAGCGGTGCGTAGTAACAGGCCTCGAAGTGCAGACAGTCCACGCGCTCCAACGCACCCCAGTAGCGCCCGTAGGCCACGCGGGCCACCTCGTCGATGCCGATCAGGCTGCAGGCTATCGCCTGGCCGTCGCGTTCGGCCACGAAGAGCAGCCAGTGCTGCGGCATGGTCTGCGCCATGCGGCGGAAGAAGTCGCGGTTGAGGTAGGGCGCGTTGCCGTGTTCGAGGTAGGTGCGCTCGTAGCAGCGGTAGAAGAAGTCCCAGTCCGCGTCGGCAATGTCGGCCCCGCGCGACCAGCGAAACGTGACACCGGCCTCGGCGACCTTGCGCCGTTCCTGGCGGATCTTCTTGCGTTTTTCCTGCTGCAGGCTGGCCAGAAAGTGGTCGAAGCTGGTGAATGATGACGGCATGCCTTCTGTGGAGAGCGCTTCGTTCTTCCAATGGAACTGCACGGTGTGGCGCAGCATCATGCCGGCGGCCTCGCAAGCTTGTACGTCCTTGGGCTGCGCGAAAAGGAGGTGGACGGACGACAGGTCTTCATCGCGCACTTGTTGGATCAAGGCGGTGACCAAAGCGGTTCGAGCCACTGCATCTCGCGCGAGCAACCGCGCCCCCGGCACGGGCGTGAACGGCACGGCCACCAGCGCCTTGGGGTAGTAGTCCAGACCGTGCTGCGCGTAGGCGTTGGCCCAGGCCCAGTCGAACACGTACTCGCCGTATGAGTTGTTCTTGAGGTACATGGGGCAGGCGGCCTGCAGCTCGTCGCCGCGCCACAGCGTCACGAACTGCGCTTGCCAGCCCGCGCGGGGTCGCGCGCTGCCGCTCTCGTGCATGGCCACCAGGTATTCGTGGCGCATGAACGGGCTTGGGTCTGACTCCTGCGCCAGCAGTGCGTTCCATGCGGACTCTTCGATCTGCGAGGGAGACGAAAAGACCCGGGTGACATAATCGATTTCACCCACCTGCAGCTCCGATACACAGCGAGCCCAAGGCCCATTCCGCAACGTTTTCAGACCCCATGACTCTTTCCATTTGCGTGGCCCAGCTCAACTTCGTGGTGGGCGACATGGCGGGCAACGCCCGGAAGATGATCGATGCCGCAGAAGCCGCCCATGCACGCGGTGTGAACCTGCTGCTGACCCCCGAACTGGCCTTGAGCGGCTACGCCGCCGAGGACCTGTACCTGCGGCCCGCGTTCATCGATGCCTGTGATGATGCCCTCAAAACCGTGGCGGCCGGCACGGCCCACCTCAAAGGCCTGCACATCGTGGTGGGACATCCGGCCCGTCCAGGGCTGGTCGGTGGACAGCGGCGCGAACGCAGCGTGTCGGTGGCCCATCTGCACAACGCCGCCAGCGTGTTGCACGCCGGTGCTGTGATTCACACTTACGCCAAACGCGAGCTGCCCAACTACCAGGTGTTCGACGAGCGCCGTTACTTTGTGCCTGGGCATGAGACGTGTGTGTTCGCCGTGACCGGCAGCGACGGGCAAAGCGTGCGCGTGGGACTGCTGATCTGCGAAGACGCCTGGTTTGACGCGCCAGCGGCCGATGCCAAGGCGGCCGGTGCCGATGTGCTGGCGGTCATCAACGCCTCACCGTTCCACACCGGCAAGGGCGGCGACCGAGAAGCCGCCATGCGCGTGCGTTGTCAAGCCACCGGCTTGCCGCTGGTCTACGCACACCTCGTTGGCGGGCAGGACGAGATCGTGTTCGAGGGCCGCAGCTTCGTGCTGGCGGCAGACGGAGCGCTCGCAGGGCGCGCGGTGAGTTTTGAAGAGACGTTGTTCGACGCAGCTTTCACGCGCCAAGGTGCGGGCTGGCAGATCACCGCCGAGACCGACCGCGCTCACAGCGCTGAGGCCGACCTGTGGCACGCGTTGGTGCTGGGTGTGCGCGATTACCTGGGCAAGAACGGTTTCCCCGGTGCGATCCTGGGCCTGTCGGGCGGCATCGACTCGGCGCTGGTGCTGGCGATTGCGGTGGATGCGCTGGGCAAGGACCGCGTGCGCACGGTGATGATGCCGTCACCCTACACGGCCGACATTTCGTGGATCGACGCGCGCGACATGGCCGCGCGCCTGGGCGTGCGCTACGACGAGATCGGCATCGCGCCGCAATTCGAGGCCTTCAAGGCCAGCCTGTCCACCGAATTCGCCGGCCTGCCCGAAGACACGACCGAAGAGAACCTGCAGGCGCGCATCCGCGGCACGTTGCTCATGGCACTGTCCAACAAGTTCGGCAGCATCGTGCTGACGACCGGCAACAAGAGTGAAATGGCCACCGGCTACTGCACGCTGTACGGCGACATGGCGGGTGGCTTTGCTGTGATCAAGGACGTGGCCAAGACCATGGTGTTCAAGCTGGCCCGCTGGCGCAATGCGCACGACCCGTATGGCACGGGCGCCAACCCCATCCCCGAGCGCATCATCGTGCGCCCGCCCAGCGCCGAGTTGCGCCCCGACCAGACAGACCAGGACAGCCTGCCGCCCTACGAGGTGCTCGATGCCATCATCGAGCGCTACATGGAAAACGACCAGAGCCCTGAAAGCATCGTGGCGGCCGGGTTTGATCGTGCCGATGTGGACAAGGTCGTGCGCCTGATCCGCATCAACGAGTACAAACGCCGCCAGGCCCCGGTGGGCATCCGCGTGACCCATCGCAGCTTCGGCAAGGACTGGCGCTACCCCATCACCAGCAAATACCGCGCTTAAGGCAGATTCAGTTCCAGCACGGCGCGCATCTCGCCGACCTCGATGCCTGCAGCGTTCTTCAGGGGTGGCGGGATCAGACTGGCCAGCGCGGCCCGGCTTTCGGCATCGAGCCAGCCCAACTGCTCCAGCGCCGACACAAAAGCCACCATCAGCGGCGCCAGTTGCCCATCGCTCACCTTGGCCGCGATGCCGATGCCGCGGCTGAAACTGGCCAGTGCCTGCACGCCGTCGGCCCCCACCTTGCTCACCCAGTCGCCGCGCCCGGCGCGCATCAGCGCGAGGTCGTTTCGGCCCTGGCCGCTGACCAGCTCGGGGTGCCGGCTCATGGCGCGCGCGATGCGCCGGGGCGCGTTGCCGTAAGTCGCATCGGGCTCGTCCAGCGTCAGGCGGGCGAAAGCATGGGCCAGTGAATGCAGCGGCAGTGCGTAGTTCGGTGCGCTGCAGCCGTCGGTGCCGCGCACCAGTTGCTCCACCGGCACGCCGGAAAAGTGACTCACGCTTTGGGCGATTTCGCATTGCACGGCGTGGCTGGTGTCGAGGTATCCAGTTTCCGACGCGCCCAACGCATGGGCCAGCAGCAGCATGCCGGTGTGCTTGCCGGAGCAGTTGTGGTGCAGGCGGTTGAAGCGGGTGCCGGGCTCGGGGGTGATGCCGTTGGTGCTGAAGAAAAAGGGCACATGGCTGCCGCAGGCCAGACTGGATTCGCCCGCGCCGATCTTTGCCAGCAACGCTGCGGCCCGATCCACGTGCATGGGCTCACCGCTGTGGCTGGCGCACAGCAGGGCCACGTCGGCGTCGCTCAGGTCGTAGCGGTCGGCCGCTCGCGCAATCAGCGGCATGGCCTGGAATGGCTTCAGGGACGATCGTGTGAAGACCGGCGTGTCGACATCGCCCACGCTGGCAATCAGTCTGCCATGCACATCGACCACGGCCAACGACCCGTGGTGAACGTTTTCAGCGAAGCCACCGCGCGTGGTGATCGTGATGGGCGTGTGGTGAGGCCAAGGTGTGTGCATGAAAAAACTCGTGGAAAGCTGGGCGTGAATTGGAGCATGCCGTGGACCTGGATAGCCCCGATGCGGTATTGCCGGACCGATGTTCCGACCGGTAGCATGCGCCGCGCCCCTTGCCGACACTGCGGTGTTGAACCGGTTGACGCCATGGGCACACCGCGCCCCACCTCCCAAACACCATGCTGCACATGCATCCCTTCAATCCCTCCCCACCTTGCTGGCGCTTTGCCCGCCCCGTCCTTGCTGTCTCGTTGCTGGCTGCTTTGTGTGCTTGCGGAGGTGGCGATACCAATCCTGTAACAGTCACCACTGAACGCACAGATCCACAAGCCTTTTACAGCGGGACTGGCGCACCTTCGACGACGGTGGGGCGCGACGGTGACATGTACGTGGACACCGCCACAGCCACGCTGTACGGTCCCAAGGCAGCAGGTGCGTGGCCAGCCACCGGGGTGGCGCTGCGGGGGCCCGCGGGCGAACCCGGTCCGGCTGGGTCAGCGGGTGCTGCCGGCGCTGTTGGCGCGACCGGCCCCGCCGGACCTGGGGGCGCGACGGGTCCTTCAGGTCCGCCAGGAGCGACGGGTGCGACGGGTGCGACAGGTGCGACAGGTGCGACCGGAGCACAGGGTCCTGCAGGCCTGCCAGCTCCATCGGTCTGGGACATGCATTGGAGCGTGGGTTCCGATGCCGTGGGCCTGTCGGCTGCGAACACCTATTCCCTGTCAGGCGA
>JBBQKZ010000064.1:0-20143 GCA_038327405.1 Burkholderiales bacterium | reverse complement strand
GTTGACGCGTTCCTGGAAGAACTGGAGCTGCGTTCCGCGGAAAAAGGCGGTCCGCTGGTGGCGAGGCTAGCGCGCGCGCCCGGCGCCCGCGAGCAGCGCTGGGCGCATCTGCTTTGCGGCCCGTTGGCCAGCGCCACGCCAGCCCCGGGCGTCGCCGGCGCTGTCCCGGGCGAAGCCGGCGAAACAGTGCTGCAACGGGTCGAAGCCCTCGAACAGGAGGTGGCGCAGCTGCGCCAGACCCTTCAGAATCTGTGCGAACAACTGGGCGTGTCGCCACTCCGACAGCCATAAAAGCACGATCGTGCCGATAATTGAGAGTCGGTTGCCCTGACCGAACCGACAGTCATCGCGCACCGACTCGCCCTGGACCAATGGAGACGCTCATGGATTTGGCATTTACCCCCGAAGAACAGCAGTTCCGCGAAGAGGTTCGCGCCTGGGTTCGCGACAACCTGCCCAAGGAAATCTCGGACAAGGTCCACAACGCCCTGCGGCTCACGCGCGACGACATGCAGCGCTGGGCCAAGATCCTGGGCAAGAAGGGCTGGCTGGGTTACGACTGGCCCAAGCAATTCGGCGGCCCCAGCTGGAACTCGATCCAGAAACACCTGTTCGAGGAAGAAACCGCATTGGCCGGCGCGCCGCGGATCATCCCCTTCGGCCCGGTGATGGTGGCGCCCGTGATCATGGCGTTTGGCAACAAGGCGCAGCAAGATCGCTTTTTGCCCGGTATCGCCAGTGGCGATGTGTGGTGGAGCCAGGGCTACAGCGAACCAGGCTCGGGCTCGGACCTCGCTTCGGTGAAATGCCGTGCCGAGCGCCAGGGCGACAAGTACATCGTCAATGGCCAAAAGACCTGGACGACGCTGGGCCAGTACGGCGAGTGGATCTTCTGCCTGGTGCGCACCAGCAACGAAGGCAAACCGCAGACCGGCATTTCCTTCCTGCTGATCGACATGAAATCGCCCGGCGTCTCGGTGCGACCGATCAAGCTGCTCGACGGCGAGTGCGAGGTCAACGAGGTCTGGTTCGACAACGTCGAAGTGCCGGCAGAGAACCTGATCGGCGAGGAGAACAAGGGCTGGACCTACGCCAAACACTTGCTCAGTCACGAGCGCACCAACATCGCCGACGTGAACCGCGCCAAGCGCGAGCTGGAGCGCCTCAAGCGCATTGCCAAGGCCGAAGGCGTGTGGGACGACCTGCGTTTCCGCGATCAGATCGCCTTGCTGGAAGTGGACGTGGTGGCACTGGAGATGATGGTGCTGCGCGTGCTCTCGGCCGAGAAGTCGGGCAAGAACTCCCTCGACATTGCGGGCTTGCTCAAGATCAAGGGCAGCGAGATCCAGCAACGCTACAGCGAACTCATGATGCTCGCGGCTGGCCCTTACAGCCTGCCCTTCATCGAGGAAGCCATGGAAGCCGGCTGGCAAGGCGACTTCCCCGGCGGCGTCAACGCCAACGCACCGCTCGCATCGACCTACTTCAACATGCGCAAGACCACCATCTACGGTGGCAGCAACGAAGTGCAACGCAACATCGTCGCGCAAACCGTGCTCGGCTGAGGAGATTAAAAGATGGACTTCGATTTTTCCGATGATCAAAGCGCATTGCGCGAAGCCGTTCAAAAGTGGGTGGAGAAGGCCTACACCTTCGACCGCCACACCGCCATCGTGGCCTCAGGCGGCTTTGACCGCGCGGCCTACAACGAACTCGCCGAGCTCGGCCTGGCCGGGCTCTACGTGAGCGAGGACGACGGTGGCATGGGCATGGGCCCCATCGAGGGCATGGTGGCCATGGAAGCGCTGGGCAGCGGGATCGTGCTGGAGCCGCTGGCGCAGACCCTGATCACCTCGGGCTTGCTCGGCGGCTACGCGCCGGCCGAGCTCAAGGCCGCGTGGCTGCCCCGCATCGCCTCGGGCGAAGCGCTGGTGGTGCTCGCGCACCAGGAGCGCAAGGCACGCTACAAGCTCGACGTGTGCACCACCGCCGCCGCGCAGGCCGGCAGCGGCTGGACGCTGTCCGGCACCAAAAACCTGGTGCCAGCCGCCGACATGGCCGATGCCTTTGTGGTGCCCGCCATGGCCGCCGGCAAGCTCGCCCTGTTCCTGGTGGAGCGCACCGCCTCGGGCGTGAGCACCCGCGGCCACCACACGCAGGACGGCGGCCGCGCCGGTGATCTGATGCTGAAAGACACACCGGCCCAACTGATCACCACCGACGGACTGACTGCTCTGGAACACGGCGTGGACATCGGCATCGCCGCCACCTGCGCTGAAGCCGTGGGCGTGATGGACAAGACCGTGGCCATCACGGTCGAGTACATGAACACGCGCAAGCAGTTCGGCGTGGCGATCGCCAGCTTCCAGGCGCTGCGCCACCGTGTCGCCGACATGAAGATGCAGCTGGAACTGGCACGCTCCATGAGCTACTACGCCAGCCTCAAGCTCAACGCACCGGCGCCCGAGCGCCGCGCCGCCATGGCGCGCGCCAAGGTGCAGTTGGGTACGTCCATGCGCTATGTGGGCCAGCAGTCGGTGCAGCTGCACGGCGGCATCGGCGTGACCGACGAGTACATCGTGAGCCACTACTTCAAGAAGCTCACCCAGATGGAAATGTCCTTTGGCGACACCTTGCACCACTTGGGCGAGGTGTCCAGCCGCATGCAGGACACGGCCGGCGTGTTCGCCTGATCCGGCTTCAGCCCCCGCGGCCCGCACTCAGCGGGCCGCGTTGTTTTAGCCCACCAAAAAACGATACGGAGACACACATGACCACCCGCCGCACTCTCTTCACCCTGGTCGCCAGCAGCTTGCTGCTCGGCGCCTGCGCGACCGGACCGCAAGGCGCCAGCCAGCCCCCCATCGTGTTTGTGCACGGCAACGGCGACTCGGCCTCCATCTGGCAGAGCACGGTGTGGCGGTTCGAGTCCAACGGCTGGCCGCGTGAACGCCTGCACGCCATCGACCTGCCCTACCCGCTTGCGCGCGACGATGACAGCAAGGCCCAGCCAGGCCGCACGTCCACCACTGAGCACATGGCCTACCTCAAGTCCGAGGTGGACAAGGTGCTCAAAGCCACGGGCGCGAAGCAGGTGGTGCTGGTGGCCAACTCGCGCGGAGGCAACGCCGTGCGCAACTACATCCAGAACGGCGGTGGCGACAAGACCGTGAGCCACGCGGTGCTGGGCGGCACACCCAACCACGGCGTTTGGGCCACCAAGGGCTTTCGTGAAGCCAACGAGTTCTCGGGCACCGGGCCCTTCCTCACCGCGCTGAACGCCCCCAAGAACGCCGCCGGCGACGAGGTGACCGGGCCGGTGAAATGGATGACCATCCGCTCCGACAACAACGACAAGTTCGCTCAACCCGACGGCTTGTGGATCGGCGCCAAGGGCACGCCCACGAACGTCACCTTTGAAGGCCCGGCGCTCAAAGGCGCGACCAACGCCGTGCTGCCGCGCGTGGACCACCGCGAAACTTCGTTCTCGCCCGCCGCGTTCGACACCACTTACCGCTTCATCACCGGCAAGGCGCCGACAACACTGGTGCCAACTCAGCAGTCGCCAGTGGTGCTCAACGGCAAGATCACCGGCCTGGGCCTCGTACCCACCGACCCCGCCACCGGCAGTTACGCCAACAACCTGCCGCTGCCGGGTGCACAGTTGATGGTCTACGCCACCGACCCCGTCACCGGCGAGCGCAAGGGCGCCGCGGTGCACAGCAAAACCGTGGGAACTGATGGGCTCTGGGGCCCGTTCACCGCGCAAGCGGGTGTGCCCCACGAGTTCGTGATCAGCGCGCCCGGCTACGCCACCACGCACATCTACCGCAGCCCCTTCCCGCGCAGCAGCGAATTGATCCACCTGCGCGCCGAGCGCATCGCTGCCGCCGACAAGGACGCCAAATCCACCGTCACCTTCACCCGCCCGCGCGGCTACTTTGATGCCCAGCGCGACAAGATGGCGTTCGACGGCAAGGCCTTGCCCGGCGTGCCACCCACCGGCGCCGGTGTGTCGAGTTCAAAGATCAAGGTGATGGAAGACGGCGTACGGGTCATCCCGGCGGAGTTCAACGGCGAGAAGATCGTCGGACGGACCTGGCCAGCGGCAGAAAACCGCGTGGTGGTCTTCGAACTCACCTATTGAGGCCGCGACTGACCTCAGGCGTGCAAGCGTGAGGTCTTGGGCAGGTGCGACATCAAAAACTCCATCTGGTCCGCCAGGATGCGGCGGTTGCGCAGGATGAAGTCTTCCCACAGGCTGGGCACATAGGGCGCGTAGAGCAGCCCCATGTGGGCCTGCTCGGGCGTGCGGTTGCCCTTGCGGTGGTTGCACGAGCGGCAGGCGGTGACCACGTTCATCCACAGATCGCGCCCGTTTTGACCCAGCGGCACGATGTGCTCGCGGGTCAACTCTTCTTCGTGAAAATGCTCGCCGCAGTAGGCGCACACATTGCGGTCGCGCGCAAACAGCTTGCTGTTGGTCAGCGTGGGCCGCAGATCAAAGGGATTGATACGCGGCACGCCCTGGGTGCCGATGATGGAGTTGACGTTGATGACGGACTGACGCCCGGTGACCGCGTTGTGTCCGCCATGGAACACCGCGATCTCGGCCCCCATCTCCCAGCGCACCTCATCCGCCGCGTAGTGCAGCACGGCTTCTTCGAGGCTGATCCACGACTGTGGCAGCCCCTGGGCTGAGAGCTTCAAGACCTTCAAGACGGACTCCTTTGTGCATGGGCATCACCGGAAAACAGGCCTGGGCAGGCCCCACATTGCCGGCAGGCAAGGCATGCGGGCGTGTATCGTCGTGTGTCAATATAGCGCGCTTTGATGACGCAGCCCGTGGCGCCAGCACATTCCCCACCGCAGCCAGCCCAGCAACGGCCACCACATTCCACCGACCCGGCATGAAAATCTTTCGCGGCTTGCGTGGCCGTCTCCCCATCAACCCCCAGGCGGCCAACGGTGGCTGCGCGCTCACCATCGGCAACTTTGACGGCGTGCACCGCGGCCACCAGGCCATGCTGGCGCTGCTCAACAACGAAGCCAGGCACCGCGGCGTGCCCAGCTGCGTGATGACTTTCGAGCCGCACCCGCGCGACTACTTTGCCGCCTTGCACCACCAGCCCGACCTCGCGCCCGCGCGCATCGCCACCCTGCGCGACAAGCTGCAGGAGTTGGAGCGCTGCGGGGTGGACGAGTGCGTGGTGCTGCCTTTCAACGCACAGCTGGCAGCGCAAACGCCGCAGGCCTTCATTGAAGACATCCTGGTTGGCTCGCTGGGCGTGAAATACGTGCTGGTGGGTGACGACTTCCGCTTTGGCGCCAAACGCGCAGGCGACTACGCCATGCTGGACGCCGCCGGCAACCGCCTGGGCTTTGACGTGGCGCGCATGCAGAGTTACGAAGTGCACGGCCTGCGCGTCTCCAGCTCGGCCGTGCGACAGGCCCTCGCCGATGGCCGCATGGACGACGTGGCTGCGTTGCTGGGCCGGCCCTACAGCATCAGCGGCCATGTGGTGCACGGGCGCAAGCTCGGCCGCCAGCTGGCCGAGAGCAGCCCGGGCCGGGGCGACGGCTTTCGCACCCTCAACCTGCGCTTTTCCCATTGGAAGCCTGCGGCCAGCGGCATCTTCGCGGTGCTGGTGCACGGCCTCGGCCCACACGCCGATTCTGCGCCCCTGCCCGGCGTGGCCAACCTCGGCGTGCGTCCTTCGCTGGACCCCGATGACGTGAACGGCGGGCGCGTGCTGCTCGAAACGCATTGCCTTGACTGGCCACTGGCTCTGGCCGAGAGCCTGCCCAGCGGGGAGGCCTACGGTAAAATCGCCCGCGTGGAACTGCTGCACAAACTGCATGACGAGCTGAAATACGACAGTCTGGACGCCCTGACCCAGGGCATCGCACGCGACTGCGACGACGCACGCGCCTTCTTCGCCTCGCTGCACACCCAAACCCACCGCCAGACCACGCGCGACCGAATTTAGACCTCGCGTCTATCCGGTCGCTGCCCTTCGACAGGCTCAGGGCGAACGGTGTCTCCTTCTGTCTTTTCTCACTCCCCCGTTCGGGCTGAGCTAGACGAAGCCACCACGGAACCTCCGCCATGTCTGAAACCACCCCCGCTGCCGCCGACTACCGCAGCACCCTGAACCTGCCCGACACCCCGTTCCCCATGCGAGGGGATTTGCCCAAGCGCGAGCCGGGCTGGGTCGACAGCTGGAACGAAGGCGGCCTGTACAAACGCCTGCACGACGCCCGCGCCGGCTCGCCCTTGTTCGTGCTGCACGACGGCCCACCGTACGCCAACGGCAAGCTGCACATCGGCCATGCGCTCAACAAGGTGCTCAAGGACATGATCGTCAAGAGCCGCCAACTCTCGGGCTTTGACGCGCAGTACATCCCCGGCTGGGACTGCCACGGCCTGCCGATCGAAAACGCCATCGAAAAACTGCACGGCCGCAACCTCGGCCGCGACGACATGCAGGCCAAGAGCCGCGCGTTCGCCACCGAGCAGATCGGCCAGCAGCGCGAGGACTTCAAGCGCCTGGGTGTGCTGGGCGATTGGGAGCGCCCCTACCGCACCATGGACCCGGCCAACGAGGCGGGGGAAATCCGCGCCTTCAAACGCGTGATCGAGCGCGGTTTTGTCTACCGGGGCCTCAAGCCCGTGTACTGGTGCTTCGACTGCGGCTCCTCGCTGGCCGAGTTCGAGATCGAGTACGCCGACAAGAAGAGCGAGACGCTGGATGTGGCGTTCGAGGCGGACGATGCTGCGAAGGTTTACGCCGCGTTCGCCACCCCCTCCGTTCGCCCTGAGCTTGTCGAAGGGCTCACCAACACCGCTGGAGGGGCTTCGACAGGCTCAGCCCGAACGGATGGTTTGAAGCCGGTGTTCGCTGTGATCTGGACCACCACCGCCTGGACCATCCCCGCCAACCAGGCGCTCAACGCCCACCCCGAGTTCACCTACGCCCTGGTGGAAACGCCCATGGGCTGCCTGGTGCTGGCCGAGACGCTGGTCGAGAAATGCCTGGAACGCTTCGGCCTCACCGGCACCGTGATCGCCACCGCGCCGGGCAAGGCCCTGGGCGGCCTGAACTTCCGCCACCCGCTGTTCGACGTGGACGCTGGCTACAAACGCCTGTCGCCCATGTACCTGGCCGAGTACGTGAGCGACGCCGACGGCACCGGCATCGTGCACTCCTCGCCCGCCTACGGCGTGGACGACTTCAACTCCTGCGTGGCACACGGCATGTCGGTCGACGACATCCTCAACCCGGTGCAAGGCAACGGCGCTTACGCCGCCGACCTCGCGCTCTTCGGTGGCCTGCACATCTGGAAAGCCGTGCCGGTGATCCTGGAGGCGCTGAAGAATGCCGGGCGCCTCATGGCCACGCAAACCATCACCCACAGCTACCCTCACTGCTGGCGCCACAAGACGCCGGTGATTTACCGCGCCGCGGCGCAGTGGTTCGTGCGCATGGACGAAGGCGTGGGCGTGTTCACGAAAGACAAGGCGCCCAAGACGCTGCGCCAGCTCGCACTCGAGGCCATCGACGCGACCCGCTTCTATCCCGAGAACGGCCGCACCCGCCTGCGCGACATGATCGCCAACCGGCCCGACTGGTGCATCAGCCGCCAGCGCAGCTGGGGTGTGCCAGTGCCCTTCTTCCTGCACAAGGACAGCGGTGAACTGCACCCGCGCACCATGGAGATCCTCGATCAGGCGGCCGACATCGTCGAGAAAGGCGGCATCGAGGCCTGGAGCCGCGTCACCGCAGAGGAAATTTTGGGCGCCACCGACGCACCGCACTACACCAAGAGCACCGACATCCTCGAAGTGTGGTTCGACTCCGGCTCCACCTTCTGGCACGTGCTGCGCGGCAGCCACGCCGACGCCTATCCCAACGGCGCGTTTCACACGGAAGGCCCTGAAGCCGACCTCTACCTCGAAGGCCACGACCAGCACCGCGGCTGGTTCCACAGCTCGCTGCTGCTGGGCTGCGCGCTCTATGACCGCGCGCCCTACAAAGGCCTGCTGACCCACGGCTTCGCCACCGACGGCCAGGGCCGCAAGATGAGCAAGAGCCTGGGCAACACGGTCGACCCGCAGACCGTGACGAGCAAACTGGGCGCGGAGATCGTGCGCCTGTGGGTGGCCAGCACCGACTACTCGGGCGACCTCAACATCGACGACAAGATCCTCGCCCGCGTGGTCGACGCCTACCGCCGTATCCGCAACACGCTGCGCTTCCTGCTGGCCAATGTGAGCGATTTCGACCCGGCGAAAGATGCCGTGCCGCTGGATCAGATGCTGGAGATCGACCGCTACGCCCTGGCGCGCGCGGCGCAGTTCCAGGCCGAGGTTCTGGCGCACTACGCGGTTTACGAGTTTCACCCGGTGGTGGCCAAGCTGCAGGTGTATTGCTCGGAAGACTTGGGCGCGTTCTACCTCGACGTGCTGAAAGACCGCCTCTACACCACCGCACCCGGCAGCCTGGCGCGGCGCAGCGCGCAAACCGCACTGCACCAGATCACCCACGCCATGCTGCGCTGGATGGCGCCTTTCCTCAGCTTCACGGCCGAAGAGGCCTGGCCCGTGCTGGCCGGTGCGCAGAACCAGGGCTCGATCTTTTTCGAGACCTTTGCCAAGCTGCCCGCAGCGGACGAGGCGCTGCTGGCGAAGTGGACGCGCATCCGTGCGGTGCGCGAGACGGTGAACAAGGAGATCGAGACGGTGCGCACCGCCGGTGGCGTGGGCTCGTCGCTGCAGGCCACGGTCAAGCTCACCGTGCCGGCCGACGACCATGCGGTGCTTGCCTCGCTCGGCGACGACCTCAAGTTCGTGTTCATCGTCTCGCAGGTGGCCTTGCTCGAAGGCGATGCAAAGGTGGAGGTGATCCCCGCCAGCGCCGCCAAATGCGAGCGCTGCTGGCACTACCGCGATGACGTGGGTAGCGACCCCGCGCACCCCACGCTGTGTGGTCGCTGTGTCAGCAACCTGTTCGGCGCGGGTGAAACCCGAAAGGTGGCCTGATGGACAACGCCCCAACGCGCGGTATCTGGCCCTGGCTCGGTCTGGCCGCCCTGCTCGTGGCGGCCGATCAGGTCACCAAGGTCCTGATTCTGGCCAACTACCAGCTCGGTGAGAGCACCTTCATCACCGGCTTCTTCAACATCGTGCGGGTGCACAACACCGGCGCGGCCTTCTCTTTCCTCGCCGAGGCTGGAGGCTGGCAGCGCTGGTTCTTCACCGGGGTGGGGGTAGCGGCCTCGGTGTTCATCATCTGGATGCTGCGCACGCACCCGGGCGAGAAGCTGTTTGCGTTTGCGCTGGCCTGCATCCTGGGCGGCGCCATCGGCAATGTGATCGACCGCGTGCTTTACGGCTACGTGGTGGACTGGCTGGACTTCCACTGGGGCGTGCTCGGCGGCCTGTTTCCGGGCGGTCACTTTCCGGCCTTCAACATCGCCGACGCGGCGATCACCGTGGGTGCGGTTGCACTGATCCTCGACGAGATCCTGCGCTGGCGCCGCAGCCGGTGACGCAGCAGCGAGGCCCGGGCGGCCACACCGGCCGTGCAATGCGCCAGCCGGGCGTATAACTTCTGTCCATGAAACACCTGTTGGACCTTCTGGCGGCCATCGCCCTGCTCGTGTGGGGCACGCACCTGGTGCGCAACGGCGTGCTGCGTGTCTTTGGCAGCAACCTGCGCCAGATCCTGGCCGCCAGCATGGGCAACCGCTTCACTGCGGCGCTGTCGGGCCTGGGCGTTACGGCGCTGGTGCAGTCCAGCACGGCCACTGCGCTCATCACCGCGTCTTTTGTGGGCCGTGGCCTGATTGCCCTGCCCGCGGCGCTGGCCGTGATGCTGGGCGCCGATATCGGCACCAGCCTGATGGCGGTGGTGTTCTCCTTCGATCTGTCGTGGCTGTCGCCGCTGTTCATCTTCCTCGGCGTCACGCTGTTCATCTCCCGACAAGGCACTTCGACGGGCGACTTCGGGCGCGTGCTGATCGGTCTGGGCCTGATGCTGCTGGCCCTGCGGCTGATTTCGAGTTCCACCAACGTGCTCACCCAGAACCCGGCGGTGCAGCTGATGCTGGAGTCGCTCACGAGCGACCTGTTGCTTGAAATCCTGTTGGGTGCTGCGCTCGCCGTGGTGGCGTATTCGAGCCTGGCGGTGGTGCTGCTGGCCTCTACGCTGGCGCTGCAGGTGGTCGGACTCGATGTGGCGCTGGGCATTGTGCTGGGCGCCAACCTGGGCAGCGGCCTGCTGGCCGTGATCACTACCGCCAGGTCGGGCGTGAGCACGCGCCAGGTGCCGCTGGGCAATCTGCTCTTCAAGGTGTTCGGCGTGGCCATTGCCATCTGGTTGATCCCCACCTGGGTGCTCTTCATGCAGCCACTGGTGCAGGACCCTGCCACGCTCACCGTGCTGTTCCACCTGAGCTTCAACCTCATGGTGGGCGCGCTGTTCATTGGCCTCACCCGGCCCATCGCCGCGCTGGTCAACCGACTGCTGCCGCTGCAAGCCGACAAGGGTCCTCTGGACCGGCCCAACCACCTCGACCCGTCGGCCCTGGCCACGCCCTCACTGGCCATTTCGTGCGCTGCGCGCGAAGCCATGCACCAGGCCGATGTGGTGGAAACCATGCTGCGCGGTGTGGTCACGGTGATCAAGACCAACGACCTCCAGCTCGCCAAAGACCTGCGCAAACTCGACGACACGGTGGACAGCCTCTACTCGTCCATCAAGTACTACCTCACCAACATCTCGCGCCAGCAGCTCAGCGAGGCCGAGAGCCGGCGCTGGACCGACATCATCAGCTTCACCATCAACATGGAGCAGATCGGCGACACGGTCGAGCGTGTGCTGCTCGACATCGAAGACAAGAAGATCCGCAAGGGACGTGACTTTTCCGAAGCCGGCATGGCCGAGATCACCGAACTGCACGCGCGTCTGCTGGACAACCTGCGGCTGGGCATGAGCGTGTTCCTCAACGGCAATGTGCGCGACGCCCAACGCCTGCTGGAAGAGAAGGTGCGCTTTCGCAACATGGAGCGTGAGTACGCCTCCACCCACCTCGACCGCCTCTCCGGCATGAGCCAGCAGAGCATGGACACCAGCGCGCTGCACCTGGACCTGATCAGCGATTTGAAGCGCATCAATTCGCACATCTGCTCGATCGCCTACCCCATTCTGGACAGCGCGGGCGTGCTCGCGCCCAGCCGGCTTCGCGAGCCCCCATCGGCGGACGTCAGCCGACTCTGAAGGCGTCCGGGCCTTGTGCAGTGCGGCTGCGAAATCGCAGGTGCTGTGCTACCCTGCCCCTCCGTTCTGCGACCCGCCCAGGAGACAACAACATGCCCGGACTGCTGCCCCACATCGACCCCGACGGCCTGCTCGAGTTTTCGGTGGTCTACACCGACCGCGCGCTCAACCACATGTCCAAACGCTTCCAGGGCGTGATGACCGACATCTCGGCCATGCTCAAGCGCGTGTATGGCGCGCACTCGGCGGTGCTGGTGCCCGGCAGCGGCACCTTCGGCATGGAGTCGGTGGCTCGGCAATTCGCCCACGGCAAGCATGTGCTCGTCATTCGCAACGGCTGGTTCAGCTACCGCTGGACGCAGATCTTCGAGATGGGCAGCATCCCCGCCAGCCACACGGTGATGAAGGCCCGGCGCACCGGCGCAGGTTCACAGGCCGCGTGGGCGCCTGCACCCATTGAAGAAGTGGTGTCCACCATCGCGCGCGAGAAGCCCGCGCTGGTGTTTGCGCCCCATGTGGAAACTGCTGCCGGCATGATCCTGCCCGACGGCTACCTGAAGGCCGTGGCCGATGCGGTGCACAAGGTGGGCGGCTTGTTCGTGCTGGACTGCATCGCCTCCGGCGCGATGTGGGTCGATATGAAGGCCACCGGCGTGGACATCCTTATCTCGGCGCCACAGAAGGGCTGGAGCAGCTCGCCCTGCTGCGCCATGGTGATGCTGAGCGAACGCGCACGCGCCGCCATCGACACCACGCAGAGCACCACCTTCGCCATGGACCTGAAGAAGTGGTTGCAGATCATGGAAACCTACGAAGGCGGTGGCCACGCCTACCACACGACCCTGCCCACCGACGCGCTCACGCGACTGCGCGAGACGATGGTGGAGACCGAGGCTTATGGTGTCGAGCGTGTGCGCCAGGAACAGATTGCGCTGGGTTCGCAGGTGCGCGCGCTGCTGGAGCGCAACGGTTTTCCCAGCGTGGCGGCCTCGGGTTTCCAGGCGCCGGGAGTGGTGGTGAGTTACACCACCGATCCGGAGATCCAGTCGAGCAAGAAGTTTCTGGCGGTGGGTTTGCAGACGGCTGCGGGTGTGCCGCTGCAATGCGACGAAGGCCCCGAGTTCAAGACTTTCCGCATCGGCCTCTTTGGGCTGGACAAGTGGCACGACGTGCCTTCGACCTTGCAGCATCTGGAGCGGGCTTTGGCTGAGGTGGCGCCTCGGCAGGCACAGCCTGCTTGAGTTGAGGTTTTTGCTCGCTGAGCGTTGCTGTCGTCGACCTCGCAGGATCGGGGCATGACGGCACTCTGCTCCGCGAATGTCACCCGGGGCCTTTGGCTCCTCCTCCTTGACTTCGCTGCGCAGAGCGCCATCACGCCCCGATCGGAGGCGAGTATGAGTTCGAGTGTGGGATCGCCCGGGTGCACGCTGCCATGGAGCATGGGGTGACCGACGCAGCGAAGTCAAGGAGGAGGCGGCACCAGCCGCCGGAGGACATTCGCGGAGTCGGTTACCCCGTGTTCCAAGGCAACCAACAACGCAGGCACGAAAAGACTCAGGGCAACAAAACGGTGCAACCCGTGGTGGAGCGAGCCTCAAGACTCTCATGTGCCTTGCGCACATCAGTCAGCGCAAAACGCTGGTCGATGCGGATCTTCACTTGACCGGCCTCCACCACCGCAAACAAATCGTCTGCCATGGCCTGCGTGCGCTCGCGGCTGGTGATGTGCGAGAACAGCGTCTGGCGCGTGACGTACAGCGAACCCTTGGGGCCGAGGATGCCGGGCGCGAACGGCGCCACCGGGCCGGACGCATTGCCGAAGCTCGCCATCAGGCCGAAAGGGCGCAGGCAGTCCAGCGATTTTTCGAAAGTGTCCTTGCCCACCGAGTCGTACACGACCTTCACGCCCTGGCCTTTGGTGATGTCCTTCACCCGCGCCGCAAAGTCTTCGGTGCGGTAGTTGATGGCGTGGCTGGCGCCGTGTTCCAGGGCCAGCTTGCATTTGTCGTCCGAACCCGCCGTGCCGATGAGCTGCAGACCCAGCGCCTTGGCCCACTGGCAGGCGATCAGGCCCACACCACCGGCCGCGGCGTGGAACAGCACAAAGTCGCCTTGCTCCAGACCTTCCACCGGGCGGCAGCGCTTGAGCAGGTACTGCGCGGTCAGGCCCTTGAGCATCATGGCCGCGCCGGTCTCGAAGTCGATCGCGTCGGGCAACTGGCACACGTTCATGGCCGGCATCACGCGCACGTCGCAGTAGCTGCCCGGCGGATTGGCTGCGTAGGCCGCGCGGTCGCCTGCCTTGAGGTGCGTCACGCCCTCGCCCACCGCCTCGAACACACCCGCGCCTTCCATGCCCAGCGCCAGCGGCATGGGAAACGGGTAAAGGCCACTGCGTTGGTACACGTCGATGTAGTTCAGGCCGATGGCGTGGTGGCGGATGCGCACCTGGCCCGGGCCAGGATCGCCCACGCTCACGGTGTCGATGACCAGTTGCTCGGGGCCGCCAGCTGCGTGGATGCGCACGGCGCGGGATTCTTGTGTGCTCATGGGTAGGTCTCCTCGTTGTTGAAACAATGCCCTCGAATCCTGCCACGAATGCGCCGGATCGCCTGAGCGACAGCGCTTCACCCTCAGACAAACGGCGGACATGTCTGCATTGCTACAGTCGACCCGATGTCTGCACCTTCCACGTCCCGCCTCACGCCCGCCACCCTGGCCCTGCTGCTGATCCCGCCACTCATGTGGGCAGGCAACGCTGTGGTGGGCCGCCTGATGCAGGGCGTGGTGCCACCGGTCACGCTCAACTTCTTGCGCTGGGTGTTGGCCCTGCTGATGTTGCTGCCGTTGGCGGGCTGGGTGCTGCGCCCGGGCAGCGGGCTGTGGCCCCACTGGCGGCGCTTCGCCTTGCTGGGTTTGCTGGGTGTGGGCATGTACAACACGCTGCAGTACATGGCACTCAAGACCTCCACCCCGCTGAATGTGACGCTGGTGGCCTCAAGCATCCCGGTGTGGATGCTGATCATGGGACGCGTCTTCTACGGCGTGCCCATCTCGCAGCGAGCGGCGCTGGGTGCGTTCATGTCGCTCTGCGGGGTGGCGGTGGTGATCGCACGCGGTGATCTGGGCGGCCTGCTGTCGGTGCAGCTGGTGCCGGGCGACCTGCTGGTGCTGCTGGCGGCCCTGGCCTGGGCCTGGTACAGCTGGCTGCTGGCGCGCCCACCGGCCAGCGAGCCAGCCGCGATCAAAGCCGACTGGGCCGCCTTCCTGCTGGCCCAGGTGGTGTTCGGCCTGGTCTGGTCGAGCGCGTTCACCGCTGGCGAATGGCTCACCATGCCCGCATTGGCGGCGGGTGAAAGCGCGATCCAGTGGGGCTGGCCGCTGGTGGCGGGCCTGGTGTTCGTGGCGGTCGGCCCGTCGCTGCTGGCCTACCGCAGCTGGGGCGCTGCCGTGGCGCGCGTGGGCCCGGCCATGGCCGGTATCTTTTCGAACCTCACGCCGCTCTTCGCAGCGCTGCTGTCGGCCACACTGCTGCGCGAGCCGCCTCAGCTCTACCACCTGGCCGGCTTTGTGCTGATCGTGGGCGGGATCCTGGTGTCGTCGCGGCGCTAACCCAAATCTGGCTGCGAACCGGGCCAGCCGCCGGGCCGCCCCAAGGCAGGCCCAGCCCCCTCGGGGGGCAGCGGACCTCGCGCAGCTGGGGAGCGTGGGGGCCCTTGGTTCTTCAGAACGTGCCGGGGTAGGCCCCGCCATCGGCCAGCACGTTCTGGCCGGTGATGTAGCCGGCCTGCACGCTGCAGAGAAACGCGCAGATCGCGCCAAACTCTTCCGAGGTACCGAAGCGTTTGGCCGGGATGCCCTTGCGGCGGGCATCGGCGATCGCATCCACCGACTGGCCGGTTTTTTCGGCGGCGCCGGCCAGCGTGGTCTTGAGGCGGTCGGTGTCGAAGGCACCGGGCAACAGGTTGTTGACCGTCACGCCTTGCGCGGCCAGCGGGCTGCGCGCCACGCCGGCCACAAAACCTGTCAGGCCACTGCGCGCACCGTTGGACAGCCCCAGAATGTCGATCGGTGCTTTCACTGCCCCCGAGGTGATGTTGATGATGCGGCCGAACCCTCGCTGCGCCATACCGTCCACCGTGGCCTTGATGAGTTCGATGGGCGTGAGCATGTTGGCGTCGATCGCCTTGATCCAGATGTCGCGGTCCCAGGCGCGGAAGTCGCCCGGGGGTGGACCGCCCGCGTTGTTGACCACGATGTCGAAGGCGGTGCCAGGACCACCCGGCACCGACAGGGCAGCCGCACGGCCATCGGGGGTGGTGATGTCGGCCGCCACCGCCAGCACCGTCACGCCGGGTGCGGCGGCCTGCAGCGCCTGGGCGGCGGCTTCGAGGTCGCGCGCGCCGCGCGCCACCAGAACCACATGAACACCCTCGGCGGCCAGCGCCTGCGCGCAGCCCAGCCCCAGACCTTTGCTCGCACCACACACCAGCGCCCATTTGCCCTTGATACCCAGATCCATGAAAGTCTCCTGTAAAAAATTGATCAGCTGGCGCGGCCGAAGCGCGTCACCAGAAACACACCGGAAAGCACGAGCACCGTGCCCACCACGATCCAGCCGTTGAACGGCTCACCGAGAATCACCACGCCCATGACGATGGTCGACATCGGGCCGACCATGCCGGTCTGCGCCGCCAGACCCGAGCCGATGCGCTCGATGGCCATCATCACCATGAGCACCGGCGCAAACGTGCACAACGTGGCGTTGAGCACCGAGAGCCAGATCACCTCGGGCGCCACCAGCGCCGCGCTCATGGGACGCAACAACACGAACTGCACCAGGCACAACACACACGCCACGCTGGTGGCCAGCCCCACCAGCCGCAACGAACCCAGGCGCTGCACCAGTTCGCCGCTGTAAACGAGGTAGATGGCATAGCTGATGGCGCTGCCGAACACCAGCGCGGCACCCAGCAGCGCGTCGGGCCCCTGCAGGCCGGCCTCATGGCCAAAGACCACCAGTACGCCGCCGTAACTCACGGCCATGGCGATGGCTTGCAGGCGCGTGATGCGGCGTTTATAGAGCACCCAGCCCAGCACCAGCACCAGCGTGGGGTTGAGGTACAGGATGAGCCGCTCGAGGCTGGCGGTGATGTACTGCAGCCCCCAGAAATCCAGAAAGCTGGCGAGGTAATAACCGGTGAACCCCAGGCCCAGGATGCCCAGCCAGTCGTTGCGCGTGAGCGGTGGCTTGTTCCCTCCACCTTGCCGGTAGGTGGCCCACCAGGCCAGGGCCAGAAACAGCGGCAGCGCAAACAGCATGCGGTACATGATCAGCGTGACCGCGTCCACGCCATGGCGGTAGGCCAGCTTGACGATGATGGCCTTGCCACTGAACGCGATGGAGCCGGCTGCCGCGAGCAGCAATCCGGTGGCGAGGTGAGGGACTGGGGCAACACGCATCGGGCGATTATCGGTACCGGACCACAGCCGCTCGCCAGCCAGGGTCTGCCTCGCGCCGATCACCCAGGCTTTCCTGTCGCACGCATGACTTCGCGCTGACGAAGCCTTGCCCACCGACCTCCGCTGCCGACACCTCCCTAAGCTTTGAAGACACCAGCCCCGCGCCTTGCGCCCGGCTGCATCGCACCAGCTTCAGAGGGAATGCCCATGCCGCCCGAAAACCCGGTGCCCAACACCGACCACGTCGACACCTTGCTGCGTAGTTTCGCCGGATCACCACGTGGACCCACTGTGCTGCGCGTCAACGACACCCGGGTGGTGCTGCGCCCGGACGACAACGGCGCCACGCTGGTGATGCAGGCGCACATCTGCGACCTGCCTCGACACAGCGGGCCCCGCACAGCCTTGTGCGAAGCCATGCTGCTGGCCAACACGCGCCTGGCCGGCAGCGATCGCCTGGGCATTGAACCGGCCGAGAACGCGGCGGTGTACCAGCGAGTGGTCGACATCGAACTTGACGCAGAAACGCTGGGGCACGAGCTGTGGGATCTGATCGACTCTGCAGAGCAGTTCAGGCACGGCCTTGGCCACGACTGAGGTCAGCGGCCGCTCTCACTGCACGGGTGGCGTGCAGGCCAGCACCTCGTCCATGGTGGTGAGCCCCTCGGCCACGCGCATGGCGCCGGCCAGGCGCAGCGGGCGCATGCCGTCGGCCACGGCCTGCTTGCGCAACACGTCCAGGCGCGGCTCGCGGCTCACCTTGTCCTTGAACGATTCGGTGACCGTGAGCAATTCGTACAGCCCCATGCGCCCGCGAAAACCGGTCATGCGGCAATCCACACAACCCACCGGTTGGTAAGGGCGGTAGCTGCCGCTGATCTGCCAGGGTTTGACCAACTCGGCCAGCGACTCGCGCGAGGTGGAGGCGGTGGTTTTGTCCTGCTGCGTCTTGCAGGCCGGGCACAGCGTGCGCACCAGACGCTGCGCGAGCACGCCCAGCACCGTGGCGTTGATGAGGTAGGGCGGTATGCCCAGCTCCATCAGCCGCATGATGGCCGAGGGTGCGTCGTTGGTGTGCAGCGTGGTGAACACCAGATGACCCGTGAGCGCGGCCTGCACCGCCATCTCGGCGGTGGCGAGGTCGCGCACCTCACCGACCATGATGATGTCCGGGTCCTGCCGCATGAGGGCGCGCAGGCCCTGCGCAAAGTCGAGGTCGAGGTGGGCCTGCACCTGCGTCTGGTTGAACGCCGGCTCGATCATCTCGATGGGGTCTTCCACCGTGCTCACGTTGACCTCTTCGGTGGCCAGGCGCTTGAGCGTGGCGTAAAGCGTGGTCGTCTTGCCCGAGCCGGTGGGCCCGGTCACCAGCACGATGCCGTGCGGGTGTTTGGTCAGCGCTTCCCAACGCTGCGCGTCGTGCGCGGCAAAGCCGAGTGCACTGAGGTCCTTCACGGTGGACTCGGGATCGAAGATGCGCATGACGAGCTTTTCGCCAAACGCCGTGGGCAAGGTGGACAGGCGCATCTCCACCTCTTCGCCGCGCGCACCCGCCACGCCGGGGCGCAGCGTCTTGATGCGGCCGTCCTGCGGACGGCGGCGCTCCACCACGTCCATGCGCCCGAGCAGCTTGATGCGCGCCGTCATGGCGGTGAGCACGCCGATGGGCATCTGGTAGACCGGGTGGAGCACACCGTCGATGCGGAAACGGATCACGCCCTGCTCGCGCCGTGGCTCCAGGTGGATGTCGCTGGCGCGCTGGTCAAAGGCGTATTGCCACAGCCAGTCCACCACCTGCACAACACCCTGGTCGTTGGCGTCGAGTTGTTTGTTGGCCTTACCAAGCTCCACCAGTTGCTCGAAGCTGCCGAAACCGCCACTGCCGCCACCGCTCTTGCTGGCCGCGCGCACCGACTTGGCCAGCGCAAAGAACTCGGCCGTGAAACTGTTGATGGCCTGCGGACTGGCCAGCACCAGGCGCACGTTGCGCCGCGTCTGGCGCTCCACCTCGGGCACCCAGTCCCGGATGTACGGCTCGGCGGTGGCCACCACCACCTCGGTCGGGCTCACCTGCACCGGCAGCACCTTGTGGCGCTCGGCGTAGGCCGCACTCATCACGTCGGCCACCTTGCCCACATCGACCTTGAGCGGGTCGATGCGCATGTAGTCCAGCCCGCTGCGCCTGGCCAGCCACTGGGTGAGCATCTCCACATCGAGCACATGGCTGTCGGCCTTGCGCGCCATGCCCACCACCGACAGCCGCTGCAGCGGATGCTGCGCGCTGTGCGCCGAGGCGCAACGCGCCACCGTGCGATCGGCCTCGGCACTGCTGATCACACCATCGTCCAGCAACCACTGCACCAGCGTGCGCCAGTCGAGTGGACCGATGGGATCGATGGCGCCAGGGGTTTTGTTCGGGTGTTTCATGGGCGTTTCAGGCGTGTTTCAGGCCACGGGTTTGAACAGCTTCATCCACTTGACGGCGGGCAGGCCCCAACGCTCCTGCACCTCCTCGGCCCGCGCCAGCAGCTGCATGCGTGAGGGCCGGTTGGCCGTGCGCTGGGCCAGTACCACGGTGTTGCCTTCGCGTGTGGGCTTGAATGCCCACACGGCGTCATCACCAAAGGCGGCGCACAGGCTCTGCAGCGATCGTTCATAGCTCGCGTCGCGCCCGAACAGGTTGACCGTGAGGCAGCCGTCGTCGGCGAGGGCGTTGCGGCAGTCGGCGTAGAAGTCGGGGCTGTCGAGCACCGGTGCTGCGGCCTCGTGGTCGTACAGGTCCACCTGCAGTGCGTCGTAGGCACCGAGGTGGTCGGCGCGGCGGATCTCTTCGCCCGCATCGGCGAGCACCACGCGCAGCCGGGCGCCATCGGCGGGCAGCTTGAACCAGCTGCGGCACACGGTGACCACCTGCGGATTGATCTCGATCGCGGTGGTGTCCATGCGCAGTTTCTTGAAGCAGAACTTGGTGAGCGCGGCGGACCCCAGACCGAGCTGCAAGGCGCGGCGTTTGCTGACCGAGTCGGGCTCCACAAACAACAGCCAGGCCATCATGCGCTGGACGTAGTCGAGCTCGATGTCGAACGGTGCGTCCAGCAGCATGGAGCCCTGGATCCATTCGGTTCCCAGGTGCAGGAAGCGAACCTCGCTGTCTTCGGAGATCGTGACCTCGGGCAGGGTTTGTGTTGTGCGCCGCTTCAGGGCGGCAGCGTTGGCGCCGGCCTTCATGTCGGGTTTCCTGTCGGGTGTTGCATGTGTGTTGGCTCGCTTGCTTCGGAAATCATTATGGGCACTCGGAGGATCTGATCTTCTCCGGCGGCTCCTGTTGCGTGAACGGGGTGGCCGACTCCGCGAATGTCCCCCGGGGCCTTTGGCCCCTCCTCCTTTATTTCGCTGCG
>JBBQKZ010000063.1:0-20215 GCA_038327405.1 Burkholderiales bacterium | reverse complement strand
ATTGCCCTGCGCCAACTGCTCGACCACGCCGCCGAACACCGCTACGGTGTGCCCGCAACGTGAACAACTTGGAGCCGATCCAGGCCATCATGCAGTCCATCCGCAGCGGCTTCAGCAGCGTGATGATGGACGGGTCGAGCAGCGTGCCGCAGGAATGGCTGGCCATCATTCGCGAGCACGGCGGTGACATCCAGGAGACCTACGGTGTGCCGGTGGAAGAGATCGTGCGCGGCATCCAGAGTGGTGTGCGCAAGGTCAACATCGACACCGACATCCGCCTGGCCATGACCGGCGCCATGCGCCGCACCATGGCCAGGAACCCCGGCGAGTTCGACCCACGCAAGTTCTTCAAGGACGCCACCATCGCCGCGAAAGACATCTGCCAGGCCCGCTTTCAGGCCTTCGGCTGCGCCGGCATGGCCGGCAAGATCGTGCCGCTGCCGCTGGAAAAAATGATCGCGCGCTACGCTTGATCGAAGGGTGTTTGGGTTGACGCAACTTCAGGCCGCTGGGACTGCACTGCGCATCCTGTTGGGCCAGGGTGGCTGCGCTCGGCCAGAAGCGGCAGTTGAATCGATCGTGACCGAGGGTCAAGTGAAGACGGATCTGAGTCATTGGAATGCCGCATCCCGGTATGCGGCGGGCATCGATATTGGTTTTTCGGCGGCAAGCGCATGCAGGACCGCTGTGCCTCCAGCACCGGGTTCTCGGCAAACGTTGTTGCAGTCCTGGGGGTTGGGCGCAGACACAGTTCACCTGAACAGATGCTTGGGGAAAGCGGTGGGCGAGCCATCAAGAAGCGTGGCTGCGTCTCAAGTTGGAGAGTCGCAGCGACATGTGTGCCGGGAGAGAACGCAATGCGTGCAACTGAGTTCAGCAGACGTTGCCCGGTCGATGGGACCGGGCCATGTGGAACTTTGCGTGGTTGATCGCGATCCCGGACGTGTGATGCAAATGATTCGAATGGCGTGGTACGGTGTGATGCCCATACCGAACGGGCGAAACAACGCATATGCCCCTGACCTCGCTTAAGGACCGTGTCGAGACACTGGTCTGGACACCTGCCCGTGATACCGGCCTGCTGCGGCTGGTGCGCACGGTCCTGATCCTAGGCCGCGATCTGGCCTTTGGACAGATCACGTTGCGCGCGATGGGCCTGGTCTACACCACGCTGCTGTCCATCGTGCCTCTGCTGGCGCTGAGCTTCTCGGTGCTCAAGGCCTTCGGCGTCACGAACCAGATCCGCCCGATCTTGCTCAACCTGCTTGAACCCCTGGGCGAGAAGGGCGGCGAAATTGCCCTGCGCATCACCGGTTTCATCGAGAACATGAATGTCGGCGTGCTCGGAGCGGTTGGCCTGGCGCTGCTGCTGTACACATCGGTCTCCCTCATCCAGAAGATCGAGGAGTCCCTGAACTACATCTGGCACGCGCCCCGCACGCGGCCCCTTGGCGAACGTTTCACGCGTTACCTCACGGTGCTGATGGTCGGCCCGATTCTGGTGTTTGCCGCGCTGGGCGCCACCGCCACCGTGATGAGCATCGAGCTGGTACAGGGCCTCATGGCTGTCGACGTGATGAGTCAGCTGTTGCAGACGCTGAGCCGGCTGGTGCCGTATTTGCTGATCTCGGCAGCCTTCACCTTCATCTACCTGTTCATGCCCAACACGCGCGTGCGGCTGTGGCCGGCCCTGGTGGGTGGCGCTGTGGGTGGTATCGCGTGGCAAACGGCCGGGTGGGCGTTTGCGGTGTTCATCGCCGGCTCGAACAACTACGCGGCCATTTACGCCAGCTTCGCGATCCTGATCCTGTTCATGATCTGGCTGTACCTGAGCTGGCTGGTGTTGCTGTTCGGCGCCAGCGTGGCGTTTTATGTGCAGCACCCGGAGTACCTTTACCTGCGCGGTGGCGAGCCGCGCCTGAGCAACCGCATGCGCGAGTTGCTGGCAATGGCGATCATGGAACTGGTTGCGGAGCGCTTCACTCAAGGCGAGCCAGCACCTTCACAACAGGCATTCACCGAGCACCTGAAGGTTCCGAGCCATGTGCTGATGGTGGTACTGGACGAACTGGAGCGAAAGGGCCTGGTTGTCGCCACAGCAGACGAGCCATGCCTCTACATGCCGGCGCGCGACCCGGCCCGCATCCTGCTGGTCGATGTGCTGGAGGCTGTGCGTGCCGCCGACGAAGATGGATTTTTGTCACCCTCGGCGGTGCCGACATCGACCGCAGTGGGCGGTCTCGTCACGCAGTTGCAGGAGGCAGCGGCCAGATCGCTTGCAGGCATGAGCTTGCACGATCTGGTGAAGCAAGGCGATGCGACACCGGCCGGGCCTTTGCCGACCGAGCCATCGTGAGCTGCACCCGCTCCGCGGGGCAGGAGCACACAGTCAGCTGATCAGGCCTGGCCCTCGGCCGCGCGACGGGCGAGCAGAAAAGTGGCCGCGTTCCAGCTTTGCCCGGCCATGCCCATGGGCTTGAGCGTGCGGCCGTGAAACCATTCGGTGAATCGCCAGTTGTCCATTGCATTTGCCTGAGCGAGTCGAGTCAGTGCCAACCACGCCTGCTCGTGCATGCCGAGCCGCGCCAGCGCCATCACCCAGTAGCCGCCCACGAAGGGCCAGATGCCGCCGTTGTGGTACTGGTGCACGCTGTTCTGCTGGTGCCGCGCCATGTACGGCCGCCAGAGTTCGTGCTGGCGTGACAGCGGATGCAGAACCACCCGCACCGGGAAGGGTTCGGCTGCGTGCGCCCGGTCAATGGTCTGAACGATCTGGTGGCTTTTGGCGGTGTCGGCAAGACCGTTCAACACAGCCATGAGGTTACCGAACACATCCCCTTCGTGGCCGGCCACCGCGAGGTTGACGAAGCTGAGGTACATGCCCGTATCGCGCCGGCCGCGGCGCGCGTAATGGCGCAACAAGCGCGCCCGGTGGTACTCGGGCAGGTCGCGCTGGAAGGGGTCGAAGAGGTGGTTGAAGTGGTGGTGCGTGGCCTCGGCGTCTGCCAACCGGTAGCGCCGTTTGACCTCGAACCACAGCGCGTTGGTGTACAGCACGTAGCCCGACCTGGGCATGATGTCGGCCCAGTCGCTGGCCTCGTTCTGCTGCAGCAGCCTGAAGCGCTGGTGCTCCTGCGCGAGCAGCCAGGCGATGGCACGATCGACTCCAGCTTGCCAGTGATCGGGGCTCACCTGACCGGCACGTCGCACGTGGTCCACCGCGATCAGCCACCACAGGGTGGCATCAATGCAGCCGAGGTACCAGAAGTCCGCATCCTGCCCTTGCGGGTCGACGTACTTGGGAATCTGGCCATTGGGCGCTTGCTGTGCAACCAGCGCATCCAGGCTGGCCACCGCCCCCACCTCCAGGGCCTCCACGCCGCTGCCACACATGGCCATCACGCAGATGGCCGCGTCGCGCCCGAAGATGCGGGTGTAGCGGCGCGCCTCGGCCGCTTCCGTGCGGCTGGCCGCCAGGATGCCGTGGGGCGTCAGGTTGGCCTGCAGGAGTTGCAGCGCTGCCTCGGTGCAGGCTTCGATCAGCGGCAGATCGGTGGCGTCAGGCTTGGGTGTCATGGCTTCCAGCGTCGGCGCTGAAGAGCGCCGCCACCGGAAATTCTCGCAGCACCTCGGCCAGCGGCAGCGTCTCACGTTGCATTCCGTGGCGAAGGCCGCTCACCGCGTCGGTGAGCCACAGGTCCGCAGGGTCCGGCATTGCGTTTTCAGGCCACACGATCGCCGTGTCGCCCCAGCAGTCGCCAATCGGCGCCGTGCCCACCGGCAGCCCGAAGCCAGCGCTCAGCCGAGTGCCCACCACCACCACCCATGACCGACCGTTCCGCCGTGCGAACGCGATCACGTCGGCGCTGTGCTCGCCGCGAACCTCCAGCGGCACATACGCCGCGTGCCGCAGCAGGTGGGCACGGGCATGCCGAAGCTGCAGCGCCTGCCAGGTCACCCAGAACTTGGCCCGGCCATCGCCCGCATGGGCCAGCAGCTCGCCCAGCGCTGCTGAGCGGTCCGGCCTCGCCGCGATGGACCGCGCCTCGGTCAGCATGTCGCGCCGCTGGTTGAAGTCGACAGGGCGCCGGTTGTCGGGATCGACCAGCGACAGCTGGATCGTTTCATGCCCTTGGTAAAAGTCCGGCACGCCCGGCGAGAGCGTCTTGACCACCGCCATCGTCAGGCCATTGAGGGCGCCGTGCCATCCGATCACCGCCGCGTTGCTCTGCAGGTCGTCGAGAAACAGGTTGCGCTCACGTCGCCCCAGCAAGGCGTGCACGAACGAACTCAGCGCGCCTTCGTAGGCCACGTTGGGGTTCATCCAGCTGGTCACCGCCTTGGACTCGCGGGCCGACTTGAGCATCGCCTGCTCGATCCGCCCCGCATACTCGGCCAGCCCGGCATCGTCGAGTTCGCCCACGGGCAGGCTGCCCACCAGCAATTGGTAGAGCAGGTACTCGTCGTTGCGCGTCGGCGCGCGCTCTCCGTCCACGGTGCGTTTGTGGCTGCGGTTCAGCCGGCTCCAGCGCCGCACGGTCAAGCGCCACGCGGCGGGCATCTCGCTGATGACGTCGATGCGCATGCGCACATCTTCCGAGCGCTTGGCATCGTGGGTGGAGCTCGCCAGCATCGTGTCGGGCCAGCGGGTCGAGCGGTCCAGGCTGGCCGCATGGAAAGCATCGATCGACATGCCGAAGGCATCGGGGTCTCCCCCCACGTCGTTCACCGACACCAGCCGGTGGTGGCGGTACAACGCCGTGTCTTCAATGCCTTTGGCTGCCACCGGCGCCGTGTACTGCTGCAGCCGGCGCGCAAATTCCCGGTAGCGCACGCCCAGACCGACTGGGGCACCGGTCAGGGGGCGGCCGATCAGCACGCGGCGCAAAAAGTCGAACACGCCGGGGGCCGCCGCAAGACTGCGCCGGCGGGCGCGGCCGATCGCCCAGTCGATGAACTTGCGGTCCTGCGCGCTCGGCTTGTGCAGCATGTAGGTGCGGTAGACCGGGAACGACGCCACCACCTCGGCCAATGCCTGGCGCAGCGAATTGAGCGTGAAGTCGCGCGTGCGGCGATCCTCGCGGGCCAGACGCAACAGCGATGTGCTGAGCACCGTGAGCTCTCCGGCCAGCGCTCCATCCATCACGACGTGGCGGCAATGCCAGGCCAGCGTGTCGAAGTCCACGGCTTCGTCTCCGACGAACGAGCGCCAGACCCGGTCCAGCCGGGTCTTGGCAGCGCCGTCGATCATCAGCCCGTTGATCACGTTGGCGAAGCGGTAACCGGTGGTGCCGTGCACCGCCCAGTCGTCGGGCACCGCTTCGTGCGGAGCCACGATCTTTTCGATCACCACGTACAGCGGCAGATCGGGCGCGCCATCGCCGCGGCGCCCGGTGGGCGCGGGCAGGCCCGCCATCTCGGCAAAGCGCAGTTGCAGGCGTTCGAAATAGCCGGCCGGGTCGGCCATGCCGTCGGGGTGGTCGACCCGCAGGCCATCGATGGCACCGCTGACGGCCAGTTCGAGCAGCAGGCGGTGCGTTGCCTCGAACACCTCGGGGCGCTCCATGCGCAGCGCAGCGAGTTCGTTGATGTCGAAGAAGCGTCGGTAGTTGATCTCGTCGGCCGCGATCCGCCAGTGAGCCAGCCGGTACGCCTGCGCGTCGATGAGTGAGTCGAGCGCGTCGAAGCTGCTGCGGTCCCCTGGTCGGCCGTTCATCACGCTGACCACCTGATCGATGGCCTTCACCAGCGCAGGAAATTCCCGCACATGTTGTGCCAGCGCATCCTTCAGTCGCACGGTGTCCAGCTGGCGGCGCTGGAGGGCTGAAGCTTCGGTCTCGTTGCGCTTGGGCAGCCGGTCGAACAGGGTCGCGAGGCTGGACAGCCGGTTGACCCGCACCCCCGACATCGCTCCCGGCAACAAGGCGCGCTGCGCCAGCCTGAGCAGCGCTCCGTAGCTGCTCGGGTCGATCGGCAACCGGTGTTCGTGGTACGCCAACGTGAAACAACCGGCAGCGGCCTCGAAGGCCAGACCAATGTCGCCCTTTTCCAGCTCCGCGCCGTACTGGTCACCCAGCACGGGCAGCAACACTTTGTCGCTCAGCACCGGATCGGCGTTGCGCCATGCGATGTCGAAGTGGTCGGCGTACGCCGACGCGGCGCCGTTCTCCAGCACGTCGAGCCACCAGGCGTTGTCTCCGCCCAGCACTCCCATGTGGTTGGGCACGATGTCGACCAGCAGGCCCATGTTGCGGGCGTGCAGGCTGGCCACCAGCTGATCAAACTCGGCGCGGGTGCCCAGTTCGGGGTTGAGCATGCCGTGGTCGACCACGTCGTAACCGTGCTGGCTGCCGGAGCGCGCCCGCAGCGGTGGCGAGATGTAGAGATGGCTGATGCCCAGATCGGCCAGGTAGGGCACGAGCGCCATCGCATCGGTGAAGCGAAAGCCGCTGTGCAACTGCACGCGGTAGGTGGCGCGCGGCACGATCGCCTCTCGCCGTGGGGTGGAGTTTGTCATGGCGCCTCGATCGCGAATTGCACGGACCAGGGGGCCAGCCGCGCAGCGACCGGGTGGCTGCGGTACACCGGGGTACCCGGCAGTTCGGTCTCCAGACCCGCAGGGCTTTCATGTGAGGCGAGCTGGGCCAGCAGGTGCCAGCGATGACCCTTGCCCAGCGGCCAGGTGATGCGCAGCGTGCCAGGTGCCACCTGCGTCATGACGCCACTGCCTGAACCCTCAAGCCACGGCACGAGTTGCGCTTGCCGCCGCCGCAGCAGGTCGGTGTAGAGCGCAAGCCATTCGGCGTGAGGCGTTCGCGCGCGCTCTTGCCAGTCGAGTTTGCTTTGTGCAAACGTGCTCTCGGCGTTCGGGTCGGGAATGGCGTCGCGGGCGCTCGGTTCGTTGAAGCGGGCGAAGCGGCCAAACTCCGAGCGTCGCCCGTTGGTCACGGCCTGAGCAAGCTCACCCTGGTAGTCGCAGAAGTACAGGAACGGTGTGCTGGCCGCCCACTCTTCGCCCATGAACAGCATCGGAGGCGAGGGCGCCAGCAGCACACACGCCAGCAGCGCGCGCAACGCATCGCTTTGATCTGCGGCCGCTGCGAGCGTGGCGATGCGTTCGCCGAACGCGCGGTTGCCCACCTGGTCGTGCGTCTGCAGCGAGTTGACGAAAGCCAGCGGTGACAGGTGCGCCGAAGGCGTGCCGCGCAACTCGCCGTTTCGGTACGGCGACGGATCGCCCTGGAACGCAAAACCTTCGGCCAGGGCACGACCGAAGAGCCGCACCGGGTCGTCGGCGTAGTCGATGTAGTAGCCGTCGGTCTCTCCGGTGGCCATCACGTGCACAGCGTGGTGCACGTCGTCGTTCCATTGCGCGTCGGCCAGCTGTGGCGCACCGGTCTCGTCCCGGCTCAGGCGCGCTGCGTCGTTGAGGTCGTTTTCCAGCACCAGATGCACATGGCGCTCGCGCCCCGGCCCCGCGCGCACGGCAGTGACGAGTTCGTCAATGAAGTGCGGCGATCCGGTGTCGTGCATCGCATGCACAGCGTCGATGCGAAGGCCGTCGAGATGGAATTCTTCAATCCAGTAGAGCGCGTTGTGGATGAAAAAGTCGCGCACCACGCGACTGCCCGGGCCGTCGAGGTTGATGGCGGCGCCCCAGGGTGTGGCCACGTCGGGGTTGAAGAAGCCGGGTGCGTAGGCGTTCAGATAATTCCCGTCAGGGCCGAAGTGGTTGTAGACCACATCCAGCAGCACCATCAAACCCCGCGCGTGGGCCGCACAGACCAGCCGTTTGAGGTCGTCGGGGGTGCCGTAGGCAGCCTTGGGAGCGAACGGCAACACACCGTCGTAGCCCCAGCCGTGCCGACCCGCGAACTCGGCCACCGGCATCAGCTCGATGGCGGTGATGCCCAGCGCCACCAGCGCGTCCAGCCGTTCTATCGCCGAAGTGAACGCCCCTTCGGAGGTGAAGCAGCCCACGTGAAGCTCGTAGATCACCGCTTCGCGCCACGGCCGGCCCCGCCAGGCGTCGTCGGTCCATTCGAAGCTGTGCGGGTCGACGAAGCTGCTGGGTCCGTGCACGCCGGCACGGTTGCAGCGGGAGGCCGGATCGGGCACGACCAGGCCGCCGTCGATGCTGAACGCGTAGTCGGTGCGGCCCTGGGCACGCGGCAGTTCCAATTCGAACCAACCGCCTTCCAACGCCTGCATGGCATGGCTGCCCTGGTCCGGCCCCACGCCGCTGCGCACCAGCGCCACCTGGGTCGCCGCCGGCGCCCACAGGCGAACCCGCGCGCCACCCTCGCCGGTCGGCTGTGCGCCGAACGGCATCTGGTGAAAGCGTTTCATGGTGCAGGGCCTCTCTTGAAGCGCACGAGTGCGAGCGAACGGGCAGCAAGCAAGTAGGGCTGGCCTGCGTTGAAGGGTGTGTCTGGTTGGTCGGCACCCAACGAGGTGTCGATCAGCAACTCTCCCGCCGACGGGACCAGGCCCGACGGAAGCACAAACTGAACCTCGTTCGAGTCGGCGTTGAACATCACCACAAAGCTGTCGTCGCGCACGGCGCGGCCTCGCCCGTCGACCTCGTTGAGGCCGTCACCCGACAGAAACACGGCCAGCGCCCGGGCGTGGTCCTGCCCCCACTCCTGCTCGCCCATCTCGGAGCCGTCGGGCTGCAGCCAGACGATGTCGCGCACGGCGCTGCCGTGCAGCGGGCGGCCCTGGAAAAAGTCGCGTCGGCGAAACACCGGGTGTGCCGCGCGCAGCGCCATCACCCGCTGGGTGAAGGCCAGCAAGGAGCGCTGGTCGTCGCCCGGGGTCCAGTCGAGCCAGCTGATCTCGTTGTCCTGGCAGTAGGCGTTGTTGTTGCCCCGCTGGGTGCGTCCCATCTCGTCGCCGGCGAGCAACATGGGCACCCCCTGCGAGAGCAGCAGCGTGGTGATGAAGTTGCGCTGCTGGCGCGCCCGCAAGGCGCGCACATCGACGTCGTCCGTCGGGCCTTCGATGCCGGAGTTCCACGACAGGTTGTGGCTGTGGCCATCGCGGTTCTCTTCGCCGTTGGCCTCGTTGTGCTTGTCGTTGTAGGTCACCACGTCGGCGATCGTGAAGCCATCGTGTGCGGCAATGAAGTTGATGCTCGCGTAAGGCTTGCGGCTGCTGCGGTTGTAGAGGTCGCTCGATCCGGTGAGGCGTTGTGCGAACTCGCCGATCACGCCGCCTTCGCCCTTCCAGTAGGCGCGCATGGTGTCCCGGTACTTGTCGTTCCACTCGGCCCAGCCCACAGGAAAGTTGCCGACCTGGTAGCCGCCGGAGCCCAGGTCCCACGGCTCGGCGATCAGCTTGACGCGGGACAACACCGGGTCCTGACGCAGGATGTCGAAGAACGCACTCAACCGGTCGACCGCATGCAGCTCTCGGGCCAGGGCCGAGGCCAGGTCGAAGCGGAAGCCGTCCACATGCATCTCCGTGACCCAGTAGCGCAACGAGTCCATCAACAGCTGCAACACGCGCGGATGCTGCATGTTCAGCGTGTTGCCGCAGCCGGTGAAATCCTGGTAGTGGCGCAGGCTGTCGTGGGCCAGGCGGTAGTAGGACGCGTTGTCGATGCCGCGGAACGCCAGCGTGGGGCCGAGCTCGTTGCCTTCGGCCGTGTGGTTGTAGACCACGTCGAGAATGACCTCGATGCCCGCTTCGTGCAGCGTGCGCACCATCGTCTTGAACTCGCTGATCTTGCCGCTCGCGCTGTACCGGTGCTCGGGCGCGAAGTAGCCGATGGTGTTGTAGCCCCAGTAGTTGCGCAGGCCTTTTTCAACCAGGTGGCGGTCGTCCAGAAACGAGTGCACCGGCATCAGCTCGACCGTGGTCACGCCCAGGCGCTTGAAATGGTCGATCACCGGCGCACAGGCCAGACCGGCATAGGTGCCGCGAAGCGCAGGCGGCACGTCGGGGTGGAGTTTTGTGAACCCCGCGACGTGGAGCTCGTAGATCACCGTTTCGTGCCAGGGCACGTTGGGCGGGCGGTCGTCACCCCAGGTGAACGCGGATTCGATGACTTTGCAGCGCGGCAAATACGGCGCACTGTCGCGCCGGTCGAACGACAGGTCGGCCTGGGGGCTCCCGACCCGGTAGCCGAACAACGCGTCGTGCCAGCGGATGGCGCCGACGATGTTGCGTGCGTAGGGATCGAGCAGCAGCTTGTTGCCATTGAAGCGGTGACCGTCTTGCGGCCGGTAAGGCCCGTAGACCCGGTAGCCGTACAACAGACCGGGGCGCGCCTGGGGCAGGTAACCGTGGAAGACCTGGTCGGTCTGCTCGCGCAGGGCCAGGCGCGCGATCTCGTTGCGCCCGCTCGCGTCGAACAGGCACAACTCGACCCGCTCGGCCGACTCGGAAAAGAGCGCGAAGTTGACACCCATGCCATCCCAGGTCGCTCCCCGCGGATAGGGCTTGCCCGGCCACAGGGCATCAATGACCGCGGAGGCGGCCATCAGATGCGGTCCGCCGGGTCGCGCGGGAACCAGCGCTCGATCAGCTGAGCCGCCCGCGTGCGGGCACCCAGACCGAACGCCAGCGCCAGCGCGAACACCACACCGCCCAGCAAGATCAGGAAGGTGTGCTGGATCAGCCCGCCGCCAATGTCCAGATGGTCAACAGCCAGCAGCAACACAAAGACCATCACCGCATAACGCACGATGCGGCTCAGGATCTCGGCATCGCTGATGCCTGCAGCCTTGAAATAGCGCTGCACCGCGTTCGCAATGAAGCGCGAAAAGTAACTGCCGAACACCACCACCAGCAGCGCCACGAGCAGGCGCGGCACGAACAGCAAGACCCTGCCCAGCAAATCGGTCACCTGGGTCAGGCCCAGGGTGTTGAAGGCCACGATCAGCGAGGCGATCAGCACCAGCACGTAGGCGATGACGCCGAACCACTCCACCGTGTCCTTGTCGGTCCCTCCTTGCTGCAGGAAGCCGTCGATACCGGCGCGCTCGGTCAGGATGTGGAAGTTGAGCGCCCTCAAGGTTTTCACGACCGCCATGCGCAAACCCTTGGCCAGCAGCCAGCCGGCCACGATCACCACCAGGGCCACCCCCAGGCGCGGCAGGAAGTTGCCTATTTCAAGCAGGAGCCCGCGCAGCGGGACCAGCATCACGTCAATGTTGTCCATTTCAACTCCTGGTGTCTGATTCGATGCCGGCAAGCGCGGCGATTCCGGCGAGCGGGACGCCGACCCAGTCGGGCCGGTTGTCCAGTTCGTAGCGCACCTCATACAGCGCCTTCTCGAGTTCGAACAGGTCCAGCAATGCGGTGGCGTCACCGAACGCGGACTCGTTCGCATACAGCCCGCCGGCCACCGCGACCTGGCGGTAAGCGCTCAGAAAAGCCTGCCTCGTGTGTCGCTCCCATTGCCGGGCGCCCGGTGCCAGCCGTTCCAGTTCGACACCGCCCTGCGCGGCCTGATGCAGCGCCGTGTGCCGGGCGTAGTCGAACGAGCGCAACATGCCGGCCACATCGCGCAGCGCGCTGTGTTTGGCACGCCGCTCTTCGAGCGAGCGTTGCGGCTCCCCCTCGAAGTCGATGATCAGGAAGTCGTCTTGCGCGATCAGCACTTGCTGCAGGTGCAGATCGCCATGCAGGCGGGTCTTCACGCCGGCAGGCGACACCGACGCGGCCAGGGCAATCCGTTCATCAAGCGCAGCGCGGGCCGACACAACCCGCGAAGCGAGTGCGGCCAGCGGCTCGCTCAAGGTGGCGCGGCGCTGATCCAGCAGTTGCAGCGTGTGCACGAGCTCGTTGCGCACCGCCGTCGTCCAGTGCACCAGATCGGCGACCCGGACCGGCTCCGGATCGAACGCGGGCAATCCATGGGGTTGGGCCAACGCCAGGTGGAGTTCTGCCACTCGGCGCGCCAACACGTCCACCCGCTCCGCCATCGCGTCCAGGCCAGCCTGCAGATCGGTATCGACGTTGCGCAGCGATTCGAGCAGCCGCGCCAGTTGGTCCACGGTGAAGCTCCAGGCGTCGCCCTGGTTCTTCACCTGCGCCTGCAGCAGCGCCAGGGCCCAGACCGAGCCGTCCTTGGCCTGGTACTCGACGCTGCCGGCCACGGGCACGCAATGTTCGTAGTGCGCAACGTCGGTGAGAAAGCTGCCCATCTCCAGTTCGGGGTTGATGCCAGCGTGCAAGCGACGGTAGGCTTTCAGGAACAGCCGCTCGCCGAGCAGGCTGATGGAGTTGCTGCTCGTGGTCAGCCGCTGCAGCGGTGTGGCGCTCTGCAGCGCATCGCCAACGACCGCACTGCAGGCCTTGGTCGGCACGAACCGCACCACACCCCCATCGGCAGCGGTTTCGCTGCGCGATGCGATGGCAGAGACCACGGCTCGGCAGAAGGCTTCGTCGCCCATCGCATCCGCCAGCACGCCCATGGTGGCCTGCTGGCGCACCTTGGTCACGGCCACGGGCATCAGGGAGCGGGTGCGCTCTTCGTTGTCGTCTTCGAAGGCGATCACCAGGGGCGCGAAATAGCGTTCCGATGTCGCCGGGCCCTGGGTGTCGACCAGCGCCAGCAGCCACTGCGACTTGCCTTCTTCAAGCATGCCGTGAGCAGCCAGGGTGACGCGCTCCAGCGGCTCACCTTTGGCGGCATACCAGCGCTGGCGCTGCATGAAGCGGGGCATCAGTTCGCGTTCAAACTGGTTGCGCGTTTTCTCGGCCATGCCGATGCGCCACGGCACCACATTGCCGCGGAAGAAGCTGTTCCAGCCATCGAACAGCACGAGCACCGGCAGGTCTTCAAGCGCCAGGCGTTCTGCGTGCCACGGCGGCGGCGCCGCATCGGTGGCGAGGCGGAACCAGAAGAAGCCATAGGCCGGCAGCGTCAGCATGTAAGGCAGATCGCCGACAGGCGGGAACGGACTGCGCCCCATCATCTCGACCGGCACGCGGCCCTTGTAGGCCTCGAGCGCGAGCTCGACAGGCTGCGCCACGCGGCTGACGTTGAACACGCACAGGATCACGTCTTCGCCGTATTCGCGCACATAGGCCAGCACCTTGCGGTTGCCCGGGTGCAGCATGGTGAAGCGACCGCGGCCGAAAGCCTGGGTCGCGTTGCGCACGCCGAGCATGCGTTTGGTCCAGTTCATCAGCGACGAGGGCTCGCGCGCCTGCGCTTCGACATTCAAGGCCTCGAAGCCGTAGATCGGGTCCTGGATCGGAGGGAGGTACAGCCGTTGCGGATCGGCCCGCGAGAAGCCGCCGTTGCGGTCGCTGGTCCATTGCATCGGCGTGCGCACGCCGTCGCGATCGCCGAGAAAGATGTTGTCCCCCATGCCGATCTCGTCACCGTAATAGAGCACCGGTGTGCCCGGCATCGACAGCAGAAGGCCGTTCATCAACTCGATGCGCGCGCGGTCGTTCTCCAGCAGCGGCGCGAGCCTGCGGCGGATGCCGAGGTTGATCCGTGCCCGCGCATCCGATGCGTACATTGCGTACATGTAGTCGCGCTCCTTGCTGGTCACCATCTCCAGCGTGAGCTCGTCGTGGTTGCGCAGGAACACCGCCCACTGGCAGCTGTCGGGGATCTCGGGCGTCTGCGCCAGGATCTCGACGATCGGGTGGCGGTCTTCCTGGGCAATGGCCATGTACATGCGCGGCATCAGCGGGAAGTGATACGCCATCTGGCATTCGTCGGCGTCGCCGAAATACTCGCGCACGTCTTCGGGCCACATGTTGGCCTCGGCCAGCAGCAGGCGCCCCGGGTATTTGGCCTCGATGCGCGCGCGGATCGCCTTGATCACCGTGTGCGTCTCCCGGAGGTTTTCGTTGCTCGTGCCGTCGCGCTCGATGAGGTAGGGGATCGCGTCGAGCCGGAAACCGTCCACCCCCATTTCGAGCCAGAACTCCATGGTCTTCAGGACCGCCTCGAGCACCAGCGGGTTGTCGAAGTTCAGGTCGGGCTGGTGGCTGAAGAACCGGTGCCAGAAATACTGCTGCGCGACGTCGTCCCAGGTCCAGTTCGACTTCTCGGTGTCGGTGAAGATGATGCGCGTGCCCGAATACAGCGTGTTGTCGTCGCTCCAGACGTAGAAGTCGCGCTCGGGCGAGCCCTTGGGCGCGCGCCGCGCGGCCTGAAACCAGGGGTGCTGGTCGGAGGTGTGGTTCACCACCAGCTCGGTGATCACGCGCAGGCCGCGCCGGTGCGCCTCGACCACGAAGGCCTTGAAATCGTCGAGCGTGCCGTAGTTGGGGTGCACGTTTTCGTAGTCGGCCACGTCGTAGCCATCGTCGCGCTGGGGCGAGGGGTAGAACGGCAGCAGCCAGATGGTGTTGACCCCGAGCGACTGCACATGGTCGAGCCGCTCGGTCAGACCCCGGAAGTCACCGACACCGTCACCATTGGCGTCGGCGTAGGCCTTGATGTGCAGCTCGTAGACGACCGCGTCCTTGTACCAGAGCGGGTCGTGGACGAGCTCGGCCGGGGAGGTGGCAGGGATGATCGCGCCGACATCCGCGCGCTTGGTTTCATCGATCACAGGCGTGCCTCAAAGGAAATAGTCAAAGTCGTTCTCGCGCTTGAGACGCGAGCGGAGTTCCATCACATGGACGGGTGTGCGTTGCGGATCCAGGCTGACGAAGTTGCGTTCGCCGTGCCACAGAAAGTGGGAACCCGTGACCAGGTCGTGCAATTGGTATGCCTGCCCGGGCTCGATACCGAGGGCGTCCTGCTCCAGCTCCACCCAGCCGCTCTGCGTGTGGTGCGGATCGAGGTTGGCCACACACACCACCGTGTTCGCACCGTCGGCAGAAGTCTTGGCATAGGCAATCATCTGCTCGTTGTCGATGTTCAGAAACCGCAGGCCGGCGTCGCTCTGCAGGGCCGGGTTGGTGCGCCGGGCACGGTTGAGCACCGCAATGAACTCGGCCAGCGAATCGGGGCGCGAGCGGTCCCACACGCGGCGCTCGAACTTCTCCGAATCCAGATACTCCTCGCCCCCGGCCCGCAGCGCCTGCCCCTCCAGCAGCTCGTAGGCTGGCCCGTATATGCCGTAGCTGGCGGCCAGCGTGGCCGCCATGGCCACCCGGGCCATGAAGACCGGGCGCCCGCCGTACTGGAGTGCAGCCGGCAGGATGTCCGGCGTGTTCGGCCACACGTTGGGGCGGAAGTATTCACGGCCCGGGCCGCGCGTGAGCTCGGTGAAGTACGCGGTGATTTCCTGCTTGGTGTTGCGCCAGGTGTAGTAGGTGTAGGACTGGCTGAAACCCACCTTGGCCAGGCGGTGCATCACGCGCGGCCGTGTGAAGGCCTCCGACAGGAACACCACCTCGGGCTGCAGTGCACGCACGCGGGCGATGACCCATTCCCAGAAGGGATAGGCCTTGGTGTGCGGGTTGTCCACGCGGAACACGCGAACCCCTTCGCCCACCCAGTGTTCGAACACCCCGGCGAGTGCGATCCACATGGCCTGCCAGTCGGCGCTTTCGAAGTCGAACGGGTAGATGTCCTGGTACTTCTTTGGCGGGTTTTCGGCGTACTGGATGCTGCCGTCCGCGCGCTTCTTGAACCAGTCGGGATGCTCGGTCACCCACGGGTGGTCGGGCGCGCACTGGAAGGCGATGTCGAGCGCGATATCGATGTCGAGCTCTCCGGCGCGTTTGACCAGTTGCCTGAAGTCTGCAGCGGTGCCGAGTTCGCTCAGGATCGCTGTGTGGCCGCCCTCCGCCGCGCCGATGGCCCATGGGCTGCCGACATCGTTTTCCCTGGCTTCAAGCGTGTTGTTGCGGCCTTTGCGGCGCGACCGTCCAATGGGGTGGATCGGCGGAAAGTACAGCACGTCGAAGCCCATCTTCTTGACGTAGGGTAGCCAGGCCTCGCAATCGGCGAACGTGCCGTGGCGTCCAGCATCGTCGGAGGCCGATCGCGGGAAGAACTCGTACCAGGCGGAGAAGCGGGCGCGCTCCCGCTCCACCGTCACGGGGAAGGTCTGGGGATGGGTGAATGCATGGCGCAGATCGGGGTAGCGGCACGCCACGGCAGCACGTGCGTCGTCGTCACCCACGCGCTTCATCGCTTCGACATCGGCCTCGGAGGCTGCCGCCACCTGCGCCAGTTCGCGCGCCCATGCCCGCAGCAGCTCGGCATCGGCCTTGCGGTCGGAGCGCGTGGCGCACTCATCGATCAGACTGGCGCCGGTGGCGGCGGCGATCCGCACATCGTCCATGTCGATGCGGCGCCCGAAATCGTGGCGCCACGACTGGAACGGATCGACCCAGGCGCAGACCGCGTATTCCCAGGTTCCGAGCGCATCCACCACAAAGCTGGCGCGCCAACGGTCGTTGCCCAGGGGCAGCATCGGCGCACTCTTCCACGCAGATCCAGCGGCTCGCCACTTCAGCATGCAGGCCACCACGTCGTGTCCGTCTGCAAAACAGTCGGCCTCGACCACCACCTCGTCACCGCTGATGCGCTTGATCGGGAAGCGCCCGCCGTCCACCGCCGGCTGGACGCTCTCGATCACCACACGCACGCGGCCGTCGTTCAGGGCGATGGGGAGGACTTCCTCATTGAGACTCACGATGCGGCTCCTTCAAGCTTCAAGACCAACACACCCAGCGGCGGCAAGAGCAGGTTCAGTGCATGGAAACGGCCATGTGCGGCCACCGGCACGCTGTCGACGCCGCCCTGGTTGCCCACACCGCTGCCACCGTAGATGGCCGCGTCGCTGTTGAGCAGCTCGCGCCAGTGTCCGGGGGCAGGCACACCCACCAGGTAGTTCTCGCGCGGCAAGGGCGTGAAATTGGCCACCACCAGCACCGCTTCTCCGTCAGCCGATTTGCGCAGATAGCTCAACACACTCCCATCTGCGTCGGCACCATCGATCCATTCGAAGCCGGCGGCATCGAAGTCGAGCGCGTGCAAGGCGGGTTCGTTGCGGTAGAGGTGGTTGAGATCGGTCACCCAGCGCTGCAGGCCGCCGTGCGTCTGGCTGCCGTCGATCAGTCCCCAGTCCAGTTCCCGGTCGTGGTTCCACTCGCGCCGTTGGCCGAACTCACAGCCCATGAACAGCAGCTTCTTGCCGGGATGGGCCCACATGTGCCCGTAGAGCAGTCGAAGGTTGGCGAACTTCTTCCAGTCGTCGCCGGGCATCTTCTCGATCAGCGAGCCCTTGCCGTGCACCACCTCGTCGTGCGAGAGCGGCAGCATGAAGTTTTCGTTGAAGGCGTAGGCCAGTGAAAACGTCAGCTGCCCGTGGTGCCACCGCCGGTGGATCGGGTCCTCGTGCATGTAGGCGAGCGTGTCGTGCATCCAGCCCATGTTCCACTTCATGCCGAAGCCCAGGCCACCGATGTAGGTGGGCCGCGACACCATGGGCCAGGCTGTGGACTCCTCGGCAATCACCTGCACACCCGGATGGTCGCGATACGCCGATTCGTTGAGCTGGCGCAGGAATGCGATGGCTTCCAGGTTTTCGCGACCGCCGTGCACGTTCGGGATCCACTCCCCCTCTTTGCGCGAGTAGTCGAGGTAGAGCATCGAAGCCACGGCGTCCACGCGCAGGGCGTCGATGTGGTACTCGTCGAGCCAGAACATCGCGCTCGACAGCAGAAAAGAGCGCACCTCGTTGCGCCCGTAGTTGAAGATCGACGAGCTCCATTCGGGGTGGAAACCTTGCCGTGGATCGGCATGTTCATACAGGTGCGTGCCATCAAACTCGGCCAGCCCGTGTGCGTCGGCTGGAAAGTGCGAAGGCACCCAGTCAAGAATCACCCCGACGCCCGCCTGGTGCAGCGTGTCGACGAGGAACTTGAAGTCTTGCGGGGTGCCGTAGCGCGAGGTCGCCGCGAAATAGCCGGTGGTCTGGTAGCCCCACGAGCCGTAAAACGGGTGCTCGGTGATCGGCATCAGTTCAACATGGGTGAACCCGAGTTCTGTCACGTACTTCGTCAACAAAGGCGCCATGCTTCGATAGTCGAGCATCTCCCCGCTCTCCGTGCGCCGCCAGGAACCGAGGTGGACTTCGTAGACGGACATGGGCGCGTTCAGCCCATGGGCCGTTGCGCGGCCGGCCATCCAGTCGGTATCTGCCCACGCGTGACCGTCCAGGCTCCAGGCAACGGATGCGGTGCCGGGAGCCAGCTCGGCGCGAAACGCGAAGGGATCCGCTTTCTCGAGCCGTGCGCCTGCCTGGGTGAACACCGCAAACTTGTAACGCTGCCCCGCTTCAACGCCTGTGATATCCAGCTCCCAGATGCCCGAGCCGTCGGCTCGTGCCTGCGCCTGATCGGCATTGACGTTCCAGTCGTTGAAATCACCGATCACCGAGACCGAGCGGGCGTTCGGCGCCCAGAGCGCGAAGCTGGCCCCAGCCGCATGCAAATGGCAGCCCAGCTTTTGATGCAGCCGCGAATGTGTGCCCTCGCGGAACAGATGAATGTCCTGTTCCCCGAGCGCTGTGCCCACCCGGGCTGCGGTCGTTTTCTGGTTGGGCTTTTTCATGTCAGTTGCTTCCAGTTGGACGGCGGCTGTCGTTGACCTGCAGCTCGTCAAGGATCGAGACCATCGCGCGTTCGTTGTCCGAGGCGTTGCGCATCGGTCGGTCAAGAAAGCGGGTCAGAAAGACAAGCCCTTGCCGATCGGCGTACATGTAGAGCTGCCCCATCTTCTGGGCGATCTCGCGGTAACCGGCTTCGATGTCGAGCACGCGCCGTCTCAGCTCCCCCAGCACGGGCTCGGACACCGGGCCTGCGTCCAGCGCCAGCAGGTTCTTCGGACTGGGTACATGACGTTTGCGATCCGGCGTTGCGCTCAGCCTGCCCGTGTCTCGGCCCGTCTCCATGCTCGTTTTCTCTTTCATCACTGCACGTTAACTTATGATCTCTGCAAAACTAAGCTCATTCCTGAAAGTTCAAGTTCGCAAAAACAATCATTTGAGCCGGGCTCTGCACTCAACACCTCCTCTTTGACGCCCATGCCACGAGCCACCCACCCCGATGAACTGCGGCTTCGACTGAACTGGTCCGACTTCCAGACCGTGCTGGCGGTTGCGCGCCATGGAAGCGTTGCGAGAGCGTTCGAGCCTTTGGGCATGACGCATTCGACGTTGCTGCGCAAACTTGATCTGATCGAGTCGCGCCTGGCCACCAAGGTGTTCAATCGTGGGCGGAATCGCTACACGCTCACGGCTGCAGGGCATGAGATCGAGCGTGCGGCCAGGGAGTTCGAACCCATGGCCATCGGCGCCGAGATGCGCGCCAGCGGTGCCGACCTGCGCCCCAGTGGCGACGTGCGCGTGAGTGTGTCGTCCATCGTCATCGATCACTTGTTGCCTTCCGTGCTGGCGCAGTTCAGGTCGTCGTTCCCGGATGTGCAGATCGAGCTGATCAGCACCCGGGAACACGTCAATCTGAGAAGGCGGGAGGCCGATATCGCGATCCGCATCTCCGATACGGTGCCGGACTGGCTTGTCGGCAGAAGGCTCGCCGACCTTCAGTTCAAGGTCTTCACGCGTCGAAGCGGCCGGGGAAAACTACCCATTCAAAACATCGATGACCTGGTTCGTCAACGACGCTGGATCGGGTTCGAACGTGACTCCCACGATTTGAAGTTCGACCGCTGGCTGGCCGGGCGTGTCCCCGCCGAACAGGTCGTGCTGCGCGTCGACAACTTCAGCCACGCCGCCAACATGGCCCGGGCCGGGATCGGCATTGCGCTGTTGCCAGCGTTTGTCGAGCTGACCATTCCCGACCTGCAGCCCCTGACAGCCTCCATCGAGGAACTGAAGACACCGCTGTGGCTGGTCACACACCCCGAGCTCAAAGACGCCGCACGGATTCAGGTCCTGATGCGCGCGTTCGGCCCCGCTCTGGCCAATGCTGTCGCCTCGCAGCGGGCCGTGCAGCCTGACCCCATCGCCTGACGAAGGTCTGCACCTCTCGTCGAAACAAAAAGGACAGGGTGTTGCGCTGTCCTTCAAAGATCGATGCGGGACGGTTGGCCCAGTCGCAGGCGGAAGACGAGGGTGCGGTCGATTTTGAAAAGGCTGCGTCTGAATGTCTTCAAGTTGGCGGCAGGCTGCAGTGGGCCGAGGCTGTGTAGAAACGCGCGATGCCGTCATCCAAATGACAGCGTGCTGAGATCAGCGGCTTGCGCAACGCCGATACGCGCCTTACCTCGATTTCGAGACCGTTTCAGCGCCTCATGGAGGCGCAAACGCAAGCT
>JBBQKZ010000062.1:0-21347 GCA_038327405.1 Burkholderiales bacterium | reverse complement strand
CCGATGCACTGAACGATCTTGCCCTGAACACCGGTGTTCATTTGTGCGGTAGCTTGAGACATGATGGGTACCTTTTCGTTTCTCGGATTCTGTTGAGCAGCTGCTTCAGACCGCTGCGGCGCCGGCGACGATTTCCGAAAGTTCTTTCGTGATCGCAGCCTGGCGGGTCTTGTTGTAGACCAGCTTGAGTTCGCTGATGACGCTGCCGGCGTTGTCGGTGGCGGCCTTCATGGCCACCATGCGCGCAGACTGCTCGGACGCCATGTTTTCAGCCACGGCCTGGTAGACCTGGGCTTCCACGTAACGCAGCAAGAGCTCGTCGATGACGGCCGGTGCATCGGGTTCGTAGATGTAGTCCCAGTCGCGGCCGCCTGCGTTCTCTTGCAGTTCACCCGTGTTGAGCGGCAGCAGCTTCTCGACCACCGACTCCTGCTTCATCGTGTTGATGAACTTGGTGTAGCAGACGTAGACCGCGTTGACGCGGCCTTCGGTGTACGCGTCCAGCAGCGTCTTCACCGGGCCGATCAGCTTCTCCAGGTGCGGTGTGTCGCCCAGGCCGGTCACGCTGGACACGACCTTGGCGCCGATGCGGTTCATGAAGGCCAGGCCCTTGTTGCCGATGGCCACGACTTCAGCGGTCTGGCCCTGCGCCTGCAGGTCCTTGAGCTGGGAGGTCACGGCGCGCAGCACGTTGGTGTTCAAACCACCGCACAGACCCTTGTCCGTCGTCACCACCACAAAACCCGCGACCTTGGCGTCGTTGGTCTGCATGAAGGGGTGCGTGTACTCGGGGTTGGCGCGGCTCAGGTTGCCGGTGATCTGGCGCACTTTCTCCGCGTAAGGCCGGGCCGCACGCATGCGTTCCTGCGCCTTGCGCATCTTGGAGGCGGCGACCATTTCCATGGCTTTGGTGATCTTCTTGGTGTTCTCCACCGATTTGATCTTGCCGCGTATTTCCTTGCCTGCTGCCATTGTGTTTCCTCTAAGAAGTCAATGGGCCGGATCAGTAGGTGCCGGTTTTCTTGAAGTCGGCGATAGCCGCTGCCAGTTGTGCTTCAGCGTCCTGGCACTCTTTCTTGAAAGACTTCTTTGCGTCGCTGTCATCTGCCTTGGCAGGCTTGACATCCCACTTCGCTCCGTTCTTCTCCATCGTCGCCAGCAAGGCTGCGTGCTTGTCTTTCAGGAAGGCGTGCATGCCGTTTTCAAACGGGAGCACCTTCTTCACTTCGATGTCGTCCAGGTAGCCCTTGTTCACGGCAAACAACGTGGACGCCATCAGGCCGATCGACTGCGGGCTGTACTGGGCCTGCTTCAAGAGCTCGGTCACGCGGGCACCGCGGTCGAGCTGCTTGCGGGTGGCTTCGTCCAGATCAGAAGCGAACTGCGCGAATGCAGCCAGTTCTCGGTACTGGGCCAGGTCGGTACGGATACCGCCGGACAAGCCTTTGATCAGGTTGGTCTGGGCAGCACCACCGACGCGCGACACCGAGATACCGGCGTTGATGGCGGGGCGGATACCGGCGTTGAACAGGCTGGTTTCCAGGAAGATCTGGCCGTCGGTGATCGAGATCACGTTGGTGGGCACGAAAGCGGACACGTCACCGGCCTGCGTTTCGATGATGGGCAGTGCGGTAAGCGAACCGGTCTTGCCCTTGACTTCACCCTTGGTGAAGGCTTCAACGTAGTCGGCGTTCACGCGGGCCGCGCGTTCGAGCAGACGGCTGTGGAGGTAGAACACATCGCCTGGGTAGGCTTCGCGGCCTGGCGGGCGGCGCAGCAGCAGCGAAACCTGGCGGTAGGCCACGGCCTGCTTTGACAGGTCGTCGTACACGATCAGTGCGTCCTGGCCGCGGTCGCGGAAATACTCGCCCATCGTGCAGCCGGAGTAGGCCGACAGGTACTGCATGGCAGCGGATTCGGAAGCCGAAGCGGCCACGACGATGGTGTACTCCATCGCACCAGCCTGCTCCAGTGCACGCACCACGTTCTTGATCGACGAGGCTTTCTGGCCAATGGCGACGTAAACGCAGGTCATGTTCTGACCCTTCTGGTTGATGATCGCGTCGATCGCCACGGCGGTCTTGCCGGTCTGGCGGTCACCGATGATCAGCTCGCGCTGACCACGGCCCACGGGCACCATCGAGTCGATTGACTTCAGGCCGGTCTGCACCGGCTGGTCCACCGATTTGCGGGCGATCACGCCCGGCGCAACCTTTTCGATCACGTCGGTCATCTTCGCGTTGATCGGGCCTTTGCCGTCGATCGGAGCGCCCAGGGCGTTGACCACGCGGCCAATCAGCTCGGGACCCACCGGCACTTCCAGAATGCGGCCCGTGCACTTCACGGTTTCGCCTTCGGAGATGTGCTCGTACTCACCCAGAATCACGGCGCCCACGGAGTCGCGCTCCAGGTTCAGCGCCAGGCCGAAGGAAGGCACGCCGTCCTTGTTGGCCGGGAATTCCAGCATCTCGCCCTGCATCACGTCGGACAGGCCATGGACGCGGACGATACCGTCGGTCACCGAAACCACGGTGCCCTGGTTTCGCACATCGGTCGATGTGCCCAGTCCCTCGATGCGGGACTTGATCAATTCGGAGATTTCAGCGGGATTGAGTTGCATGACTCTTTCCTTCTTTCGTTAAATGGTGAGCAGGCGGACGCGGAGTGACAGCGGTCAGGCCGCGGTCAGGGCGGATTTCATGTGTTCCAAGCGGGCTTTGATCGAGGTGTCGAGCACTTCGTCGCCCACCACCACGCGAATGCCACCGATCAACTCGGGCTGCAGTTCAACCCGGAGGTTGAGCTTGCGGGCAAAGCGCTTCTCCAGCACGCCGGAGAGATCGGCCAATGCGGCGCTGTCGATGGCAAAGGCGCTGTAGACCACGGCATCGAACGCGCCTTGTTGCGCATTCTTCAAAGCACGGAACTGGTCCGCGATTTCAGGCAGCGCAGCCAGTCGGCCGTTGTCGATCACGGTGCGCAGGAAGTTTTGCGCCATCACGGGCAGGCTCGCCTTGATCACACCGGTGACCAGGCTGAACACCTGCTCAGGCGTGGTCCTGGGGTTGTCGGCGTACAGGCGAAGCTGATCATCGGCGGCCACCGACGCCAGCTCGTCGAGCCAGGCGGCGGTGCCGGCTGCGCCAGTGCCCGAGGCTTGGAACAGCGCTTCCGCGTATGGGCGGGCAATGGTGGCGATTTCGGCCATGGTTGTCCTTTGGTGCCGTATCGGTGGATCAGAGCTCGGTCTTCAGGCGGCCCAGCAACTCGGCGTGGACGCCGGCGTTGACTTCGCGCTTGAGGATCTGCTCGGCGCCTTTGACAGCGAGCGTAGCCACCTGCTCGCGCAGGACTTCGCGGGCCTTGACGACCTGTTGTTCAGCCTCGAGGTGAGCAGCGGCCACGATTTTGTTGGCTTCATCGGTCGCACGCGCCTTGGCCTCTTCGATCACGGTCTGCGCACGGCGCTCGGCATCGGCCAAACGGGTGGCAGCTTCGTTGCGCGATTTGCCCAACTCTTCTTCCACACGCTTGTTGGCCACGGCCAGCTCGGACTTGGCCTTTTCAGAAGCCGCCAGACCTTCGGAAATCTTCAACGCACGCTCATCGAGCGACTTGGCAATCGGGGGCCACACGAATTTCATCGTGAACCACACCAGGATCGCAAAGACGATGGCCTGCGCGAAGAGGGTTGCATTGATGTTCATCGCAACGCCTTTCTGTGTGTTGACATAAGTGGTGATGCCTTTGCCACCGAGTCGGTGCGCCGCCAGCCAGGAGTCATTGAGACCCTGCTGCGCGAGACGCTGCCCGACGCGGCAGCAAATCCCATTAAGCCAGCGTGAAGGGGTTGGCGAACGCGAACAGGAGGGCGATGGCCACGCCGATCAGGAAGGCCGCATCGATCAGACCGGCCAAGATGAACATCTTGGTCTGCAGGTCGTTCATCAGCTCGGGCTGACGGGCCGAAGCTTCCAGAAATTTGCCGCCCATCAGCGCAATACCGATGGATGCGCCGATGGCGCCCAGACCGACGATGAGACCGCAAGCCAGTGCGACAAGACCCAGAACGTTTTCCATGATGACTCCTATGAGATGAACGAAAGTTGAAAAAGGGAAAGAGAGAAACGAGAACTCAGAGCGAGGACAGGCCGCGCAACTCAGTGAGCGTCATGCGCCTGCCCGAGATAAATCAGGGCCAGCATCATGAAAATGAACGCCTGCAAGGTGATGACCAGAATGTGGAACAAGGTCCAAACCGTGCCTGCGATCACATGTCCAACGAAGAAGAGCCCACCACCGAGCGAGAGGGAAGCAAAGCCACCCAGCAACGCAATCAGCATGAAGACCAACTCACCCGCGAACATGTTTCCGAACAACCGCATGCCGTGGGAGACCGTCTTGGCCACGAACTCGATCATCTGCATCAGGAAGTTGATCAGGCCCAGCAGCAATGCCCAGATGGGGTTCTTGCTGGTGCCGAAAGGTGCGGTGACGAGCTCGTGCGCCCATCCGCCAAGGCCCTTGATCTTGATGTTGTAGAAGAGGCACATCAGCAACACGGAGACGGACAGGCCGAGCGTGGTGGAAAGGTCGGCAGTGGGCACGACGCGCAAGTAGTCGGGGTAACCCATGGCCGGACCGGCCACATGCCAGATGGAGGGCAGCAGATCGACCGGAATCATGTCCATGAAGTTCATCATGAAGATCCAGACGAACACGGTCAGCGCCAGGGGAGCGACCAGTTTGCGGCTGTGCGCGTTGTGAATGACGGCCTTGGCCTGGCTGTCAACCATCTCGACCAGCATTTCGACGGCTGCCTGGAAGCGACCGGGCACACCCGCGGTGGATTTGCGCGCAGCCAGCCACAGCACGAAGCAGATCAATATGCCGAGCAAAGAACTCACGATCACCGAATCGATGTTGATGACCGAAAAGTCGACGATCGACTCTTGTTTCTTGTTCGTCAGGTGGACCAAGTGGTGGCGGATGTATTCGCCGGGGGTCAGAGCGCTGCCTTCAGTTGCCATGTTCGTTTGCACCGATTTGTCGGAAATTCAACCGTTTAGATTTGCGCGCCGGGTCTGGATCCAGAATCCAAACCAGTACACCTTGAGAACCAACACCAGACCGGCCAACAGGCCCAGCCAACTCAGCCCGGGGACGATCCAAGGCGCCGACCACAACATGGCCACCACCAACAGAATCTTGACCCCCTCCCACAACAAAAACCCGGCGAAAGCGGCTTGCGCATAACCCGCCAGCAGGCGACTCAATGCACTGGACGTCAACCCGTAGGCCATCAAGGCCGAAGGCAACACCACCGCGGCTGCGCCGTAGAGGACCGACCCAGCCACCGAGACCGATTGTGTGAACAACCAGGCCAGCGCACCCGAGGACAAGCCCACCAACAACTGCACACCGACCAGACGCCACAAGGACATGCGCGGCTGATTGGCCCGCCACTGCTGCGCTTCTTCGCGCGTCAGTGGCTTGAATTCGATCTCTTGCTCACCATCTGCACCATCTGGCTGGGTCTGCGATTCCGGATCGACGCGTTGCATTGTCGACATGGAGGGTTACAGACAGGTTACGGTTGGGCGACGTTCGCAAAGCCGCTGATTATACGTAGAAACCCCATGGCCTCGTCAAGGCGATCGGCAAGCGCCTGTTCGTCGCGCGCAGCGCCGCCGATAATCTTTCCATGACTGCTTCCCTCTGGGGCACCGCGCCCGTGCTGCCCGACACCACCTGCTACCTCAATGGTGAGTACACAGCCTTGAAAGACGCCCGAATCAGCGTGCTGGACCGTGGCTTCATCTTCGGCGACGGGGTGTATGAGGTGCTGCCGTGCTACAACGGCCGGGCGTTCCGCCTTGAACAACACATGGCCAGGCTGGACCGTTCACTGGCCGAGTTGCGCATCACCAACCCCTTGTCTCGCGACGAGTGGGCCGACATCGCCCGGCGCCTGTCATCGTCGCTGCAGGCCTCCGCCGGCGCGACCAATCAATTGATCTACATCCAGGTCACCCGCGGTGTCGCCCTGCGCGACCACGTGATGCCGGCGCAGATCACGCCCACCGTGTTCGTGATGGTCAGCGAGATGAAACTGGCCACGCCGGCACAGCGCGAACGCGGCGTCGCTTGCGTGACGGCCGACGACTTTCGCTGGGAAAAGGCACACATCAAAAGCACCAGCTTGCTGGGTGCGGTTTTCTCGCGCCAGATCAGCGCCGACGCCGGCGCGCTTGAAACCGTGATGTTCCGCGATGGCTACCTCAGCGAAGCGGCTGCCAGCAACGTCTGGGTGGTCAAGGACGGTGTGGTCATGGGACCACCCAAGGACAATCTGGTGCTGGAAGGCATCCGCTTTGGATTGATTGAAGAGATATGCCAGGCCCAGGGTTTGCGCTTCGAGCTGCGACGCATCAGTCGGGCCGAAGTGCTCGACGCGGACGAGCTGCTGCTGTCATCGGCCACCAAGGAGGTGCTGCCCATCACCCTTCTGGATGGCCAGCCTGTGGGCAACGGTGCGCAGGTGGGTCAACCCGGCCCGGTCTACGCACGTCTGTATGCCGGCTACCAGCAGGCTGTGGCCGCCCTGGCGGCCTGAACAGGAGCAACGCCATGGAACAACCCCGAGAAATCCCGCCCGAACACTCACTCATCGATTACCCCACACAGTTTCCCATCAAGGTGATGGGTGCGAACGTGGAAGGCTTCATCGATGCCATGGTGCACGTGGCCAGGTCGTTTGATGCGACCTTCGACGTCGGCACTGTGGAGCAGCGCCCCAGCAAAGCCGGCAACTACATGGGTCTCACCTTGTCGGTGCACGTGACCAGCCGTGAGCAACTCGACGAGCTCTACCGCACCCTGACCACGCACCCCATGGTCAAGATCGTTTTGTGATCACCAGATCTTTGGGCCTGGCGTCCTACGACACCACGTACCTCGCCATGCAGGCCTTCACCGCCGAGCGCACGCCCGACATGCCCGACGAGCTCTGGATCTGCGAACACCCCCCCGTCTTCACGCAGGGCCTGGCTGGCCGGGAAGACCACCTGCTGGCCCCGGGCGACATCCCCGTGGTGCAATCCAACCGGGGCGGGCAGGTGACCTACCACGGCCCCGGCCAGGTGGTGGCGTATCCGCTGGTTGACTTGCAGCGGGCGGGCTACTACGTGAAGGAATATGTCCATCGGGTGGAGGAGGCCGTCATCCGAACGCTGGCCGCCCTGGGGGTCACGGGCCACCGCGTGGCGGGCGCACCCGGCATCTACGTGCGCCTGGACGACCCCTTCAGCCACGCCGCGCTGCCCCAGCGTCCGCAAAGGCGAACCCCAGGCGAACCGGCCCCCATCCCTGATTTCACCGGCCTGGGCAAGATCGCCGCGCTCGGCATCAAGGTCAGCCGGCACTGCACCTACCACGGTGTGGCGCTCAATGTGGCGATGGACCTGCAACCCTTCCAGCGCATCAACCCGTGTGGCTACACCGGTCTGCAAACGGTCGACCTTTCTACAATCGGAGTGGCGGTTTCCCGGGACGAAGCCGAGCACGTGTTGAGCCAGAAGCTCGGCGCCACCCTGTCACCCTGACCAACCCCGACTCCACGCGCCACCCGCGCCGCCGCCATGAAACCGACCGACACCAACGCTGCCGCCACCGACAACACCGTGCGCGAAGCCCAGCCCGCCGCCAGCTACGACGCGAGCGCCAAGCAGAAGAGCCAGGCCAAGACCTCGCGCATCCCCATCAAGATCGTGCCGGCCGAGGTGCTGAAGAAGCCCGAGTGGATCCGCGTCAAGGCAGGCAGCCCCACCACGCGCTTCTACGAGATCAAGGACATCCTGCGCACCAACAAGCTGGTCACGGTGTGTGAAGAGGCGAGCTGCCCCAACATCGGCGAGTGCTTCGGCAAGGGCACGGCCACCTTCATGATCATGGGTGACAAGTGCACGCGCCGCTGTCCGTTCTGCGATGTGGGCCACGGCCGACCCGACCCGCTGGATGTGAACGAGCCCGACAACCTCGCCAAAACGATTGCGCAGCTCCAGCTGAAGTACGTGGTGATCACCAGCGTGGATCGCGATGACTTGCGCGACGGTGGCGCCGGCCACTTCGTCGCCTGCATCGAAAGGACGCGTGAGCTGTCGCCGCAAACGCAGATCGAGGTGCTGGTGCCCGATTTCCGTGGCCGCGACGACCGCGCGCTGGAGATCCTCAAGGCCGCACCGCCCGACGTGATGAACCACAACATGGAAACCGTGCCGCGCCTGTACAAGGAAGCCCGACCGGGCTCGGACTACCAGTTCAGCCTGAACCTGCTCAAAAAATTCAAGGCGCTGTTTCCGCACGTGCCGACCAAGAGCGGCCTGATGGTCGGCCTGGGCGAAACCGACGAAGAGATCCTGGACGTGATGCGCGACATGCGCGCACACAACATCGACATGCTCACCATCGGCCAGTACCTCGCGCCCAGCGGCCATCACCTGCCGGTGCGCCGTTATGTGCATCCCGACACCTTCAAAATGTTCGAGGTCGAGGCCTACAAGATGGGCTTTACCCACGCCGCGGTGGGCGCCATGGTGCGCAGCAGTTACCACGCCGACCAGCAGGCACACGGCGTATTGAATCCGGTAGCGGTGAAGTGACATGCCGGCTGCGCGCGACATGCTCAGCGTGCGCGACTACGGTGCCTCGCACGGCAGTCACGACCACACACATTTCCAGATACTGATCGGTCTGGTCGGCGTGCTCGAACTCGAACTCGCCGGGCGCGGGCGACGCATTGCCGCCGGCGACGGCTGTGTGGTGCCGCCCGGTGAACGCCACGACTTTGAAGCCCGCGCCGGCGCGCGTTGCCTGGTGCTCGACAGCCACACCAGCGACTGGGCCCGCATTGGGTCGGCGCCTCCTCCACCGGCCACGCTCGCCCTGGCGCACTACCTCGCACAGGCGTGCAACGGGCAGCTGCCGCGCGCACAACAACTCGGCCCGACGCTGTTGCTCGAAGCATGGTCACCCACCGCTCTGCTCCCGCCGGCCCGCCCGCGCCGCGCGATCGACTGGGACACCCTTGCCCACTGGGCACTCGTCGGCGGCCCGCGCACCACCGTGGCCGAGCTCGCCGCGCGCGTGCACCTGAGCGCGGCGCAACTGGCCGCGCGCTGCCGCGACGAACGCGAACAAAGCACCCAGCAGTGGCTGCGTGGGCTGCGACTGGAGCAAGCGCGCTGGTGGCGCTCGCAAGGCCTGAGCGTGGCCGAGGTGGCGCGCCGCAGCGGCTACCGCTCACCCTCCGCGCTCACCGCCGCACAGCGCCGCGCCCGCGGCTGAACACACGCGTCGCGCGACGATGTACCCGCGTCGCACGACGGCGTGCCGCACTAAGCTCCCTCGAATGAACGCCAACTTGCTCGCCCTGGGCGCGATCGCGCTGTGGGCATCGCTGGCCGCCCTCGGGGTGGCTTTGTCGCACGTACCGCCTTTTTTGCTGACCGGCTTGTCGCTGCTGGTGGGCAGCCTGATCGCGCTGCCGCTCTCGCGGTTTGACCTGCGCCAGTGGCGTGTGCCGGCGAGCACGCTGGCGCTCGGGGTGTATGGCCTGTTCGGCTTTCATTTCCTGCTCTTCATCGCCCTGCGCCACGCGCCGCCCGTGCAGGCGAATCTGGTGAACTACCTATGGCCGCTGGGTATTGTGGTGATGGCGCCGTTGTTTCTGCCCGGCGTGTCGCTCACCAGCCGGCACATCTTTGCCGCCCTGATGGGTTTTGCTGGCGCGGCGCTGGCCATTCTGGGTGGTGCGGGCGGTACGGGCGACACAGGCTGGGCCTGGGGCTATCTCCCGGCGCTGGCCTCGGCCTTCATCTGGGCGAGCTATTCGCTCATGACCAAGCGCGTGCGAGCCTTTCCCACTGCGGCCATCGGCAGCTTCGCGCTGCTCTCTGGTGTGCTGTCGCTGCTGTGCCACGCGCTGCTGGAGCCTGCCGTTGCGCTCTCGACGCAGGACCTGCTGCTGATCGCAGTGCTGGGCTTGGGGCCCCTGGGAGGAGCGTTCTTTTTGTGGGATGCGGCGCTCAAGCGCGGCGACGCGCGACAGATCGGCGTGCTGAGTTTTCTCACTCCGCTGCTGTCAACGCTGACCTTGCTGCTGGTGCGTGGCGAGTTGCCGAGTCCTGCAATCGGACTGGCCGCATTGATGATTGTGGGCGCGGCAGTGATGGCCACGCGACCATCCAACTGACCTTCAGTCTGTCATCAACGCCGCTGGGTCTTCCGCCGCCAGCACCGTCTGCGCCCAGGTCTGCAAGCGCGTCGTGTCGCAGCGCAGGATCTGCTGCTTGACGGCCAGGATCTGCGACGGGTGCATGGAGAAGCTGCGCAGGCCCAGGCCGAGCAGCAGGCGTGTCATGGCCACATCGCCCGCCATCTCGCCACACACGCTCACACCTTTTCCTTGCGCCTGGCACTGGGTGATGGTGTTGGCCAGCAACTGCAGCACAGCGGGGTGCACCGGGTCGTAGAGGTGAGACACGGCCTCGTCGGCCCGATCGATCGCCAGCGTGTACTGGATCAGGTCGTTGGTACCGATGGAGAGAAAGTCGAAATGCTTGAGGAACAACGGAATCGTGAGCGCCGCAGCGGGCACCTCGATCATGGCGCCCAGCTTGACAGCGCCTTGCCGAACGCCTGCAGCCTCCAACTGTTCGCGCGCACGCTTGACCAGCGCAAGTGTCTGGCGGATCTCGCTCGCGTGCGCGAGCATGGGAATGAGCAGGTGCACCGGACCGTGCGCGGCCGCCCGCAGGATGGCGCGCAGCTGCGCCAGAAACATGGTCGGGTCGGCCAGGCTCCAGCGGATGGCGCGCAGACCCAGCGCGGGATTGAGGTGGTCTTCGCCCGCGCGCTGGGCCACGCGGTCCAGCGGCTTGTCGGCCCCCACGTCCACCGTGCGGATGGTCACCGGCAGGCCCTGCATGCCTTCGACCGCGCGCTTGTAGGCCTCGTACTGCTCTTCCTCGTCGGGCAGCTTGCCGTTGCGCCCCATGAAGAGGAATTCGCTGCGGAACAGACCCACACCCACAGCACCGGCCTTGAGCGCGCCCACCGCGTCTTCGGGCTGTTCGATGTTGGCCAGCAGCTCGATCTTCTGGCCGTCGAGCGTGACGGCGGGTGTGTTCTTCAGGCGCGAGAGTCGCTCGCGCTCGACCTCGCCCTGGCGCTGCTTGAAGCCGTATTCGGCCAGCAGAATGGGCGAGGGATCGATCACCACCACACCGGCATCGCCGTCGATGATGACCCAGTCGTCCTGCTCGATCAGCTGACTGGCCGATCGAGCGCCGACCACCGCCGGGATGTCCATGCTGCGCGCGACGATGGCGGTGTGGCTGGTCTTGCCGCCCACGTCGGTCACGAAGCCGGCGAACACGCTTTGTTTGAACTGCAGCATGTCGGCCGGCGACAGGTCATGTGCGATCAGCACCAGCGGCACGTCGACCGCGTTGTCCTGCCCGGGGCGCTGCTGGCCAGCGCCCACCGGCGACGCCACACCTCGCATCACGCGCAGGATGCGCTCGACCACCTGCTCCAGGTCGGCCTTGCGCTCGCGCAGGTAGGGGTCTTCCATTTCGTCGAACTGGCGCGCGATCACCTCCAGTTGGGTGGTCAGCGCCCATTCGGCGTTGTAGTGGCGCTCGACGATCCAGTGCTTCACGCCATTGGTGAGCTGCTCGTCCTGCAGCAGCATGAGGTGCACGTCGAGCAACGCGGTGAGCTCAGGGTGGGCGTCCGATGGCCCCAGGTCGTGCAGGCTTTGCTGCACCTTCAGGATCTCCGCCGCCACCTCGTTGCGCGCATGGCGCAGCCGCTCGATCTCGCCCTCGACCTGTTCGGTCTGCACGAAGTAGTGCGCCACGTCGATGCGGCTGGACGCCACGATCACCGCCCGCCCGATGGCAATGCCCCGGGAAACGGCGAGACCGTGGACAGAGAAACTCATGCGAAACCCATCCGAAGGGTTTCGCCGCCGGGCCGCCCCAAGGTGAAACAGCCCCCTCGGGGGGCAGCGACCTGCGCAGCGGTGGAGCGTGGGGGCGATGCCATCACTCACCCTCTCCGAACTTGTCGTTGATGAGGGCGACCAAGGCATCCATCGCCACTTGCTCGTCGGTCCCGGTGGTTTCCACCTCCACGGTGCTGCCCAAGCCCGCCGCCAGCATCATCACGCCCATGATGCTTTTTGCATTCACTCGGCGATCGCCGCGCGACATCCACACGTCGCTGGCGAAGCTGCCCGCGAGTTTGGTGAGTTTGGCCGAGGCGCGTGCATGCAGGCCCAGCTTATTGCTGATGGTCACGGTGGTCTTGATCATGGGTGGCTCGTCGGGCCTGGTTCTGGGGAGCGGTCACGGCGACCTGGATGACACCTTGCGTGGCGCCGATCATGGCGCGCGAAATCAGCGCGTCCAGCGACTCGTGCCGGTAGGACACGGTGCGAAGCAGCATGGGCAGGTTCACACCGGTGATGAGTTTGGAGTTGATGCCGTCGATGAGTTTCTGCGCCACGTTGCACGGTGTGGCACCGAACACGTCGGTGACCACCAGAGTTTGCGGCAGGTGCATCTGGCGCATGAGTGCTCGCGCCTGGGCCAGCGATTCTTCGGGCGGTACGTTGGGTTGCACATCGAGCGCCGAAACGGCTTCGGCGCTGTCGGGGAACACATGCAGCACGCACTGTCGCAGCGCTGAAGCCAGGGGTGCGTGCGCGATGATGAGGATGCCGTTCATGGACGCAGTTTAGCTGGCCTGAACGCCGGGGCGCGCGCGCCAGGCCCGCCAGAAAGCGAGGTAGGCGAACACGCAACACACGCCAAAGAAAGCGATGGCGCCACGGTATCGAACGGGCTCGCTCCAGCCGAAGGCGGAGAGCGCCTCGATCAACAGACCAATGCCCCACTGCACCCCGAACACGCCGCCGAAAATGGCCAGGTTGTAGGCCGACAAGGCGCGGCCAGCCGCTTCGGGTGGCAAGGCCAGCGCCACCGCCGGCTGCGACAGCGAGACGAAGGTGCTGGTCACACAGAACAGCGCCCACAATTCCCAACCCGCACCGGCACCGAGCCACACGATGGTGGCCAACACCCCGAAGCTTGAAGGCAGCCCCCAGGCGATCAGACGTTCGGGCCGCAGACCACGGCGCGCCAGGTGCGGGTTGACCACGCCCCAGAGCCAGAAAGTGCAGAGCATCGAGAGGTTGATGCCGAACAAACCGGCGGCCGCTTGCTGTGGGGTGTAGCCCGCCACCTTCACCATCCAGGGCCCGGCCCACAAGGTCTGCACCGCGACCATGCCGCCGTAGTTGACGAAGCCGATGGGCAGCATCTGGCGGAAGTAGGCGTTTCGCCAGATGAAGCCATAGCCTCTGGTGCCAGCCGGTTGTTGAACGTCGGCCAGCGCGGGCGTCTCCTGGCGCCAGCGCGGCACCATGAGCGCGATGCCCACCATCGACAGCGCAATCAAACCGGCCAGCATCCAGAACATGCCGCGCCAGCCGGTGTAAGGCATGAGCCACTGCACCGGCAAGGTGGCAGCGACCATGCCCAGCGAGCCGGTCATGAGCATCCACGAGTTCGCACGCAGCTGCGTGGCCGGTGTGAGCCAGCGGCGAAAGCCGGTGAGTGGTGCCATCAGGCAGGCGCTCACACCCATGCCGGTGAGCACACGCGCGGCCAGCAGACCCGAAAAACTCGTGGCCAGAGCAAACGCGATGCAGCCGAGCACGGCCACGGTCAGGAAAGCCAGGATCACCTTGCGCGGCCCGTGACGATCCAGCCAGTTGCCCAGCGGCAACTGGGTCATCGCAAAGCCCAGAAAGTAACCGCCGGCGAGCAAACCCAGATCACCCGCATTCAGGTCCAGCTCCAGGCTCAGCGTGGGTGAGAGCGTGGCGGTGATGGCGCGCACCAGGGCGGAGAAAAAGTACGCGATCGCGAACGTCAAAAAGACGATGACCGCAGCGCGTGGGCCCAGCGCATCTCCGCTGGCGAGTGTCGGCGCACGGGTCATGGCAGCTTCAAACCGTCAAAGAACGTGGCATTCACCTCGTCGCTCGCCGCGCCATAGATGGCCGCCTGGAACACCTGCGCACCTCGTGCGAAGTACACCACCCGTGCCTGCACCGGCTGACCCTGCGGATCGGTGCCTTGCGCGGTGATGCCTTGCGCCAGCGAAGCGCCGGCCAACGTGGCGTTCCAGCGGTGCGCCGGGTCGGTGTGCAAGCCCGGATCGACGCGGATCGCGGCCAGCGAGGCGCGTTGCCAGTCGCTCAACATGGCGGGTACGGCCGCTGCATCAGCCGCATTGGCCCAGGCCAGGGCAAAGGTGAGATCGCCCACCTTGCAGCTGTTCATGTGCAACACCGTGGGGGCGCCTCCCAGTGGCACGGTGCGCTCGGCGGTCTCGGGCTTGCAGGGCAGCAGCGCCTGCAGGGGCGTGCCCTCGGACCGCAGCTCGCGCCAGTTGAAGGTGGGATAGCAGGCGACGAGCGCCAACAGCGACAAAGCGGCGAGCGGCTTCAGGTGACGCTTCGCACGTTCGATGGAAGATGGCGACATGGGATGGAAATGAGTCCGCCACCGCGGCGACACCGCGGGCGCGGCAGCGTCGCGCACAATGGCAACATGAATGCTCTGGATGGTATCCGCATACTCGATTTGTCCCGCGTGCTCGCCGGCCCCTGGTGCACCCAGACGCTGGCCGATCTGGGCGCCGACGTGGTGAAGGTCGAGCGCCCGCCCGGTGACCACCACCCTGGCGGCGACGACACGCGTGGCTGGGGCCCGCCCTTCCTGCGCGGGCGCGATGGCGCCGACACGGCCGAGGCGGCCTACTACCTCGGCGCCAACCGCAACAAGCGCTCGATCACCTGCGACATCGCCACCCCCGCCGGGCAGGCCTTGATCCGCGAACTGGCGGTCAAGGCCGACGTGTTCGTGGAGAACTACAAAGTGGGCGACATGGCGCGCTATGGCCTGGACTTCGAGAGCCTGCGCGCACTCAACCCCAGGCTGGTGTACTGCTCCATCACCGGCTTCGGCCAGACCGGCCCCTACAAGGAACGCGCGGGCTACGACTTTGCCATTCAGGCCATGGGCGGCCTCATGAGCGTGACCGGCGAGCGCGACGACCTGCCTGGCGGCGGCCCGCAGAAGGTGGGGGTGGCCGTTGCCGATCTGTTCACCGGGCTGTACGCCACGGTAGCCATTCAGGCCGCGCTGCGCCACGCCGAGCGCACCGGCGAAGGTCAGCATATCGACATGGCCCTGCTCGACACGCAGGTGGCCATGCTCGCCAATCTGGGCGCCAACTACCTGGTGCGCGGCCGAGAAGACGGCAAGGTGCCGGGCCGCGCGGGCAACGCCCATGCCAACATCGTGCCCTATCAGGTGTTCGAGGTCGCGCCCGATGCACAGGGCCAGGCACAGCACATCATCCTGGCGGTGGGGAACGACGGCCAATTCGCGAAGTTCTGTGGCGTGGCCGGCCAGCCCGAACTCGCGAGCGACGCGCGCTTTGCGCAGAACCAGAACCGGGTGCGCCACCGCGCCGTGCTGGTGCCGCTGCTCGAAGCCATCCTCAAGTCCCGCGGCAAGGCAGACTGGCTCGCCGCACTGGAAGCCGCCAAGGTGCCCTGCGGCCCGATCAACAGCCTGGCCGAGGTGTTTACCGACGAACACGTGTTGTCGCGTGGCATGGTGCAGCGCTGGGAGCACCCGCTCTCGGGCGACGTCGATCTGGTGGCCAGCCCGCTCAAGCTCAGCGCGACCCCTGTGCGCAACGACCTGCCGCCACCGCTGTTGGGTCAGCACACGGCCGAGGTGCTGGGCGACTGGCTGGGCAGCACGCCCGAACAACTGGCCGAGCTGCAGCGCAGCGGCGCCGTGTGAGGGACTTGTGATGGTCACCTCAGCGGCCCTGCCCACTCCCGCCTCGTTGCGCGGCGCCGCTCAGGCTGCGGCTGCGCGCGGCGAGCCGCTGGTGGTGATGACCACGCTCAAGGGTTGCGTGTACTGCGAACTCGTGCGCAACAACTACCTGGCCCCCATGCGCCGCGAGGGTTTGGTGGTGGCCGTGCAGCTGGATGTGCAGGACCGCCAGTCCAATCTGCAGGGCTTCGCCGGTGACACAACCACGCCGGCCGATCAGGCCCGCGCATGGAAGGCACGCTTCACGCCCACGGTGATGTTCTTCGGGCCCGACGGACAGGAACTGGCCGAGCGCCTGGTTGGTGTGGCCGTGCCGGACTTCTACGGCGAGTACCTGGAGGCTCGCCTGACAGAGGCGCGCGGCAAGATCAAAAAGCGCTGAGCCCTAAGCCGGCGCTCACTTCATCGCGCCAAACACCTTCTTGAGAATGGCGCTGCCAGTGCCCACGGGGTCCTGGCGGATCTTGCGCTCTTCCTCGCCAATGATGGTGTAGAGGCCGTCGAGCGACTTGCCGGTCACGTATTTCTGAATGTTGGCATCTTCTGCCTTGACCAGGCCAAAGCCCGCCGCCTGGCCGGCCAGCTTGTTGTACTGGTTCGCCAGGCCCACTTTTTCAGTGGCCTGGGTCACCACCGGCAGGAACTTCTGCCCCAGAGGGGTGCGGGTTTTTTCGGCAAAGAACTGCGTCACCGAGTTGTCGCCCCCGCCCAGGATGTTCTTGGCGTCCGCCACGCTCATGGACTTCACCGCATTCACCAACAGGTCCTTCCCCATAGGCACAGCGGCTTCGGCTGCGCGGTTCATGCTGGTGACCAACTCGTCGATCCGTTTTCCCTGTCCGGTGAGTTTCAGCAACTTGGACGCGTCTTCGAGAAAACCGGGCAAAGGAATCCGAACTTTTGGATTGCCCAGGAATCCATCGGTCTTGCCCAGCAGCGCCACAGCCGCCAAGGCGCCTTTTTCAAGCGCCGCCTTGATGCCCTGGGTGGCGTCGCGCTCGGTGAGGTCGCCCAACGACAAGGCCCGTGCCTGCTGGTGTGCCGCGAGGATCAGCAAGCCGATGGCGGCGGTGGACTGGGTAAACTGGCGGCGCTGCATGCGGTGTCTCCTGGATGCGGATGAATCAATGACGTGGGGCACTGTAGCCCCCGGGAAATGAAAAAACAATGACCGAACACGACCGACATGGCCTCTTGCGCCGACGAAGCCTGGCCGCCCTTGCTGCGATGGGCGCCGCCACGGTGCTGGGCCTGTCGGGCTGCACCGGCCGCGAAGCCGCGCCCGAATCCACTTTCGTGCTGATCGACGGCTCCAAGGCCACCACCGCCGACCTCAAGGGCAAGGTCACCCTGGTGAACTTCTGGGCCACAACCTGCGTGTCGTGCGTGAAGGAGATGCCGCAGATCGTGGCTACCTGGCACAAGTACCAGGCACAGGGATTCGACACCGTGGCCGTGGCCATGGAATACGACCCGCCCAACTGGGTGCTCAATTTTGCGCAAAGCCGCCAGCTGCCCTTCAAGGTTGCACTCGACAACACTGGTGAGGTGGCGCAGCAATGGGGCGACGTCAAGCTCACGCCCACCACCTACCTGGTGGACAAACAGGGTCGCATCGTCAAACGTTACGTGGGCGAGCCGGACTTTGCAGCGTTGCACCAGCTCATCGAGAAACTGTTGGCGCAAACCTGAAGCGCCTGCAGCACCACACAGCAAAAAGCCAGGACCCGGGTCCTGGCTTTTTGCATTCCGCCTCAGGCCGCCGGCGACATCAGTCCTTGCGGTAAGCGTCGTGGCAGGCCTTGCAGGTCTGGCCCACAGCGCCAAAGGCGGTCTTCACAGCGTCGAGGTTGCCCGTCTTGGCGGCGGCGCTCAGCTTGGTTGCCTCGGCCTGCAGCTTGTCGGAACCTTCCTTGAACTTGGCCTGCTCGGTCCAGATGGCCGGCAGCGCGCGGGTATCGCCTTTGTCGGTGCCAGGACCGAAGCCTTCCCACGGGAGTTTGCTCATGGTCTCGACGATGGCCGCGTTGTCGGCGGCGACCTTGGCGTCAAACGGCACGCGGCCGTTGGCCATGGCACCCACACGCCCGAAGTGCGTGGCCATCACCGTGAACGCGGCCTTGCGGTACTTGATGGCGTCTTCCGGCTTTTGAAACTGTGCGAAAGCGGGAGCCGACAGGCTGGTGATCGCAATGGCCGTGGCCAACGGGGCGAGAAATTTCATGAGCACTCCTGAGCGTGGTTGAATACAAAAGGCAGCGAAGGTGCTGCCTGGGCGAGAGTGTGCCGACATCGTCCAAGTTCCCTTGGAACTGTCGGCATGTCCCCTGGCTCCACTCATCATTGAACTCTGCTGTTTTCACCATGCAAACCATTCGCGTCTGGGACCTGCCCACCCGCATCTTCCACTGGCTGCTCGCTGCAGCCGTGGTTGGCCTTGTGATCACCGCCAACGTGGGTGGCAACTGGATGAACTGGCACTTGCGCCTGGGCTATGCGGTGCTCACGCTGTTGCTGTTTCGTCTGGTTTGGGGATTTGTGGGCGGCCACTGGTCGCGCTTTGCCAACTTTCTGTACGCGCCATCGTCCGTGCTCGCTTACCTGCGAGGTCGTGCCACGCCTGAACACCGTGTGGGCCACACGCCCCTGGGCGCACTGTCGGTGTTTGCCTTGCTGCTGATCTTGCTGGCGCAGGTCACCACCGGCCTGATGAGCGACGACGAGATTTCCTTTTTCGGTCCGCTGGTGCGCTTCGTCTCAGGCGACACTGTGGCCTTGGCCACGAACTACCACAAGAACGTGGGCAAGTTCATCGTGATCGCACTGGTGGCGCTCCATGTGGGCGCCATCGTTTTCTACAAGTGGGTCAAGAAAGACAGCCTCGTGCGCCCCATGGTGCTGGGCGACAAGCAGATGGCCTCAGGCCTCAAGCTGCCGCAAGCGCGCGACTCCCTGGCCTCCAGAGCGCTGGCGCTGATGGTGTTGGCTGTCTGCGGCGGTGCTGTGGCCTGGCTGGTTCGGTTGGGCACCGCTTTCTGATGGCCTGCAGCGCCGTGCTGGCCGTATAGTGACGTCCCCCTCCCCGCCAGATTCCAAGCCGCCCGAATGAACCCCACCGAGACAGCCGACGTCACGCTCCGGCTGGCCCAATTTCCTGACGACCTGCACACGGTCCGCTCCCTGTTTCTCGACTACCAGTCCGACATGGGCATTGACCTGTGCTTCCAGGGATTCGAGGCCGAATTGGCCAACCTGCCGGGTGAATACGCGCTGCCAGCCGGGTCGGTGTTTGTCGCCCTCGTGGGGGGCGAGCCCGCAGGATGCTGTGCGTTCCGCCCACTGACCAACACCGACCACCTCGACGCCTGCGAGATGAAGCGCTTGTTCGTGCGCCGCGCGTTCCGGGGCTTTGGTCTGGGCCGCCTGCTGGTGGAGCATGTGATGTCCGACGCCCGTCTCGCTGGCTACACCACCATGCTGCTGGACACGCTCAGCGACATGGAGACCGCGCGTGCGCTCTACCAGGAGGCCGGGTTTGTCGAGGTGGCACCGTACTATCACAACCCGATTCCCGGTGCGCACTACCTCAAGGTGGACCTCTGAAGTTTCGCTCCGGCTGCTCCGATCCACGGCGACCACGGCGCACGGCTTCAAAAAGACGCTGGCGAAAAAGCGAGAAAGCCGCCGATGTCACCACCAGCGGCTCCTGCCTGGATTGAATCCGCGTTCAGAGGCCGGCTTTGGCCTGTGCCAGCAAAGTGGCCGCATCGCTCACTTCAAACTTGCCCGGCGCCTCGACGTTCAGCGCCTTCACCACGCCGTCCTTGATCAGCATGGAATAACGGTTGCTGCGCAGGCCCATGCCGCGACCCGTCAGGTCCAACGTGAGACCCGTGGCCTTGGCAAAGTCAGCGCTGCCGTCGGCCAGCATGCGAACCTTGTCACCGGTCTTCTGGTCCCGAGCCCAGGCGCCCATGACAAACGCGTCGTTCACGCTGAGGCACCAGATCTCGTCCACGCCAGCCGCCTTGAAGTCGGCTGCGTGCTCGACAAAACCGGGCACGTGCTTGGCCGAACAGGTTGGCGTGAACGCGCCGGGCAGCGCAAACACAGCAATCGTTTTGCCGGCTGCAGATTTGTGGGCATCCACGGCATTGGGGCCAATGCTGCAACCATTGCCCTCGACTTCGCTGTACTCCATCAACGTGGCTGCCGGGATCTTTTCGCCAACCTGAATCATGCTGTGCTCCTTGTGGTTTTGGCCCTTGCGGCCGCGGTGTGCGGGATCGAAGAATCGAACCCGGAAAAAGAAAAAGCGACCGGAATTGTCGGTCGCTTTTCAGTTCAGCGCTGCCAGCAGCGCGAATCGCGCTTAAACCAGCTCGGCCTTTTGGACCAGGCGGGTGGCGACCCAGTTTTTCGTCTTCGACAGCGGACGGCTCTCGGTGATTTCGATCATGTCGCCGGTCTTGTACTCGCCCTTTTCGTCATGGGCGTGGTACTTGCTCGACTTGGCCACGATCTTGTCGTAGAGCTCGTGCTTCACACGACGCTCGACCAGGACCGTCACAGTCTTGGCGCGCTTGTCACTGACGACCTTGCCAACCAAGGTGCGCTTGAGGGATGTTTTAGCTTCCGTCATGGTCACTCCTTATTTGGCCGAGGCCGCGGTGCGCTGCTTCTCGGCCAAGATGGTCTTGGCACGAGCGATGGCGCGGCGGGTGTCGCCCAGCACGGCGTTGTTGTTGAGTTGTTGCGTGGCTTTTTGCATGCGCAGACCGAAGTGGGCCTTTTGCAGCGATTTCACTTCGGCTTCGAGGCCGGCCACATCCTTTTGGCGCAGTTCAGCAGTTTTCATCTTGTGTTCTCCTGAATCACTGACCCAACAAGCGCGTCACAAACGTGGTGCGCAGGGGAAGTTTGGCGGCTGCCAGGGTGAATGCCTCGCGAGCAAGCTGTTCCGGCACGCCGACGATTTCATACAGCACCTTGCCGGGCTGGATCTCGGCCACGTAGTACTCCACGGAACCCTTGCCGTTGCCCATGCGGACCTCGGCTGGCTTCTGGGAAATCGGCTTGTCCGGGAACACGCGGATCCAGATGCGGCCGCCACGTTTGACGTGACGGGAAATTGCGCGACGCGCAGCTTCGATCTGGCGGGCCGTCAGGCGACCACGGTCGGTAGACTTCAAACCGAAGTCACCGAACGCGACAGTGGCGCCGCTGGTGGCGACACCGGTATTGCGGCCTTTTTGTTCCTTGCGGAATTTGCGGCGAGCAGGTTGCAACATGTTTATTCTCCTTTGCCGTCCGCAGCTGCAGATGCGGGCGCGGCGTCTTTGCGAACGCGCTTAA
>JBBQKZ010000061.1:0-21719 GCA_038327405.1 Burkholderiales bacterium | reverse complement strand
ATTCACAACCTGGCGCATGCGGTCGAGCAGTTCGATGCCGACATCGTCTGCCTGCAGGAGGTGCGGCAACACAACCGCAAGCTGGAAAAACACTTCACCCGCTGGCCCGACCTGGACCAGGCGAACTACCTGACTCCCGATGGCTACGAGGCCGTGTACCGCACCAACGCAACCACGCGCCATGGCGAGCACGGCAACGCGCTGCTCTCGCGCTGGCCGGTGATCGGCAGCCAGCATTCCGACGTATCCGACCACCGCTTCGAGCAGCGCGGACTGCTGCACGTGCAGGTCTTGATCGATGGCATCGAGGTGCACGTGGTGGTGGTGCACCTGGGCCTGATACACGCCAGCCGTGCACGTCAGGTGCAGCGCCTGGGCGAGTACGTCGCCACCGGCGTGCCCGAGTCCGCGCCGCTGATCGTGGCCGGTGATTTCAACGATTGGGGCGCTCAGTTGCTCGGTCCCATGGCCGACCTGGGCCTGCGCACCTTCGAAGGCATCCGCCTGCCGACCTACCCCTCGCGTTTGCCGCTGCTGCATCTGGACCGCATCTTCGTGCGCGGGCTGCGCCCTGTCTCTGCCCAGGTGCCTCACGGGCGCAATTGGTCGCGCATGTCCGACCACCTGCCGCTGATCGCCGAGCTGGAGCTGTGAAGGGTCAAGGCACCTCGTTGCGCCGCTCGCGCGCCGTGCACGGCGCCTTGCGAGGCGGCCACCAGTTGCTGCTGCTGCAGGGCGGTGCCGAGTTTTTTCCAGCTCTGGTGGACGCCATGGACGCCGCGCGTCGCGTGGTGCACCTGGAAACCTACATCTTCGAATTCGCCGGCTTGGCGCTCAGCGTGGCCGAAGCGCTGGAGCGCACGGCGCAACGAGGGGTCGTGGTGCGGCTGGTGATCGACGGCGTGGGCACGCCGGCCATTCCGCCAGCGTGGCGAGACCGCTTCGATGCCGCCGGCGTGCACTGGCACATCTACGCACCACTGGGTCGCTTCGGCCTGCTGCTGCCCAGCCGCTGGCGGCGCCTGCACCGCAAGCTCTGCGTCGTGGATGGCACGGTGGGTTTTTGCGGCGGCATCAACATCATCGATGACCGGGACGATGTGGCCCTGGGCAAACTGGACGCACCGCGGCTGGATTTCTCGCTGCGGGTGGCCGGCCCGCTGGTGCAGGACATGACCGACACCATGGAGCAACTCTGGTGGCGTTTGCAGGCCGCACGCCAGGCGCGACGCCGGGAGTTCAAGGCGGCGTGGGAAGCCTTGCGCGAGTCGCGTCCGGTGGGCGACTTCTCGCGCCTGCTGCAGAAGCTGGACACGACCCGAACCAGCCTGCAGGGTGCCGGCATCGAGAGCACATTTGGCGACAGCAGTGTCGCGCCGCTGGGGGTGGACAGCGCGCGCGCCACGCTCCTGTTGCGCGACAACGTGAGCCACCGCCACGACATCGAGCGCGCCTACCTCAAGGCCATCGGCGCGGCGCGGCGCGAGATCGTCATCGCCAACGCGTACTTCATTCCCGGGCGCAAGCTGCGCCGGGCGCTGATCCTGGCGGCCGCGCGGGGCGTGCGGGTGCGGCTGTTGTCCCAGGGCAAGTACGAGAACTTCTTTCAGTACCGCGCTGCGCGCCCGGTGTACCAGCACCTGGTCAACGCCGGCATCGAGATCCACGAGTACGCACCGAGCGCGCTGCACGCCAAGGTGGCCGTGGTGGACGAGCGCTGGGCCACGGTGGGCTCGACCAACCTCGACCCGCTCTCGATGCTGCTGGCGCGCGAGGCCAACGTGATGACCACCGACCGGCGTTTTGCCGAGTTGCTGCGCAGCCACCTTGATGGCCTGGTGCAGAGCGCCGGCGACATGGTCGATGTGCAAACCCTGAACAGCCGGCATTGGACGCAGCGGGTGCTCGACCGCATCGCGTTCGGCATCATGCGTGCAACGCTTTTTGTCACCGGTCATCGCTATTGATCTGCCCATGCAAGACGACCTGATCGTCCAGCGCCCGCAGGGCCTGTACTGCCCGCCGGGCGACTTCTACATCGACCCGTGGCGCAAGGTCGAGCGCGCGGTGATCACCCACGCACACGCCGACCACGCACGCCCCGGCCATGCGCACTACCTCGCCACCGCTGTGTCCGAAGGCCTGCTGCGCTCGCGCCTGGGACAGGGCATCACCTTGCAGGGGCTGGATTACGGCGAGTCCGTGGAGCACAACAGCGTGCGCATTTCGCTGCACCCGGCTGGCCATGTGCTGGGCTCGGCCCAGGTGCGGGTGGAGCACGGCGGGCGCGTTTGGGTGGCCAGCGGCGACTACCGCACCACACCGGGCGGCGCCACGCCCGATCGCACCTGCACGCCGTTCGAATCCGTGCGAAGCGATGTCTTCATCACCGAGTCCACCTTCGGCCTGCCCATCTACCGCTGGCGGCCCGACACCGAACTTTTCGGTCAGATCAACCAATGGTGGGCCGACAACGCTGCGGCCGGGCGCGCCAGCGTGCTGGTGTGCTACAGCCTGGGCAAGGCGCAGCGCATCCTGGGTGGGGTCGACGCGTCCATCGGTCCCATCGTCTGCCACGGCGCGGTGGAGCCGCTCAACCGCGCCTACCGAGCAGTGGGAGTCGCATTGCCCGACACCTTGATGGTGAGCGACGTGACCGACAAGGCCAGCCTGCAGCGCGCACTGGTGCTGTGCCCCGGCAGCGCGTTGGGCACGCCGTGGATCAAACGCTTCGGCGATTTTTCCGACGCGTTCGCCAGTGGCTGGATGCAGGTGCGCGGCCAGCGCCGGCGCGGTGGCCACGATCGTGGCTTCGTGCTCAGCGACCACGCCGACTGGCCCGGGCTGCTGGGCGCCATCGGTGCCAGTGGCGCCGAGCGCGTGATCGTCACGCACGGCAGCATTCCGGTGCTGGTGCGCTACCTGCAGGAGCAAGGGCTGCGGGCCGAGGGCTTTGACACCGAATACGGTGACGAGCACGAAACGCGGGCCGAGACGGCGCCTGCATCCACGGCCCCAGCCTCGCCATGAAGCGCTTCGCCGAGCTGTTCGCCGAGCTTGACGCGACCACTTCCACCAGTGCGAAGGTGACTGCCTTGCAGCGTTACCTGGGCGCCGTCGACGACGCCGACGCCGCGTGGGCCGTGTACTTCCTGTCGGGCGGCAAACCCCGCCAGCTGATCAAGACCGCGCAGCTGCGTGCGCTGGCCGAAGAGGCCTCCGGCCTGCCCGCGTGGTTGTTCGACGCGAGCTACCAGGCCGTGGGCGACCTGGCCGAAACCATTGCGCTCGTTCTGCCGGCGCCCGAAAGCGCGGACGGTCTTGAGGCGAGCCTTTGCGAGTGGATGGAGCAGCGCCTGCTGCCCCTGCGCGGGCAGGGCGACGATGCGGTGGCCGTGGCCTTGCGCGCCTGGTGGCGCGAGCTGGATGCCACCGGGCGCTTTCTGTTGGTCAAGCTGGTCGGCGGTGGCTTTCGCGTGGGTGTGAGCAAGCTGCTGGTGCAGCGCGCCATTGCCCAGCACGCGGGGCTCGACGCCAAGCAGGTGGCCGCGCGCATGATGGGGTTCACCGACGGCAAGCGCCTGCCCAACGCGGCCCAATACCGGGCGCTGCTGGCCCCGGCCGAGCCGCCGGGCTTCGAGCAGGCGGGGCGAGAGCCCAGCCAGCCTTATCCGTTTTTTCTCGCCAGCCCACTGGGCAGCGAAGCCAGCGACGACCTGCTCGACATGGAAGTCGCCAGCACCGGCATCGCCCAGTCCATGCAGGCCCGCCTGGGTCCGGCCAGCGACTGGCTGGCCGAGTGGAAGTTCGACGGTATCCGCGGCCAGATCGTCAAGCGCGCCGGCCAGGTGTGGGTGTGGTCGCGCGGCGAAGAGCTCATGAGCGATCGGTTCCCCGAGCTGCAGGCGTTGGCGCAGCGCTGGCCCGACGGCACGGTGGTCGACGGCGAGATCCTGGTCTGGAACGACGAGGACAGCGCCAGCGCCTTGCCCGGCAGCGACCGGCCCGGTCGACCCGCGCCGTTTGCCCTGCTGCAGCAGCGCATCGGCCGCAAGACGCTCAACGCCAAGGTGCTGGCCGATGCGCCGGTGAGCTTCATGGCCTACGACCTGCTGGAAGCCGGGGGGCAAGATCTGCGTGCGCAGCCGCAGACCGAGCGCCGCGCCCGCCTGGAAACACTGGCGCAAGAGTTGAATGCCGTCGCGGGTCCACGCCTGTGGCTGTCGCCCAACCTGACAGGCGGCGACTGGTCCACGCTCGCCGAGCAACGATCGAAGGCGCGCGAGCTCGGTGTGGAGGGCCTCATGCTCAAGCACCGCCACAGCCAGTACGGCACCGGGCGGCAGAAACGCTGGGCGGGTCCGGACAGCAGCACCGAGGGCGGCGTGTTGGCCTGGTGGAAATGGAAAATCGACCCGCTGAGCATCGACGGCGTGTTGATCTACGCCCAGGCCGGCCACGGCCGCCGTGCCTCGGTCTACACCGACTACACCTTCGCTGTGTGGAACCGTGCGCCGGCCAGCGCCGATGAAGCCCTGGCCGTGGTGGATGCGATCGCCCGGCGCGAACCGGCCGTGCCCGGCGCGCTGCAACTCGTGGCGTTCACCAAAGCCTATTCGGGCCTGACCGACGCCGAATTCAAGGCGGTGGACGCGGTGATCCGCCAGCACACGCTGGAGAAGTTCGGCCCGGTGCGCAGCGTGCGGCCCACGATGGTGTTCGAGCTCGCCTTCGAAGGCATCGCGCGCAGCTCTCGCCACAAAAGTGGGGTGGCGCTGCGCTTCCCTCGCATGCAGCGCATCCGGCACGACAAACCTCTGCACGAGGCGAGCACTCTGCAGGAGCTGGAAGCCTTGCTGGTGAAAACCCCAGCGAAAATCGGTCAAGACGTCTGAGACTTGCCGGCGCGAACTCGGGTGATAGCATGCCGAATGCTCATGAAATCTGATCCTCCCATGACCCCTTCCACCCCCGACGAAGACATCGGCACGCCCGTCTCCGTCAAGATCCGCGAGCGCGTGAAGGCGGCGCGCCAGCGTTTCCACTCCAACGACAACATCGCCGAATTTATCCAGCCGGGTGAGCTTGAGTTGTTGCTCGACGAGGTGGCCGAGAAGATGAAGGGCGTGCTCGACAGCATGGTCATCGACCTCGACAACGACCACAACACCGGCGACACCGCGCGCCGCGTGGCCAAGATGTACATCAAGGAAGTGTTCAACGGCCGCTATGTCAAAGCGCCGAGCATCACCGAATTCCCGAACGCCGAGCACCTCAACGAGCTGATGATCGTGGGGCCCATCACGGTGCGCAGCGCCTGCAGCCACCATTTCTGTCCGGTCATCGGCCGCATCTGGATCGGCGTGATGCCCAACGAACACACCAACGTGATCGGCCTCTCGAAGTACGCGCGACTGGCCGAATGGATCATGGGCCGCCCACAGATTCAGGAAGAAGCCGTGGTGCAACTGGCCGACCTGATCCAGGAAAAGACCCAGCCCGACGGCCTGGCCCTCGTGATGGAGGCCAGTCACTACTGCATGGCCTGGCGCGGCGTGAAGGACATGGACAGCAAGATGATCAATTCGGTCATGCGCGGCGTGTTCCTCAAAGACCCCAACCTGCGGCGCGAATTCCTCTCGCTCATTCCTCGCTGAATTCAACGATCGTCCAGAAGAAGAACACCATGCTCGTCCGCCTCCTCTACGTCAGCCGCGCTGTCGAAAAAGATTCCCCTCGCTTGATCGAATCCATCCTGGAATCCTCGCGTTCGCACAACATGGGCAACGGCATCACCGGCGTGCTGTGCTACGGCGGTGGTGTGTTCCTGCAGGCCATCGAAGGCGGCCGCAGCGCGGTCAACAAGCTCTACAACCACATCGTGGCCGACGTGCGCCACACCGGTGTGGAGCTGCTGCACTACGAAGAGATCACCGAGCGCCGCTTTGGTGGCTGGACCATGGGCCAGGTCAACCTGTCCAAGCTCAACACCTCCATTGTGTTGAAGTACTCCGAGAAGCCCGAGTTCGACCCGTACGCGGTCTCGGGCAAGGTCTCGTTGGCCCTGCTTGAAGAGTTGATGGCCACCGCGAGCATCATCGGCAGGGCTTGAGGAACTCCCCCTGCGCCGCTGCGCGGCTTCCCCCCTCTCTGGCGCGCCCTTGGCGCTTGGAAGGGGGATGGCACCTCGGGCCGGCGGAGCCGGACCCTGGTTGCCCCTCGACTGAACTTCCCCTCACGCGGCATGTCGCTGACGGCACTTGCTCTGATCGTGCTCGCGGGCCTGATCCACGCCTGCTGGAACATCGCCGCCAAGAAGGCCGGTGGCGACGCGCGCTTCGCCTTCTTCAGCGCTTTCCTCATGATGCTGGTGTGGGCGCCGCTGGGCTGGTGGGTCGGGCGCGATGTGGTGCCCGGCTGGGGACGCGTTGAATGGCTGCTGGTGCTGGCCAGCGGCGTGCTGCACGTTTTCTACTATGTGATCCTGCTGCGCGGATACCGCAAGTCCGACCTCACGGTGGTCTACCCCATGGCACGCGGCACCGGTCCGCTGTTGTCGTCGCTGGTGGCCATCACGCTGCTGGGTGAACAGATCTCTGCCCTGGGTGTGGCCGGCATCGCCGGCGTGGTGGGGGGCGTGTTCCTCATTGCCGGCGGGCCGGGTTTGCTGCGTGCAGCGCACGACCCGGTGGCGCGCAAGCGCGTGCACAAGGGCATGGCCTATGGCGTGGTCACAGGTGTCTTCATCGCCTCCTACACCGTGGTCGATGGGTATGCGGTCAAGGTGGTGCTGATGTCGCCCATCCTGGTGGACTACATGGGCAACTTCGTGCGCGTGGCGCTGCTGGCACCCAGCGTGCTGCGCGACCTGCCCACCGCGGGTCAACTGTGGCAATCGCAGTGGCGCTACGCCTTGCTGGTGGCGGTGGTGAGCCCGGTGGCCTATGTGCTGGTGCTGTTTGCGATGCAGCAGGCGCCGTTGTCGCATGTGGCGCCCGCGCGCGAGGTGTCGATGCTGTTTGCAGCCCTCATCGGCGGTCAGCTGCTCGGCGAAGGCGACCGGGTCGCCCGCTTGCTCGGGGCCATGTTGATCGCTGCCGGCGTGATGGCGCTGGCGCTGGGATGATCGTGGCATGACCTTGCCTTCCTTGCCCATTCTGCTGGGCTGCGATTTCACCAGCGCGCCGAGCCGCCGCAAGCCCATCACGCTCGCCGTGGGCCGCACGGATCGCAACCGAGTCATCCTGGGTGGCATGGAGCGCTTTGAAACGCTGGACGGCTGGGCGGCTCGCATGACGCAACCTGGCCACTGGGTGGGTGGCTTCGACCTGCCGTTCGGTCTGCCGCGCGAACTCGTCACCACCCTGGGCTGGCCCACCGACTGGGCCGCCTGCATGGCGCACTACGCCGGCCTCAGCCGCGAGACCATCCGCGAGGCTTTCGCCGGCTTTTGCAACGCGCGCCCGGCGGGCGGCAAGTTTGCCCACCGGGCCACCGACGGCCCAGCCGGCTCCAGCCCGAGCATGAAGTGGGTCAACCCGCCCGTGGCTTTCATGTTGCACGCCGGTGTGCCGCGCCTCATCGCGGCCGATGTCACGCTGCCCGGTCTGCGTTTGGGCGACCCCGCGCGCGTTGGCCTTGAGGCCTACCCCGGCTTGCTCGCGCGCAGCGTGCTCGGCACCACGTCGTACAAGAGCGACGACAAGGTCAAACAGACACCCGAGCGGCTGATCGCGCGCAAGACGCTCATCAACGCGCTGGAGAACGGCCAGGCGCCGTTGCTTCAGGGGTGCGGGCTGCGCCTGAAACTCACACACGCGCAGCGCGACGCCTTGGCCGACGACGCCAGTGGCGACAGCCTGGACGCCGTGCTCTGCCTGCTGCAAGCCGCCTGGGCGCAGGGGCAGCACGAGGCGGGGCATGCGCGCTGGGGCCTGCCCGAATTCGACCCGCTGGAGGGCTGGATCGTGACGGCCTGACAGCCCTCGTTCCCTACAATGGTTTTGACCCTTCTCCACACTGCACACCATGAACACCACCCCGACCGAACTCCCCACGTTGCCCGAACTGCCTGCCGGCTTGCGCTTTGCGTTTGTCGAGGCCGCATGGCATGCCGACATCGTTCACCAGGCGCGCGATGCGTTCCTTGAAGAAATGGCGCGCGGTGGTTTCAAGGCCGATGCCATCGATGTCTTCGATGTGCCCGGCGCGTTCGAAATTCCACTGCACGCGCAGCGCCTGGCGCGCTCGGGCCGCTATGCCGCCGTGGTGGGCAGCGCGCTGGTGGTGGACGGTGGTACCTACCGCCACGACTTTGTGGCGCAAACCGTGGTACAGGCCTTGATGGACGTGCAGCTCGATACCGGCGTACCGGTGATCTCGGCCGTTCAGGCGCCGCACCATTTCCATCAGCATGTGGAGCACCGCCGTTACTTCATGCGCCATTTCGCTGTGCAGGGCACCGAGGCTGCACAGGCCTGTCTGCAGACGGTGGCCGGTTTGTTGCGATTGAAGAGCATGCTGCCGTCCTGAATCGGCCTCGGGCGTGTGTAAGGCTTTCGAGTCTGGCCAGACGAACCAGGGTTGCGTTGAAGGAAACCGCTCATGACCATTCCCGCCACAACTGCCAGCCGCCGCCGCACAGCCGTGCTGTTGGCCTCGCACGCAATGGCCCTGTTCGTGGGCTTTGGCGCCGGCATATACGCCTTGCCCATTCTCACCGCGCCGCCCGGGCCGAGCGCCGAAGAGGTGGCCCAGGCCGTGGTGGGCGGCATGTACAGAGGTGTGTTCCGCCGTGACCTGAAGGACAGCGATCCCTTGCACTGGGGTGAAGGCACGGTGTCCTTGAGCCCGCAGCAGATTGTGTTCACCGGGCGGCTGGCGCCCGGGCCCGACTACAAGCTCTACCTCTCGCCCGAGTTCGTGGAGACCGAGGCCGACTTCAACCGGCTCAAGTCGACCATGCTGCGCGTGGGTGATGTGAAGACCTTCGAGAACTTCATTGTCGCGCTGCCTGCGGGCGCCGACCCCGCGCGTTACACCAGCGTCATCGTTTGGTGCGAAACCTTCAGCCAGTTCATCACCGCAGCCCAGTACCGCGAGCCAGGCTGAGCCTCAGCCGCAATTGATGCATCATCGTCCCCTGCGCTGCGTCTGGGCTGTTTTGGCCCGGCGACGGAAGCGCACCCTCACGGAACGGAAACCCTCATGAACACAGCCAAACTGGTCGGCATCATCCTCATCGCCGCAGGCGCCATCGGTCTGATCTACGGCAGCTTCAGCTACACCAAGGACACCTCGGCCGTGAAGCTGGGTCCGCTGGAACTCACCGTGAAAGAAAAGGAAACCGTCAACGTCCCGGTGTGGGCTGGTATCGGCGCCATCGTGGTCGGTGCTGCGCTGCTGGTGATGGGCGGTAAAAAGGGCTGATGGTCTGGGCCTCTGTCTTTTAGCCGATGCCGCGCAAGCAGCTCGCTCCACCGCACTCCCCCAAACCATCCACCACGCCGCCAACCTGCGCGGCGCGTTGGATGGTTTCGCGTCTCTGGACGCCCTTTGAATTTCAACGCGAGGTCTGGTCGGCCATCGGCGCCGGCCAGAGCGGTCTGCTTCACGCCACCACCGGCTCCGGCAAGACCTACGCGGTCTGGCTCGGCCTGATCGAACACCTTCTACATTCGCTGCCAGCCAACAAACCTGTACCGCTCTCGGTGCTCTGGATCACGCCCATGCGCGCTCTCGCGGCCGACAGCGCGGCGGCCCTGCGAGTTCCGATGGCTGATCTCGCGCCGGGGTGGACGCTGGGCCTGCGCACCGGTGACACGCCCAGCGCGGAGCGCGCCCGGCAAGACCGGCGCTGGCCCACCGTGCTGGTCACCACGCCCGAATCGCTCTCGCTCCTGCTCGCGCGCACCCATGCGCCCGACGAACTGGCCGGTGTGCGTGCGGTCGTGGTGGATGAATGGCACGAACTCATTGGCAGCAAGCGCGGCGTGCAGGTGCAGCTGGCGCTGGCGCGGCTGCGGCGCTGGCAACCCGGTCTGTTGGTGTGGGGCATGAGCGCAACGCTGGGCAATCTGGATGAAGCGCTCAAGGTGCTCTGCGGCCCGAACAACGCGCAACTGGTGCGCGGCCGCATCGACAAGGCGCTGGCCATCGACACGTTGATTCCCGAAGAGCCCGGCCGCTACTCCTGGGCCGGCCACCTCGGCGCGCGCATGCAGGTGCCGGTGGTGCGCGAACTTGAGACGGCCAGCACCGCGCTGGTGTTCACCAACACGCGCAGCCAGGCCGAGATCTGGTACCAGATGCTGCTCGCCCTGCGGCCTGACTGGGCCGGGCAGGTGGCCTTGCACCACGGCAGCCTGGACAAGGCGGTGCGCGAGTGGGTGGAGCAGGGGTTGAAGTCCGGTCAGTTGAAAGCGGTGGTGGCCACGTCCTCGCTCGACCTCGGGGTCGACTTTTTGCCGGTGGAGCGGGTGCTGCAGATTGGCTCGGCCAAAGGGGTGGCGCGCCTGTTGCAGCGCGCCGGGCGCAGCGGGCACGCGCCGGGGCGGCCCAGCCGCGTCACGCTGGTGCCCACCAACACGCTGGAACTGGTGGAGGCCGCTGCCGTGCGCGAAGCCGCGCTGGCCGGGCGGGTGGAGAGCCGACGCAGCCCCGAACAGCCGCTGGACGTGCTGGTGCAGCACCTGGTCACCGTGGCCCTGGGTGGTGGTTTCAGACCCGACGACTTGTTTGACGAGGTGCGCAGCGCGTTCGCCTACCGCGAGCTCTCGCGCGACTCGTTTGACTGGGTGCTGGCCTTTTGTGAACGCGGCGGCGAGAGCCTGAACGCCTACCCCGACTACCACCGCACCCAGCCCGATGAGGCAGGCGTCTACCGCGTGCCCGACACGCCGCAGGGACGTGCCACTGCGCGCCTCCACCGGCTGGGCGTGGGCACCATCGTGAGCGACGCATCCCTGCAAGTGAAGTACATGAACGGTGGGCGCATCGGCTCGATCGAAGAGGGCTTCATCGCCCGCCTGCGCAAGGGCGACTGTTTTGTGTTCGCCGGCCGCCTGCTCGAATTCATCCGCGTGCACGAGATGACGGCCTGGGTGAAAAAGGCCGAGAAGACCAAAGGCGCCGTGCCCTCGTGGCAAGGCGGCAAGATGCCTCTGTCCACCGAGCTGGCTGCAGCCGTGCTGGCGCAGATGGCCTTGGCCGCCGATGGCCGTTTCGAGTCGCCCGAAATGCAGGCGGCGCGCCCCATGCTCGACACACAGGCGCGCGTGTCGCGTTTGCCACGACCAGGGGAACTGCTGCTGGAGCACATGCAGTCGCGTGAAGGCCACCACCTGTATCTTTATCCGTTCGCCGGACGCCACGTGCACCTGGGTCTGGCGAGCTTGCTGGCCTGGCGGCTCGCGCGCGAGCAGCCCAACACCTTCAGCCTGTCGGTCAACGACTACGGCCTGGAGCTTCTGAGCAGTGAGCCGGTGGACCTCACGCGCCTGCTTGACCGTTCGGTGTTTGCCGCCGCCGATCTGCTGGAGCACGTGATGACGTCGCTCAACGCGGGCGAACTGGCCCAGCGGCGCTTTCGTGAGATTGCCCGTGTGGCCGGGCTGGTGTTCAGCGGCTACCCGGGGACGCCCAAGAGCCTCAAACAATTGCAGGCGTCCAGCGGTCTTTTCTTCGAGGTCTTCCGCAAGTACGACCCGGGCAACTTGCTGCTCGGTCAGGCCGAGCGCGAGGTGCTGTCGCAGGAGCTGGATATCGACCGCTTGCGCAGTTGCCTGCAAGGCATGGCCACGCACACCCTGCACAGCGTGGCGCTGGAGCGCCCGAGCCCCATGAGCCTGCCCCTGATGGTGGAGCGGCTGCGCGAGCGCCTGAGCACCGAACAACTCTCCGCGCGGCTGGACAAGTTGCTGCGCGAACTCGACAAGGCCAACGCATGAAACACGGGTGGGTGGGCTTGGGGCTGGCGCTGGTGGCCTTGAGCGCTGGTGCGCAGGGGGCGCAAGGCCAGGGAGAAACCTACAGCGCGCGAGTCAGCCGCGTGTTCGATGGCGACACCGTGTGGGTGAAGCCGATGGCCGGTGGCCCGTACCGCAAGCTGCGTCTGGAAGGCATCGACGCGCCCGAGATCTGCCAGAGCGGCGGTGAAGCGTCGCGCGATGTGTTGGCGCAGCGGGTGCTGAACCAGGTGGTGGAGGTGCGCGTGCGCGCGCAGGACGACTATGGGCGCGGCGTGGCTCGCATCGTTCACCAGGGTGACGATGTGGCGGCCTGGCTGGTCGCCAACGGGCAGGCCTGGTCATACCGCTGGCAGCGCAGCCTGGGGCCGTTTGCCGAAGAAGAGGACCTTGCTCGCAAGAGCAAGAGGGGACTGTTCAAGGACGCCGCAGCCGAATTGCCACGCGACTTCCGCAAGCGCCACGGACCGTGCCCGATGCCACCCCGCGGTTAGCTCAATGGGGGACGCCGCAGACGGTGCACTGCGGGTTCTGTGGCAAGGTGATTTCGTTGAAAGCGAGGTCGCGCCCATCCAGCATGAGCAGCTTGCCTGTGAGGCGCGAGCCCAGGCCAGTGAGCAGCTTCAAAGCCTCGGCCGCCTGCATGGTGCCCACGATGCCTACCAACGGCGCGAACACGCCCATGGTCGCGCAGCGGGTTTCTTCCAGGTCGGCCGATTCGGGGAACACGCAGGCGTAGCAGGGGTTGCCGGGCGCGCGCGCATCGAACACGCTGAGCTGCCCGTCCATTCGGATCGCAGCACCCGAAACCAGGGGCTTTTGATGCTTCACACAGGCGCGGTTGATGGCGTGGCGGGTTGCAAAGTTGTCGGTGCAGTCCAGCACCACATCGGCCTGAGCAACAAGTTCGCCGAGCAAAGCCTCGTCGGCCCGCTGCACGATGGGCGTGACCCGTACATCGGGGTTGATGGCGGCAATGGCTTCCACAATGGATTCGGCCTTGGGACAACCCACCCGCGCGAGGTTGTGGGCGATCTGGCGCTGCAGGTTGGTCTCGTCCACCACATCGTGGTCCACCACGGTGATGCGGCCCACGCCGGCGCTGCCCAGGTACAGCGCCACCGGTGAGCCCAGGCCGCCGGCACCGATGATCAGCGCGTGCGAAGCCAGCAAGGCTTCCTGGCCTTCGACGCCAAGTTCGTTGAGCAGGATGTGGCGCGAGTAGCGCAGGAGCTGTGCGTCGTCCAAAAGCGTCACAGCGGGCTGTCAGCCCGCTGTGTCCTCAGTTTTCTTTTTTCTCTTCAACCCGGACCGTCTGGCTCTTGCTCACCATGACCGGCCGACCCTTGAGCTGGTTGATGGCCTGCATGAGTTGGAAGTCCTTCTCGGTACCGAACTCCGGCACCAGGCGCTGGCCAGGGTTCTTGCGGGCCTCTTCTTCCAGCCGCTTGCGGGCCACTTCGCGGTCTTGACTGCGCTGTTGCTCGGCTGCCCGCATGGCATCTGTCATGGGGGTCGCCGTGGCCTTGGGGTCCTTGCCGTTGGTCAGGCTGTTCTGCAGGTCGGCTTCGCGGGTGCGCAGCGCGACGAACACATTGCCTTCCAGGGTTTCGTCCACCAGCACGTCGGGCACGATGCCTTTGCCCTGGATGGAGGTGCCCAGCGGTGTGTAGTAGCGCGCCGTGGTCAGTTTCAAGCCGGTGTCGGGACCCAGCGGTCGAACCGTCTGCACCGAGCCTTTGCCGAACGTCTGGCTGCCCAGGATGGTTGCGCGCTTGTGGTCTTGCAGGGCGCCGGCCACGATCTCGCTGGCCGAAGCCGAGCCTTCGTTGACGATCACCACCAGCGGCACGCGTTTCAGGGCGCCCTTGGTGTTGTCGGTCAGGCGCTTGATCGGATCGTTGCCACCGCGGCGCAGGTAGTGCTGCGGCACCGCCTTGTAAATGAACTTGCTGTCTTCGAGCTGGCCGTTGGTGGAGACCACCGTCACGTTTTCCGGCAGGAAGGCGGCCGACAGAGCCACAGCAGCGTCGAGCAGGCCGCCCGGGTCGTTGCGCAGATCGAGCACCAGGTCCTTGAGGTTGGGCTCGGCCTTGTAGAGATCCTCCACCTTGCGGGCGAAGTCTTCAATGGTGCGTTCCTGGAACTGCGACACACGCACCCAGGCGTAACCCGGTTCGACCACACGCGACTTCACGCTCTGGGTCTTGATTTCTTCGCGGGTGATGGTCACCGGGAAGGTGCGGTCCTCGTCCTTGCGGAAGATGGTCAGCAGCACCTTGGTCTTGGGCTCGCCGCGCATGAGCTTGACCGCGTCGTTGATCGACAAGCCTTTGACGTTGGTGTCGTCGATCTTGGTGATCAGGTCATTGGTCTTGAGGCCGGCACGGAAGGCGGGCGAGTCTTCAATGGGCGAGACCACCTTGACCAGACCGTCTTCCATGGTGATCTCGATACCCACACCGACGAAACGGCCGCTGGTGCCTTCACGGAATTCCTTGAACGACTTCTTGTCGAAATACTGGGAATGCGGGTCGAGACTGGCCACCATGCCGGTGATGGCCTCGTTGATCAGCTTTTTCTCGTCCACCGGCTCCACGTAGTCGGTCTTGACCATGCCGAAGACGGCCGCCAGCTGTTGCAGCTCTTCCAGCGGCAAAGGTGCGAGCGTGCCGCGGGCCACCGCCTGCAGCTGCACCGTCGTCAGCGCGCCGGCGACCGCCCCAATGGCCACCCAGCCTGCAATTTTCAGCTTGTGACTCACCTGTTTTGCCATTGAAATACCCCAGTAATGACGCCCGCGCCGGACAACCCGGCGGCGGGTCAATATACACCTATGAGCCTGGGGAACCGGTTCGGTTCCCCAATGCCCTGCCCGGTGTCCGCCCCGCTCCGATCACCGGTCTCAGGCCTTGCCTTGGGCCGCCACCGCAGCCGCCGCCCGGGCCGCCGCTTCGGGGTCTCCCAGGTAGTAACTTTTGATCGGTTGAAGCTGGGCATCGAGCTCGTAGACCAGCGGAATGCCGTTCGGGATATTGAGGTTGACGATGTCGGTCTCGGAGATGCCGTCGAGGTACTTCACCAGTGCCCGGATGCTGTTGCCGTGCGCGGCGACTACCACGCGCTTGCCGGCCTTGATGGCGGGCGCCATGGCCTCGTTCCAGAACGGCAGTACGCGGGCCACGGTGTCTTTCAGGCATTCGGTGAGCGGGATCTCTTCGGGTTTGAGGCGGGCGTAGCGGCGATCGCCACGCTCGCTGCGCGGGTCTCCGGCGTCGAGAGCGGGGGGCGGCGTGTCGTAGCTGCGGCGCCAGACCAGCACCTGGTCGTCACCGTATTTTTTGGCGGTGTCGGCCTTGTTCAGGCCCTGCAGGGCGCCGTAGTGGCGTTCGTTCAGGCGCCAGCTGTGCACCACCGGCAGCCAGGTGCGGTCCATTTCGTCGAGCACATGCCACAGCGTGCGCGTGGCGCGCTTGAGCACGCTGGTGTAGGCCAGGTCAAAGTCGTAGCCCTCGGCCTTCAGCAACCGACCGGCGGCCAGCGCCTGGTTGAGCCCGGTGGGGGTGAGGTCGACATCGGTCCAGCCGGTGAAGCGGTTTTCCAGGTTCCAGGTGGATTCGCCGTGGCGAATCAGGACGAGTTTGTACATGGGCAAGGGGGTGGCGTTGAAGGGCGGGGCGGTGAAAAAGCAGGTGCACTGCGCGGCAAGACCGGCACGGGTCAGCCCAGCATTCTAAAATCCCGGGCTTACTCGAAAGGTGTCCTCGTGAGTTTCTTCATCGATAACTGGATTTTGCTGGTCGTGGCGTTCTCGTCGGGCGCCATGCTTTTCTGGCCCATGGTGTCTGCGGGCGCGCGCGCTGGCTCGCTCAACACCACGCAAGCCGTGCAACTGATGAACCGCGACAAAGCGGTGGTGGTGGACGTGAGCGAGCCGGCCGAATTCGCCGCCGGTCACGTGATTGGCGCCAAGAACGTGCCTTTGGCCGACTTCGAAGCCAAACTGCCTGGAGCGGTCAAGAACAAGGCCACCCAGCTGATCCTGGTGTGCGCCAATGGTGCGCGCTCCAACCGGGCCGTTGCCACGGCCAAAAAGCTGGGTTACGAGAACGCGCAATCCCTGACGGGTGGCATGGGCGCGTGGCGCGCCGCCAGCCTGCCGGTGCAAAAAGCCTGATCATTTCAGCTTCGTTTTTTTGCACCCACGGAGAAGTTTGCATGGCCAAAGTCAAGATGTTCACCAGCGCCTACTGCCCTTACTGCAGTTCTGCCAAGGCGCTGCTGCAGAGCCACGGCGTAGCCGACCTCGAAGAAGTGTTTGTTGACGGGCAGCCCGAGTTGCGCGCGCAGATGAAAGCCATCACCGGCCGCACCAGCGTGCCGCAGATCTTCATCGGCGAGCAGCACGTGGGAGGTTGTGACGACCTGCACGCACTCGATGGACGCGGTGGTCTGGTGCCGATGCTGCAGGCCTGAATCAAAAGGCCGCCTGGCCGGGCTGACATAATTCGCCCAGTGCCCGCCGCGGGAACGCTCCCCCGGCGGGTTTGTTTTTTCAACGCATTCTTCGAGACAACACCATGGCAGAAAACCAGGAACCCACTTTCCAGATTCAGCGCGTCTACCTCAAGGAAGCCTCGCTCGAGCAACCCAATTCTCCCGCCATCCTGCTCGAGCAGGAGCAGCCCACGGTGGACATCCAGCTCGGCGTGGAAGCCAGCCCCGCTGCCGATGGTGTATTCGAGGTCTGCGTGACCGCCACCGTGACGACCAAGATCAAGGACAAGACCGTGTTCCTGGTCGAGGCCAAGCAAGCCGGTATCTTCGAGATCCGCAACCTGCCGCAAGAGCAGATGGGCCCCATCATGGGCATCGCCTGCCCGCAGATCGTGTATCCGTACCTGCGCAGCAACGTGGCCGACATCATCCAGCGCGGCGGTTTCCCGCCCGTGCACCTGGCCGAGATCAATTTCCAGGCGATGTACGAGCAGCAGCAGGCCCAGGCCGCTGCCGACGCGCCCCGCATCGTCACGCAGTAAGGCCTTGCCTGGCCCGGCCCGATGAACATCGTCGTGCTCGGCGCGGGTGCCTGGGGAACCGCGCTGGCCATCAGCGCGGCCCGCCTGGCGGACACGCATCGCCACGTCACCTTGTGGGCGCGTGATGCGCAGCAAGCCGCCGACCTGCAACAACACCGGGAAAACCGCCGCTACCTCAGTGGAGTGGTGATTCCGGAGACCGTGCAGATCAGCACCGGACCGCTGAACAGCGGTTCGCCTCTGCTCGCTGGCGCCGACCTCGTGGTGGTCGCCACACCCATGGTGGGACTGCGCGCCATGCTGACGTTGCTCGCCGGTCAGCGCCTGCCTGTGGCCTGGCTGTGCAAGGGATTTGAAGCACCAACAACGACGATGACCACAGGCTTGCTGGGCCACGAAATCTGCGCCCAGGTGGCGCCCGATTTGCGGGCGGGCGTTTTGAGCGGGCCGAGCTTTGCACTGGAAGTGGCCCGAGGACAACCCACGGCCCTGGTGGCCGCCAGCGAAAATGCGTCGGTGCGCGACACGCTGGTGGCCGCGTTTCACAGTCCCACGCTGCGCGTGTACGCCAACGACGACATCGTGGGCGTTGAGGTCGGCGGTGCGGTGAAGAATGTGCTGGCCATCGCCACCGGCCTGTGCGATGGCCTGGGGCTGGGCATGAACGCGCGCGCCGCGCTCATCACCCGCGGCCTGGCCGAGATGACGCGCCTGGGGCTGGCGCTGGGTGCCAAGGCAGAAACCTTCATGGGCCTATCAGGCCTGGGCGACCTGGTGCTCACCGCCACCGGCGACCTCTCGCGCAACCGCAAGGTGGGCCAGTTGCTCGCGCAAGGCATGAATTTGCAGCAGGCGGTGGACTCACTCGGCCATGTGGCCGAAGGTGTTTACAGCGCGCACACCGTGGCCCAGCGCGCCCGGTCACTGGGTGTGGACATGCCCATCACGAACGCGGTGGTGGCCCTGCTGGACGGCGGTCTTCAGCCCGTACAGGCGGTGGCACTGCTCATGGGCCGGGACCCGAAGGACGAACTGCTTTGATGCGCTGGGCAAGTCGCCTTGCCCGACCTCGGTTCACAGCGAGGCACAACCCGCTGGCTTGAACACGCGCTCGGTCGATGCCGGGTTTCGCGCCAGCGCCGCTGCCGGCCGGCGCGGGCGGCGCACCAGTTCGCCGCCGCAGTTGGGGCGCAGCTGAAGCATGGCGAAAGCTCCGGGTGTCAGATCTCAAAGTTGTCAATGAGCCGGGTATTCCCCAGCCGCGCAGCGCCCAGCACCACCAGCGGATCACCCGCTTGCGGGACTTGCAGGTCGGCGCGGCGGCGCACGGTGAGGTAGTCGGGCTGCCAGCCGCGCGCGCTCAGGTCTTTCATGGCGCGTTGTTCCAGCGCAGGCAGCTGACGCACCAGACCATCGGCGGCGGCCAGCGCATCGCGCCCCAGTGCGCGCAGCGCCAGCGACAGCTGCACCGCCTCGGTCCGTTCTGCCTCGCTCAGATACCCGTTGCGCGAGCTCAGTGCCAGGCCATCGGGCGCACGCCGGGTGTTTGCGGTGACGATGGTGATGGGCAGCGCAAACTGCTTGACCATGCGGCGGATCACGATCTGCTGCTGGTAGTCCTTCTGCCCGAAGATGGCAAAACGCTCACCCTTGGCCTCGGACAGCACGCTCTGGAACAGCTTCATCACCACCGTGCACACGCCCGTGAAAAAGCCGGGGCGAAAGTGGCCTTCGAGGATGTCGGCCAGCTCGGCGGGCGGATGCACCTTGAAACCCTGCGGCTCGGGGTACATCTCCTTTTCAGAGGGCGCAAACACCACGTCGCAGCCGGCGGCGGCGAGCTGGTCGCAGTCGGCCTGCAAGGTGCGCGGGTAGGTGTCGAAATCTTCGTGGGGTGCGAACTGCAGCCGGTTCACGAAGATGCTGGCCACCGTCACATCGCCCAATGGCTTGGCGGTGCGCACCAGATCGAGGTGCCCTGCGTGCAGGTTGCCCATGGTGGGCACGAGTGCGGGGCTGTTGAAAGGTCGCAGCGTTGCCCGCAGCTCTTCCAGGGTGTGGACGAGTTTCATGGTCACCAGGCGTGCAGCGCGTCGTCGGGGAATGTCCCGTTTTTCACGGCCGCCACGTAAGCGGCCATGGCGTCGCGCACGCTGCCGGCGCCCTCCATGAAGTTGCGCACAAACTTCGGGTTCTTGCCCAGGTTGACGCCCAGCATGTCGTGCATCACCAGCACCTGACCGGCGGTGTCCTTGCCGGCACCGATGCCGATGGTGTGGCAGGTCGGAAGCTGGCGGGTGATCTCGGCCGACAGGGCCGCAGGCACCATTTCCAGAACCACCATGGTTGCGCCGGCGTCCTGCAGTTCAAGCGCATGCCGCTTGAGAACCAGCGCGGCCGCGTCTCCGCGGCCTTGCACGCGGTAGCCACCCAGCGCATGCACCGTCTGCGGTGTGAGGCCCAGGTGGGCACACACCGGGATACCGCGCTCGACCAGGAAACGCACGGTGTCAGCCGTCCAGCCGCCACCTTCGAGTTTGACCATGTGGGCACCGGCGTGCACGAGTTGGGCAGCGCTGCGCATGGCCAGTTCTTTCGACTCGTGGTAGCTGCCGAAGGGAAGATCGCCCAGCAGCCAGGCCGTGCCTTGCACACGGCGCAGACCCCGCGCCACGCTCTCCACGTGGTAGACCATGGTCTCCAGCGTCACACCGGCGGTGCTGGCCAGGCCCTGGCACACCATGCCGAGCGAGTCGCCCACCAGGATGCACTCGACACCGGCAGCGTCGGCCACGGCGGCGAAGGTGGCGTCGTAGGCGGTGAGCATGGTGATCTTCTCGCCACGCTCGCGCATCTCGTTGAGGCGCGGCAGGCTCACAGGTTTGCGCTGGGGAAGCGGCGAGGCCGTGGGCAGCGTGCCATAAGGGGTGGCCATGGGCGCAGAGGTGATGGGGGTGCTCATTCGTGGGTCCCGCGTGTTTCAGGGGTGGGTGAGAATGCGGGACTATAGACCATCCCGGTATGCTTGCGACCCATGAAACACCTCTCTGAATTCACCCTGGTTGACCTGCAGAAAGTGGCCAGTTGCGACGTTGCACTGGCACTGGCGGAAGACGTGGGCGTGGGCGACCTGACCGCAGCATTGATCGACCCGGAACGACCTGCGCGTGCGCGCATCGTGGCGCGCGAGGCGGCGGTCATCTGCGGCACGCCCTGGGTGGAGGCGGCTGTGCTGTCGCTGGATCCGCAGGCCCGGCTGACATGGCACGTGACGGAGGGGCAGCGCTGCGTGCCCGACCAGACCGTGCTCACGATCGAAGGGTTTGCACAACCCTTGCTGACGGCCGAGCGCACCGCGCTCAACTTCCTGCAGTTGCTCTCGGCCGTGGCCACCAGGACGGCGGTGTTTGTGGACGCGGTGACCGGTACGCGTGCGCAGATCGTGGACACGCGCAAGACGCTGCCAGGTCTGCGGCTGGCGCAGAAATACGCCGTGAAGACCGGCGGCGGCGTGAACCACCGCATCGGCTTGTATGACGCGGTGCTGATCAAGGAAAACCACATCGCCGCGGCCGGCGGCGTGGCCCAGGTGCTGCAGCGCGTGCGCGAAACCGCGCCCCAGGCGCGCTTTGTCGAGATCGAGGTGGAAACCCTGACCCAACTCGATGAGGCCCTGGCCTGCGGCGCGACCATGGTCTTGCTGGACAACATGGACATCCCCACCTTGCAGGAAGCGGTGCGGCGCAACGCAGGCCGCGCGGTGCTGGAGATTTCCGGTGGCGTGAACCTGCAGACCGTGCGCGCGCTGGCCGAAACCGGCGTGGACCGCATCTCCATCGGGGCCCTCACCAAAGACGTGAAAGCCATCGATTTCTCCATGCGATTCGAGGCGTTCTGACGCCGCGACAAGGAACACCATGAACACCGAAGCCACCGTCATCGACGTCGAATACGAACAACCAGCCTGCCCCACGCAGCACGCCTGGGCGCGTGTGCCGGTGGAACCCGGGCCCAAGCAGCGCGCCGAACTGAAAGACAAGATCCGCCGCCTGCTGAAAGAGCGCAACGCGGTGATGGTGTCGCACTACTACGTGCACCCCGACCTGCAGGACCTGGCCATCGAGACCGGGGGCATCGTGAGCGACTCGCTGGAAATGGCGCGCTTTGGCCGCGACCACGCGGCGCAAACCCTCATCGTCTCGGGCGTGCGCTTCATGGGTGAGACCGCGAAGATCCTGAGCCCCGAGAAGACCGTGCTCATGCCCGATCTCGATGCGAACTGCTCGCTCGATCTGGGCTGCCCCATCGACGAATTCAGCGCCTTCTGCGACGCCCACCCCGACCGCACGGTGGTCGTGTACGCCAACACCAGCGCGGCAGTGAAAGCCCGTTCGGACTGGCTGGTCACGTCGAGCTGTGCGCTGGACATCGTGAGCGCACTCAAGGACAAGGGCCACAAGATTCTGTGGGCGCCCGACAAACACCTGGGCGGCTACATCCAGCGCGAAACCGGTGCCGACATGGTGATGTGGGGCGGCGCCTGCATCGTGCACGACGAGTTCAAGGCCTTCGAGCTGCAGGCGCTGATGAAGGAGCACCCACAAGCCAAGGTGCTCGTGCACCCGGAGAGCCCAGCCGACGTGATTGCCTTGGCCGACTCGGTGGGCTCCACGTCGGCCATCCTGCGCGCGGCGCGCGAGATGGACGCGCCCGA
>JBBQKZ010000060.1:0-22319 GCA_038327405.1 Burkholderiales bacterium | reverse complement strand
GAGGTTGCTCATGTCTTATCTCCAGTTCTTCTTCTTCTTCCAGCGCCGATCGGCCCGCACGCCTTCTTCTTTCATGCCGAGGTAGAACTCCTTGATGTCGTCCTTCTCGCGCAGGTTGGCGCAGGTGTCTTCCATCACGATGCGGCCGTTCTCCAGCACGTAGCCGTAGTCCGACGCATTGAGGGCCATGTTGGCGTTTTGTTCCACCAGCAAGATGGTGGTGCCGCGCTCGCGGTTGATGCGCACCACGATCTCGAAGATCTCCTTGGTGAGCTTCGGGGAAAGGCCCAGGCTGGGTTCGTCGAGCAGGATCAGGTCGGGGTTGGCCATGAGCGCGCGGCTGATGGCCAGCATCTGCTGCTGCCCGCCCGAGAGCAGGCCGGCGTCTTGCGCGGCGCGCTCGCGCAAGATGGGGAAGTAGTTGAACACCAGCTCCATGTCGCGCGCCACGCCGTCGCGGTCTTTGCGGGTGTAGGCGCCCATCAGCAGGTTGTCGCGCACCGAGAGCAGGGCAAACACCTCGCGGCCCTCGGGCACGTGGCTCAGGCCCTGCTGCACCACAAAGGCCGGGTCTTTGGCGGTGATGTCTTCGCCCTTGAACTCGATGGAGCCCTTGCGCGGGTCGATGATGCCGCTGATGGTCTTCAAGATGGTGGTCTTGCCCGCGCCGTTGGAGCCGAGCACGGTGGCGATCTCGCTGCGGCGCACCTGCAGGCTCACGCCGCGAATGGCCTTGATCGGGCCGTAGGCGCTCTCCACGTTCAAGAGCTTGAGCACCGGGGCGTCTGTGGTGGCGACGCTCATGACCGTGCTCCCTGGGTGGCGGGCTTGTGGTTCTCCCGGCGCAGGCCCGACACGTCGTCCACCGAGCCGAGGTAGGCCTCGATCACGCCCGGGTCGCGCTGCACCTCGGCGGGCGTGCCGGTGGCCAGCTCGGCCCCCATGCTCATGGCGAGCACGCGGTCGGACACCTTGGAGACCAGGGTCATGTCGTGTTCCACCATCAGCACCGTGATGCCGAGCTCGTTCTTGATGTCGGTGATCCAGAACGCCATGTCTTCGGTTTCCTCCACGTTCAGGCCCGAAGACGGTTCGTCGAGCAGCAGCAGCTTGGGCTCGGTGCACAGCGCGCGAGCCAGCTCCACCACCTTGCGCACGCCGTAGGGCAGGCCGGCCACCATGCTTTCGCGGTGGTGCTGCAGGTCCAGCAGGTCGATGACTTGCTCCACCTTCTCGCGCGCCTCGATCTCGGCGGCGCGCGTTTTGCCGGTGAAAAAGATCTCGCTCCACAGCCCCGTCTTGCGGTGCGTGTGGCGCCCGATCAGCAGGTTTTGCAGCACGGTGGCGTGTTCGAACAGCTCGATGTTTTGAAACGTGCGCGCAATGCCGAGGTTGGCAATCTGGTGCGGCGCCTGGTCGGTCAGGCGCAGCATGCCCTCAGGACCGGCAAAGTCGATGGTGCCGGTGGTGGGCGTGTAAATGCGGCTGATCAGGTTGAATACCGTGGTCTTGCCCGCGCCGTTGGGGCCGATGAGGGTGAACACCTCGCCGCGCTTCACGTCGAAACTCACGTTGTTGACCGCCAGCACGCCGCCGAAGCGCACGCTGAGGCTTTTCGCTGAAAGAAGGATGTCGTTCATGGTGTTCACTTCAGACGGTCAGACTTCTGGAAGCTCTTCTGCCGCTTGAACATGCCCTTGCGATAGAACGGGAACAGCTGGAAATACGCTCGGATCTTGAGCCAGCGGCCATACAGGCCCATGGGCTCGAACAGCACAAACGCGATCAGCACCAGGCCGTACACCGTGCCTTGCAGACCGGCCGCCTGGCCAATGGCGGCGGGCAGAAAGTCTTTGCCCAGCGCAATCAGCTGCGGCATCACGATGAGGAAGATGGCGCCGAGAAACGCGCCGTGGATCGAGCCCAGCCCGCCGATCACCACCATGAGCAGCAGGTCGATCGACTGAATGATGCTGAACTGCTCGGGCGAGAGAAACTGGATCTTGTGCGCGTACAGCGCGCCACCAATGCCGGCGAGTGCGGCCGAGAGCGCGAAGCTCATGGTCTTGTAGCGCGCCAAGTGAATGCCCATGCTCTGAGCCGAAATCTCCGAATCACGAATGGCGACAAACGCGCGCCCGGTGGATGAGCGCATGAGGTTGGCAATGGCCAGCGTGGACAGCACCGTGACCACCAGGCACAAGAAATAGAACTCGTTGGTGGACTCCAGTTCCCAGCCGAAGAGCGCGGGTGCATTGACCACCAAACCCGAGTTGCCGCCGGTCACGTGTTCCCAGCGGGCCATGATTTCTTCAACGATGAAACCAAACGCCAGCGTGGCCATGCCCAGGTAGATGCCTTTGACGCGCAGCGCCGGCAGACCCACCACCATGCCCACCGCGGCCGAGAGCAACCCCGCGCAGGCCAGCGCCAGCGGGAAGGGCAGGCCGGCGTTGACCATGATGGCCTGGGTGTATGCACCCACGCCCAGAAAGGCCGCGTGGCCGAGAGAGAAGAGGCCGGTGAAACCCGCTAGCAACATCAACCCGAGGCCGACGATGGAGTAGATCAGCACAAAGGTGAGCTGGGCCAGCCAGTACTCCTGGATCACCCAGGGCGCGGCCACGAGAAAGAGCCCTAGCAGGCTGTACCAGAAGGTCTGCCCGCCGTGTTTGGCGAGTGTGATGTCCTGGTTGTAGTCGGTCTTGAACAAGAACCTCATGGAGTCCCCCCCGCATCGCCTTCGGCGCTACCCCCCCAGGGGGGCGCTACCTGCGGCCCGGCAAAGCCGGTTCCGCGGTAGCCCTGGGTTGCGTTGTGGCGCGCGGTGCTCATAAGCGTCTTCATACTTTTTTTCTCAACTTCTCGCCGAACAGACCATTGGGCTTGAGCACCAGCATGATCAGCACCACGATGTAGGGCGCCACGTCCTTGAAGCCTTCGGGCAGATAGAAGCCCGAGAACGCTTCGACGATGCCGATGATCAAGCCGCCCACGATGGCGCCGGGCAGGCTGGTGAAGCCGCCCACCACCGCAGCCGGGAAGGCCTTGAGGCCGATGAAGCCCATGTTGGCGTGCACGAAGGTGATGGGAGCGAGCAGCAGGCCGGCAATGGCAGCCACCGCTGCGGCCAGGCCCCACACCAGGCCGTTGAGCCGCTTCACGGGAATGCCCATGTAGTAAGCCGCGAGCTGGTTTTGCGACGATGCCTGCATGGCGATGCCGAGCTTGCTGTAGCGGAACATGGCGAACAGCATCAGGCACAGCAGGCCGGTGACGCCGATCACCACGATCTGCTCGGCCGACACCACCAGGCCACCCATGCGCAGCACCTCGCCGGCGTAGGGCACGGGCAGGGTGTGGGTGTCGGTGCCGATGTTGGGGATCATGGTGATGAGTCCGCGCAGCACGTAGCCCACACCGATGGTGAGCATGACGATGGAAAACGCGGGCTGCCCCAGGATGGGGCGCACCACCGCACGTTCGAGCAACACACCAAAGAGACCCATGGCCACGATGGCGGCGGGGACGGCGAGCCAGAATGGAAACCCCAGCATGGTCATGGCGGCCAGGCCACCGAAGGCGCCCACCATCATCAGGTCGCCCTGCGCGAAGCTCACCGTTTCGGTGGCCTTGTAAATCAGCACGAAGCCCAGGGCAATGAGTCCGTAGATACAGCCTTGGGCCGCACCGCTGATGAGCAGTTGCAGCAATTGCACGCATGTCTCCTGGTTGATCTGGCGCCGCTGATCATGGATGCTTGCTGCAAACTTTGTGGCAGCTCGTCCAAGCGGTGTGCGCAATTTATAGCTGTCTTGCCCGGGACTTCTGCTAGGGGTTGTCCCCCATCACTTGTCGCTCAGGCGCCATGAAGATGCCGTTCATGAAGTCCATACGCATCGGCGCCGGCCTGGGGTTTTACGGTGACAACTGGGAACCCGTGGCGGCGAGCATCGAGCGCGGCGGGGTGCAGTTCATCGCCAGCGACCACCTGGCCGAACTCACGCTGGCCATCTTGCAGAAGGACCGGCAGCGCGACCCGTCTCTGGGTTACGCGCGCGACGTGGTGCCCATGCTCACGCGCCTGTGGCCGCTGATGCGCGAACGAGGTGTGCGCTTTGTCTGCAACGCCGGCGGGCTCAACCCGAGCGGTGCGGCGCAGGCGGTGCTGGCGGCGTTCAAGGCCAAGGGATGGCAAGCCAGGGTGGCGGTGGTCACGGGCGACGATGTGTTGCCCCGGCTGCAAAGTGCCGGTGCGGGCTTTGACCACCTGTTCACCCAGGAGCCTGTGGCCGGCGTGCGCGAGCGGCTGGTGTTTGCCAACGCCTACGTGGGTGCCAAGCCCATCGTGGACGCGCTGGACGCCGGCGCCGACATCGTGATCACCGGGCGCGTGGCCGACGCCGCGCTCTTCCTCGGCCCGCTGGTGCACGGCTTGGGCTGGACGCTGACCGGCGCCACGAGCGAGCAAGACCTGAACCGCCTGGCACAAGGCCTCACCGTGGGGCATTTGCTGGAGTGTTCGGGCCAGGGCAGCGGCGGCAACTTCGGCAGCCAGGGCGCCTGGCAGGCCATTCCCGATCTGGCGCACATCGGTTACCCCATCGCCGAGGTGTTTGAAGACGGCACGGCACTCATCACCAAAGCGCCCGAGACCGGCGGGCGCGTCAACTTCGACACCGTGCGCCAACAACTGCTGTACGAAGTGCACAACCCGCACGCCTATTTTTCGCCCGACGTGGTGCTGGACATGGGCCACATCACCCTGCACGACGAAGGCCATGACCGTGTGCGCCTCACCGGTGCGCGCGGCACGCCGCCCACCGACACGCTGAAGGTGGTGGCGGGCTTCCGCGACGGTTTCAAGGCCGAGGTGACCTGGGGCTTTTCGTGGCCGGATGCGTGGGACAAGGCGCAGGCCGCGCAAGCGACCATCCGCACGCTGCTGAAGGACAAACGCATTCCCCACGACGAGCTGTACGTGGAGTACCCGGGCCTCAACTCGGCGCACGGCGCGCTTGCGCCTTTGCCGAAGGCGGACGCCCTCAACCAGAGCAACGAAATCTGGACACGCCTGGTGCTGCGCACGCAGGACAAGGCCGCCGCCGACGGCTTTGGGCGGCTGTTCCCGTGGATCGGCCTGAGCGGCCCGGCCTACACCTGCGGCTTCACCGGGCTGCACAACACCAGCGAGCTGCTGGGCATCTGGCCGACGCTGATACCTCGCGCGGTGGTGGAGGCCGGGGTGTCGGTGGAGATGCTGGGAGAGGCCGCATGAGCACCGTCCGCATACCTTTGGTGCGCATTGCGCACGCGCGCAGCGGCGACAAGGCCGACTGGGTGGACTTCGGCCTGTTCGCGTGGAACGCAGCGGGCTACGCCATCCTTGAACGTGAGGTCACGGCCGAGCGCGTGCAGGCCCACTTTGCGCCGTGGCTGCCCGGCGAGGTCGATGCCTGGCCGCTGCCCAACATCCTGGCGCTGAAGTTGGTGTTGCGCGGCGCGCTGCAAGGTGGCGGCGCGCGCAACCTGCGCCTGGACAATTTGGGCAAATCGATGGCAGGAGCCTTGTTGCGCATGGAGATCGAGGTGGCTCAGGATGAGCTGGAAGAGGCGTTGAATGCACCGCGTGTGGGGTGGTGGACATGACGGCAGTCACCACCGAAAAACAGGACGATATCTGGATCGTCACACTCGACCGGCCCGACGTTCGTAACGCCGTGGACAGCCCCACCGCACACGCCCTGCACGCCGCTTTTCTGGCTTTCGAAGACGACTCCACCGCCAGGGTGGCCGTGTTCCACGGCGCAAACGGCCATTTCTGTGCCGGCTGGGACCTGCAATACGGCGCGCGCCTCGCAGCGCAGGGCGACAGCAGCGGGCTCGACCTCGACTTTGATGCGCGTGACCCGCGCGCCCTCGGCCCCATGGGCCCGTCGCGGCTGCAGCTGACCAAACCGGTGATCGCGGCGGTGAGCGGCGCGGCCGTGGCCGGTGGCATGGAACTCGCGCTCTGGTGCGACATGCGGGTGATGGAAGAGGGCGCGTATTTCGGCGTGTACTGCCGCCGCTTCGGCGTGCCGCTGATCGACGGCGGCACCGTGCGCCTGCCGCGCCTGATCGGCATGGGCCACGCCATGGACCTGATCCTCACCGGCCGCAAGGTGGAAGCGGCCGAAGCGCTGCAGATGGGCCTGGCCAACCGCGTGGTGGCCAACGGCCAGGCGCGCGAGGCCGCCATCATCCTCGCGCGCCAACTCGCCGCGTTCCCGCAAGCCACCATGCGCGCCGACCGCGAGAGCGCGCTGGCCCAGTGGGACCTGCCGCTGGGCGAGGCGCTGCTGCAGGAGTGGCAGCGGGGCAAGGCGCGCATACCCGACGCGCTGGAAGGCGCCACACGTTTCGCCGCCGGGCAGGGGCGCCATGGACAGTTCTGACACCAACGAAGCATCGGTGCACGCCGCCACCGAAAGCTGGATCGCTGCGTTCAATCGCAGCGACGCGGCTGCCGTCTGCGCGCTCTACGATCCGCAGGCCGTGCTCTGGGGCACGACCGCGACCGGGCTCATCACCACGCCGCGGGGCATTCGCGAATACTTCGACGCCGTCTTCGCGCTGCGGCCGGTGCCGCGCATGTCGCTGGTGGAGTCCCTGCCCCGCGTGTTCGGCGAGGTGGCCGTGAGCACGGGGCGCTACACGCTGGCTCTGTCCACGGTGCCGCTGCGCGAAGTGCCAGCGCGCTTCAGCTTCACCTGGCGCCGCAGCACCGGCGCGTGGCGCATCGTCGACCACCATTCCTCGGCCATGCCTGCATCGCTGTCGGCGTTGTCCGCGCTGGCTGCGGCGTCCTGATCGGTTTTCTATGATGGGCCCATGACACCCACCCACTTCTCCACCCCGGCCGACGTGCTGGTGTTGCAACACCTGGTCGAAGACCGCCCGGGATACCTGGGTCAATGGCTCGATGCGCAAGGCATCACCTGGCATGTGCGCTGCGCCGAATCCGGCGAAGACTATCCGCCCTCGGTGCGCGGCTATCGGGGCCTGGCCGTGCTCGGCGGCGCCTGGAGCGCCAACGACGACCGCGCCACGCTGCGCCATGCGGAAGCGCTGATCCTGGAGGCCGATGAGCTCGGCATCCCGGTGATTGGCCATTGCCTCGGTGGCCAGCTCATGGCGCGGGCGTTTGGTGGACGGGTGGAGCGCCTGCCGCAACCCGAGGTGGGCTGGTGGCCCATCACCCGAAAGGACAACCCTACCGCGTGCGAGTGGCTTGGCGATGCCGAACAAGCCACGGTCTACCAGTGGCACCAGGACAACTTTGTGGAACTGCCGCCCGGTGCGGAGCTGCTGGCATCTTCCGCAACGTGCGCGCACCAGGCGTTTGCCCTGCGCCAGCACTTGGCCATGCAGTTCCACATCGAGATCACGCCAGCCAAGATCCAGGACTGGATGGAACAACCTGGCCACGCCTATCCGGTGCACGTGCTGCTGCACCGCGACAGCGTGCAGGACCCGGCCTCGATGCATGCGGCCACGCTGCAGCACCAGTCGGGCAGCGAAGCCATGGCAGACCGCATTTACCGGGCCTGGCGCTCGCGCTGGCCCGGCTGAACGTGGCTCAGCCCGTCACACCCGGCAGGTCCAGGTGTTCCTTCGGGATCGGCCGGGGCCGGCCTTCCATGTCGATCGCCACGTAGGTCAGACTGGCTTCGGTCACCTTCACGTACTGGCCCTGGGCCGAGAAGCGTTCGGCGAACACCTCCACCTGCACCGTGATGGAGGTGTTGCCCACGCGGGTGACGTGTGCAAAGAAGCTCAGGATGTCGCCCACGCGCACCGGCTGTTTGAAGATGAACTGGTTCACCGCCACCGTGGCCATGCGCCCGCGCACATAGCGCGCCGGCAGCACGGCGCCGGCCAGGTCGACCTGGGCCATGACCCAGCCGCCGAAGATGTCGCCGTTGGCGTTGCAGTCCGCCGGCATGGGAATGACCTTCAGGACCAGTTCCCTGTCGCGCGGCAGGGTGGTTTCGGGGTTCGGGCTTGTTTTGCTCGTCATGGTCACAATCTCCAGTTGCTCACGATTCTCACGCATGCGCCCAGACACCCCCTCCCAAGCCACTGTTGCCCTGCCCGCCACCCCGGGCGCGCCCGGCACCCCACCCCAGCGATCCGACTGGGCCACCCTGCAGCGCCTGCTGCCCTACCTCTGGCAATACAAGGTGCGCGTGGTGCTGGCGCTGGCCTTCATGGTCGGCGCCAAGATGGCCAACGTGAGCGTGCCGCTGCTGCTGAAAGAGCTGGTCGACGCCATGAGCATCAAGCCCGGCAGTGTCGAGGCCATGCTCGTGGTGCCGCTGGGCTTGTTGCTGGCCTATGGCGGGCTGCGCCTGTGCACCAGCCTCTTCACCGAGCTGCGCGAGCTGGTGTTCGCCAAGGCCACCGAGGGCGCCACGCGCAGCATCGCGCTGCAGGTGTTTGGTCATTTGCACGCGCTGAGCCTGCGTTTTCACCTGGAGCGCCAGACCGGCGGCATGACGCGCGACATCGAGCGCGGCACGCGGGGCGTGCAATCGCTCATCTCGTACTCGCTGTACAGCATCATCCCCACGCTGATCGAGGTGACCATGGTGCTGGCGCTGCTGGGCACCCAGTTCGACATGGGCTACGTGTGGATCACGCTGGTGGCGCTGGTGCTCTACATCACCTTCACCGTGGTGGTGACCGAGTGGCGCACCAAGTTTCGCCGCGAGATGAACGAGCTGGAGTCCACCAGCCAGACCCGCGCCATCGACTCGCTGCTGAACTACGAAACGGTCAAGTACTTCAACAACGAAGCGTTTGAAGGTCGCCGCTACGACGAAGCGCTGGAGAAACTGCGCCGCGCCCGCATCAAGAGCCAGACCACGCTGTCCATGCTCAATGCCGGGCAGCAACTGGTGATTGCGGTGGCGCTGGTGCTCATGCTCTACCGCGCCACGCAGGGTGTGGTGAGCGGGGAGATGACGCTGGGCGATCTGGTGATGGTCAACGCCTTCATGATCCAGCTCTACATTCCGCTGGGATTCCTGGGCGTGCTCTACCGCGAGATCAAGCAGAGCCTGACCGACCTGGACAAGATGTTCGTGCTGCTGGAGAAAGAACGCGAAATTGCGGATTCACCCGACGCCCAGCCGCTGGCGCTGGAGGGTCCGCCCGCGGTGAAGTTCGAGAACGTGCGTTTTTCCTACGAGCCGGCGCGGGAGATCCTGCACGGCATCAGCTTCGAGATTCCGCCGGGCAAGACGGTGGCGGTGGTCGGGCCGTCGGGGTCGGGCAAGAGCACCTTGGCGCGTCTGCTGTACCGTTTCTACGACGTGACCAATGCATCGAACGGTGCAGAGTCAGGGCCGCACGGTTTCGGCCGCATCACCATCAACGGACAGGACATCAAGGCCGTCACGCAGTCCAGCGTGCGCCAGGCCATCGGCATCGTGCCGCAGGACACGGTGCTGTTCAACGACACCATCGAATACAACATCCTCTACGGCCGCCCCGAAGCCGGGCACGAAGCCGCGGTGCAGGCGGCGCAGGCCGCACACATCCACACTTTCATCGAGCGGCTGCCGCTGGGTTATCGCACGATGGTGGGCGAGCGTGGTCTCAAACTGTCGGGTGGTGAGAAGCAGCGCGTGGCGATTGCCCGCACCCTGCTCAAGAACCCACCCATCGTGATCTTCGACGAGGCCACTTCAGCGTTGGACTCAGCCAATGAACGGGCCATTCAGGCGGAGCTGAAGACGGCCGCGCGCAACAAGACCACGCTGGTCATAGCGCACCGTCTCTCCACTGTTGTGGACGCACACGAGATCCTGGTGTTGGTGAATGGGGAGATCGTTGAGCGGGGGACGCATGCCGACCTTGTGTCGCGGGGTGGGGTGTATGCGGGGATGTGGGCTTTGCAGCAGAGTGGGGCTGACTGATCTCATTGTTGTTGCTGGTTGGCTCCGGTTGCTGGCCGGGCCGAAGTCCGGGGCCCTGCGGGCTGCCTTGCGCTGCTCGGTTCGCTCGGGGTGCGCGCAAACTTGTCTGCTGCGCAGCCTTCGGACATGCGCACCCCTGGTCCGAGCGCCCCTGCGCTGCTCAGCCCGGCCTGACGGCAACGAGCGGAATCGGGATCGGGATCGGACGTCCCTTCCGGCGCGCATGCCTTGCTCCCCACGCCGTCATTCGCTGGCGAGTAGCGCAGGGCCGGGCGGATCAGGGCGGGCGTTGTTTGAGCCGAAGGCGAGTTCAGCCCGACCCCGCCCGGACCGAGCAACGCAGCGTGCCCGAAGCGCAGCGAAGGGACAGCGAATTCGGCTCGCCTTTTCTTTGCTTACTTTCTTTTGGCGAAGCAAAGAAAAGTGAGTCGGCCGCCGGGCCGAGACCCGGCTAGCCACGAAAGAAGCCATCTCACTTCAAAAACCAACAACCAAAAACACAAGAGTCAGAAGTGGATCCCCCGCATCATCTGCTGCATGGCCACAGCCTCAGCCGACAGCTGCGACTTCGCCCCCTTGTCACCCTTCGCCGCCGACGAATCCGGGAACATGCGAAAGCTCGTGTTCATCACGATCTGCGCCACCCTTGGCACCATCGCGTGCATCACCTGGCCTGTCACGCCCAGGCGCGTGGCGATGCGCACCGGCTTGAAGATGCAGGCCTGCGCGATCATGTCGGCGGCTTCCTCGGGGGCCAGTGTCGGTACGTTCTTGTAGATCTGCGTCGGCGCGATCATGGGCGTGCGCACCAGCGGCATGTTGATGGTGGTGAAGCTGATGCCTTGGTCGGCAAACTCGCTGGAAGCACAGCGCGTCCACGCGTCCAGCGCTGCCTTGCTCGCGACGTAGGCGCTGAAGCGAGGCGCGTTGGTCAGCACGCCGATGGAGCTGATGTTGACCACATGGCCTTTTCGCTTGGCCACCATGCCGGGCAGCAGGCCCATGGTCACGCGCAGGCAGCCGAAGTAGTTGAGCTGCATGGTGCGCTCGAAATCGTGGAAGCGGTCGTAGCTGCCTTCGATGGCGCGGCGGATCGAGCGGCCCGCGTTGTTGATCAGGAAGTCCACGCCGCCGTGGTTGGCGATCAGCACCTGCACAAAACGGTCGGCGTCCGCCATGTCGGCGATGTCGGCCGGGTAGGCGATGAATTCGTAGCCTTTGTCTTTCGCTTCCTTGCAGGCTTCGTCGAGCTTGTCCTGGTCACGCCCGCAAATGATCGTGGTGGCGCCGGCCTCGGCGAACTTGTGCGCTGCCGCCAGACCGATGCCCGAGCTGCCGCCGGTGACCAGCACCACCTTGCCCGCCACCGTGCCCTTCAAGCTGCGGTCGATGTGCAGGTCTGGGTCGAGGTGGCGTTCCCAGTAGTCCCACAGGCGCCACGCGTAGTCCTTGAAGTTGGGGCAGGCAATGCCGCTGCCTTTGAGCGCAGCGAGCGTCTCGCGGCAATCGAAGCGCGTGGGGTAGTTGACGAAGGTCATCATTTCCTCGGGCAAGCCGAGGTCCTGCATGATGGCTTTGTAGACGCGGCGCACCGGCGCCAGCGCCATCAGACCCTTCTTCACGCTCTTGGGAATGAAGCCCATCAGCGCGGCGTTGATGAACAGGTTCATCTTGGGCGCGTGCGCCGCTTTGCTCAGGATGTCGAGCACGTCGCCCACGCGGTAGCCCATGGGGTCGACCAGGTGGAAACACGAGCCGCTGCTGCGTTTGAGGTGGCTGATGTGGTCGAGCGCATCCACCACGAAATCGACCGGCACGATGTTGATGCGGCCACCCTCCAGGCCCACGCTGGGCATCCATGGCGGGAGGATCTGGCGCAGGCGCTGGATGAGTTTGAAGAAGTAGTAGGGCCCGTCAATCTTGTCCATCTCGCCGGTCTGGCTGTCGCCCACCACGGCGGCCGGACGGTACACGCTCCACGGCACCTTGCATTCCTGTCGCACGATCTTCTCGCTCTCGTGCTTGGTCATGAAGTAGGGGTGGTCCAGGCCCTCGGCCTCATCGAACATGTCTTCACGGAACACGCCTTCGTAGAGCCCGGCTGCCGCGATCGACGACACGTGGTGGAAGTGGCCGGCACCGATGGCCTTGGCGAACTCCACCGTGTTGCGCGTGCCGTCCACGTTCACCGCGATCTGGCTCTCCGCATCCGCCTCCAGGTCGTACACCGCGGCCAGGTGGTAGAAGTGGTCGATCTGGCCTTTGAGCGCCTTGGTCTCGTCGGCCGACACGCCGAGCTTCTTGCTGGTGAGGTCGCCAAACACAGGCACCGCGCGCGCTGCGCTCACGCCCCAGGTCTCCCGCAGTGCCGTCACCTTGCCTTCGCTTTCCTTGCGGATGAGGAAGTGCACCACCGAGCCCTTGCGCTGCAGCAGCTTGGCCACCAGACGCTTGCCGATGAAGCCGGTGGCACCGGTGACGAAGTAATGCATGAAGGTCTCCTGGAACTGGTGAGGGGTGAAAGCAATGCGAAACGCCTTGCATTCTTGTCCACGAAGTGGCTCGGCCCATTCCGCAAAAACCCGCGTGCGAGGTGGTTCCCCTAGGCACGCGCCCCTACACAGTGGCGGGGGCCTGCCCGTACATTGGGTCCACGCGAGGCTCACGCCCGTCCCCATTTAAACCATCCAACAGGAGCACCCCATGGTCAAGAAGATCCAGAAAAACGGCAGCGACAAGAAGGCACCCGCCCAGGCGTTCAACTCCCCCATGTCTGGAGCCATCAAGGATTCGGCCCAGCAGATCTGGCTGGCTGGCCTCGGCGCGTTCTCCAAAGCCCAGGAAGAGGGTGGCAAGGCCTTTGAGTCCCTGGTGAAGGAAGGTCTGTCGATCCAGCGCAAGACACAGGCCGTGGCCGAAGAGCGGATCTCGGAAGCCACCAACAAGGTCAGCAGCATGGCCACCGACATTTCTTCCAAGGCTTCTGGCCAGTGGGACAAGCTCGAGTCGATTTTCGAAGAGCGCGTGGCCAAGGCCCTGAACAAGCTGGGCGTGCCTTCGGCCCGCGACGTGGATGCGCTGATCAAGCGCATCGACGCACTCAACCAGCATGTGCAGGAGCTCGGTGGCAAGGCCCCGGCCAAGTCGGCAGCGCGCAAGGCTGCGCCCGTGAAGAAGGCGGCTGCCAAACCTGCTGTACGCAAGTCTGCTGCCAAGGCGGTTGTTGCCAAGCCAGTGGCACGCAAGACAGCTCGCAAGACCGCCACGGCATAAGCAACGTGTGTCCTGAGGGCATCCATCAAGAAAGGGGCGATCAGGCCCCTTTTTTGCGCCCGTCTTCCATGCTGCATCGCAGCATCCTGGGCCACCCCTGCGGTCTACACTCGAACGCATGACGACTCCGCGCAACGATTCCCCGGCACCGTATCCACGGACTGCGACAAGCCACGCGGGCAAGTCGCGCCAGCCGCGCATTGCCCTGGCGTTGGCCGGGGGTGGACCGCTGGGCGCGATCTATGAAATCGGTGCGCTGTGCGCGCTGTCGGACAGCCTGAAGGGGTTGGACCTCAACCACTGCGACCACTACATCGGCGTGTCCGCCGGCGGTTTCATCGTGGCGGGTCTGGCCAACGGCATGACCCCGCGCGAGCTCTGCGAGGCCTTCATCGAGGACCGCCCGGGCATCGATCATTTTGATCCCGCGTGGCTGCTCAAACCCGCCTGGGGCGAGTTCGGCAACCGCCTTCGTCGCCTCCCCGGGCTGCTGGGCAGTGCCTTGTGGGCCTGGGGTGCGCAGGGCAAGGACTTCACCAACGCATTCGAACGTCTGGGTGCGATGCTGCCCACCGGCCTGCTGGACAACGAAGGCATCCACCTCCAGATCGAGCGGCTGTTCAGCCAGCCCGGGCGCAGCAACGATTTCCGCCAGTTGCGCGCGCGACTCACGCTGGTGGCCACGCAGCTGGACACGGGCGAAGCGGCGCCCTTCGGCACGCCCGGCTGGGACCATGTGCCGATTTCCCGGGCCATCCAGGCCAGTGCCGCCTTGCCGGGCCTCTTCCCGCCGGTGGAGATCGATGGTGGGCACTACGTCGACGGGGCGCTCAAGAAGACCCTCCACGCCACCGTGGCGCTCGACGAAGGCGTCGGGCTGTTGCTCTGCCTCAATCCGCTGGTGCCGTTCCGGGCCCATGCCGTGGGCAAGAAGGCCGACCACATTCCCTCGCTGGTGGAAGGCGGCTTCCCGGCGGTGATGAGCCAGACCTTCCGCTCCATGATCCATTCGCGGCTCGAGCTGGGCATGAAGAACTACGAGCGCCTCTACCCGGGCAGCGACATCGTTCTGATCGAGCCTGACCAGCGCGACGCCAAGCTGTTCACGGCCAACACCTTCAGCTACCGCCAGCGCCGCAAGATCGCCGAACACGCGTACCAGCAGACGCGACAGGCGCTGCGCGACCGGCAGGAAGAACTGGCACCCAAGCTGGCACGCCACGGTGTGACATTGGACCAGGCAGCGCTCGACAACCCCGACCTGCGGCTGGTGAAAGAACCCTCGGTGCCTGCCCAGACCGCCATGGGCCGGCGGTTGCACGCCACCCTGGACGACCTGCAGCGTCAGCTCGGCAAGCCGGCCTTGGGCCGCTGAGCGCGATGGCCAAAAAAGCACCGCGCCGCACCGCCGAGCGCATTCTCGAGGTCACGCTCGAGCTCTTCAACCGCTTTGGTGAACCCAATGTGTCGACCACGCTGATCTCGGCCGAGCTCGGCATCAGCCCCGGCAACCTGTACTACCACTACCCGGCCAAGGACGAGTTGATCAACTCGCTGTTCGATCGCTATGAAAAGGCGCTGGGCGAGTTGCTCGGCGCCAGCGAAGGTGTGCGCAATGTGGAGGACGCGTGGTTCTTCCTGCACTCCCTGTTCGAGATCATCTGGGAGTACCGGTTTCTCTACCGCGACCTCAACGACCTGCTGTCGAAGAACCGCTTGCTGGAGACCCACTTTCAGACCGTGTTGAAAGACAAGACGCGCGCCATCCGCAACCTGCTGGCGGCCCTCAGCCGACACAGCGCGGTGACGATGGACGCGCGTGAAATGGAACCCACGGCCGACAGCATGGTCGTGGTGCTGACCTACTGGCTGAGCTTCGAGTACGTGCGCGATCCCCGGCATGCGCTGGAGCCGGAGAATGCGCAGCAGGCCCTGATGCGCGGCGCCTGGCATGTTCTGAACCTGCTGGCGCCCTACCTGGAGAGCTCTCAGCGGCAGCACCTGATCCACCTCGCCGCGGCATACAGCCCCAGCCCCCGTGCCTGATGCAGGAGGAGACAACGATGGACACATGGACACCTTTTCCCTGGACCGTGACACCCCGGTTCGACATTGCGCTCCTGCAGCACCAGTGGGGCCGGTTGCACACCGGTGACGCAGAACCATGGCCCGAACGCGCCGACGTGCTGGAGGCGTGGATCCAGTTTCACAACGGCGAGTTCCAGCGCGCCGCGCTCAGCGGCATGGCGTTGGGCGACGCAGGGCTGAATGTGGCCAACAAGGCCACCTGCATCTACGCCAACTACCTCGAACCGCGCGAGCACGCGCGTCAGCAACTGTTGCAGGAGGCTGCGGCCAGGGCTGAAGCCTTTCAGAAGCGGGATCCTGAGAATGCCGGCGCCTGGTACTGGCAGGCTTACGCGCTGGCCCGCTACAGCCAATGCATCAGCGTGGCCAAAGCGCTCACCCAAGGACTGGGCTGGAAGATCCGTCACGCACTGGAGACCACCATTGCGTTGGCGCCACGCCATGCCGATGCCCATCTCGCGCTGGCGGGCTACCACGCCGAGGTGATCGACAAGGTGGGGGCGCTGGTGGGCGGCATGACGCACGGTGCCAACAAGGAGGCTGGTCTGGCGCTGTACCAGAAAGCGCTGGCCCTCAATCCCGATTCGGCGATCACCATGTCCGAGTACGCCAACGGCCTGCTGATGCTGGAGGGCCACAAGCGGATGGAAGAGGCCCGCCATCTGCAGGACCGCGCCGCAGCCGTTCAACCACTGGATGCCATGGAACGGCTGTACGTTGCCTCCGTGCGGTTGGTGCTGGAAGGATAGCGCCAAGCCATAATCGCGCCCCATGGAAACCAAGTGGCTCGAAGATTTCGTCAGCCTGGCTGAAACCCGCAGCTTCAGCCGCTCGGCTCAATTGCGCCACGTGACCCAGCCGGCGTTTTCGCGTCGCATCCAGTCGCTGGAAGCCTGGGCGGGGACCGATCTGGTGGATCGATCGTCTTATCCCACGCGCCTGACGCCCGCCGGGCGCACGCTGTACGACCAGGCGCTGGAGATGCTGCAAGCCATGCAGAGCACCCGGGCGATGCTGCGGGCCCACACCGCCGCCGCACAGGACGTGATCGAGTTTGCGGTACCGCACACACTGGCCTTCACCTTCTTTCCCTCGTGGCTGTCCAGCTTGCGCGAGACCTGTGGGCCGATCAAGAGCCGACTCATTGCATTGAACGTGCATGACGCTGTGTTGCGCCTGGTGGAGGGCAGTTGTGACCTGCTGATTGCCTACCACCACGAGGCACAACCGATCCAGCTGGATGCCAACCGCTACGAAATGCTGCCACTGGGGCGTGAACTGCTCGCGCCCTATGTGAAGCCGACCGCCACCGGCGCGCCCAGCCACTCGCTGCCCGGCCTGGTCAGCCAGCCGCTGCCCTATCTGGCCTATGCGCCCGGCGCCTACCTCGGCCGCGCGGTGGACCAGATGCTCAAGCAGAGCGGATCGCCGGTTCATCTGGACAGGATCTACGAGACCGACATGGCCGAGGGGCTGAAGGCCATGGCACTCGAAGGCCATGGCATCGCGTTCCTGCCGGCCAGCGCTGTGCGCAACGAGGTCGCCGCGCGAAAACTGGTCTCTGCCGGCGGTGGACTCGAGATCACGCTGGACATCCGCATCTACCGCGCACGACCGCTCGATGCCCAGAAGAGCAAGCGGGCTGTGCAGGTGTTCTGGAATCGCCTGAGCGAGACGTTGACGGGTTCCTGCGACTGATCCGCAGGCGGCGGTGCCGTGCGGCGCAGCACACATCGAACCTCAAAACACTGCATCCGGGTTAGGTACTCCACCGGGACACGCGCCTATTCTTTGTGGTGCTGAGGATGATTGTGTCCCGGCTCCCTGAAATCGCCGTGCCTTGTTCCCTGGAGCTTCACCATGAACACCTCTACCCGCCGGCTGATTCGGCTCCCGGTTTTTTGGCTTCTGTGCTTGCTGGGCGCTGCTCACGCACAGTCTGGTCCCGTGCTGGATCGCATCCGGGCTGAGGGAAGCATCGTTCTTGCCCACCGCGAGTCCTCCGTGCCCTTTTGCCTGGATGCACAAGGTCAGCCCGTCGGGTATGCGCTGGACCTTTGCCGGCGGCTAGCTGCAGCGGTGCAGCAAAAGCTCGGCATGGACAAACTTGCTGTGCGGTACCTGCAGGTCTCGCCGGCCAACCGCATCGACATGGTCGCCCAGGGCAAGGCCCACATGGAGTGCGGATCGACCACGAACAACGCCAGCCGCCGTGAATAGGTGGCCTTCACCATCCCGCATTTCATTAGCGGCGCGCGCCTGATGGTCAAGGAGAGCAGCGCGATCGATCGGCTGGACCATCCAGCACTCAAGACCGCGGTGTCAACCCGCAACACAACGCCGCTGGCGGCGCTGCGGCGCGCCGCCCTGGAGCGCCAGCTCAAGGTGAAAATCGTGGAAGCGGAAGACCACGAGCACGCGGTGAAGATGGTGGAGAAGGGCGAACTCGATGCGTTCGCCATGGACGATGTGCTGCTTTTCGGCCTGGCCGCCGGCCGGCCCGACCCGAAGGCGCTCAAGGTGGTGGGGTGGTTCATCACGACCGAGCCACTGGCCATCATGCTGCCCAAGGGGGACCCGACCTTCAAGAAAATCGTTGATGACGAGATGCGCCGACTGATCCTCGGCGGCGAGATCAAGACGATCCATGCCGACTGGTTCGAGAAGCCCATTCCCCCCAAAGGACGGCCGCTGAACCTGCCGATCAGCTACCTGTTGCGGGATTTCTGGAAGTACCCCACCGACAAGGTCCCCTTCTGATCCTCGTTGGTTTGCGACAATCGGGGCATGAACGCACCAGCCCCTGCCCGCATTGACACCCTGACCCTCACCCGCCCCGACGACTGGCACCTCCATGTGCGCGATGGCGAGGCGCTCGCCACCGTGGTTCCGCACACCGCCGCCCAGTTCGGGCGGGCCATCATCATGCCCAACCTCAAGCCGCCGGTGACCACCGCGGCGCAGGCCTTGGCCTACCGCGACCGCATCCGCGCCGCGGTGCCCGAAGGCTTGAGCTTCGAGCCGCTGATGACGCTCTACCTCACCGACAACCTGCCGGCCAGCGAGATCGCGCGTGCGAAAGACGCCGGCGTGGTCGCGGCCAAGCTCTACCCCGCTGGCGCCACCACGAACAGCGATGCCGGCGTGACCGACATCCGAAAGACCTACAAGACGCTGGAAGCCATGCAGCGCGCCGGCCTGTTGCTGTTGGTGCACGGTGAAGTGACATCGCCCGACATCGACCTGTTCGACCGCGAGGCGGTGTTCATCGACCAGCAGATGATCCCGCTGCGCCGCGATTTTCCCGAGCTCAAGGTGGTGTTCGAGCACATCACCACCAAAGAGGCCGCGCAGTATGTGACCGAGGCCGGGCCTTTCACCGCCGCCACACTCACCGCGCACCACCTGCTCTACAACCGCAACGCCATCTTCACTGGCGGCATCCGCCCGCATTACTACTGCCTGCCCGTGCTCAAGCGCGAAACGCACCGCCTGGCCTTGCTGGCCGCAGCCACCAGCGGCAGCGACCGTTTCTTCCTGGGTACCGACAGCGCGCCGCACCCGGCGCACCTGAAGGAGCACGTCACCGGTTGCGCGGGCTGCTACACCGCGCACGCCGCGATCGAGATGTACGCCGAGGCCTTCGATTCGGTCGGTGCGCTCGGCAAGCTCGAAGCCTTTGCCAGCTTCCATGGCCCCGCCTTCTACGGCCTGCCGCGCAACAGCGGCAGTGTCACCCTCAAGCGCGAAAGCTGGACCACCCCCGAGAGCTTCCGCTTCGGCGAGGCCGATCTCAAGCCGCTGCGCGGCGGGGAAGTGCTGCCCTGGCGTCTGCAGGCCTGATGTTCGGCGGCGCGTCGCCGGACTGGTCCGAACCGTGGTTCGCACCGGTCGCCGCCGACGGCAGGTCGGTTCAATGCCAATTGAGCGCCGGCCACGACTTGCCGCAAGCGCTGGGTGCGTTGGCGGCTTGCCCGGTCCGCTTCGTACCCCAGACCGCGCTGCCCCCCGGCACTGCTTATGAACAGTTCATTTTCGACGCTGGTTGCGTGCCCACGCGCGACAACCTGCACGACTTTTTCAACGGTTTGTGCTGGTTGCGTTTTCCGCTGACCAAACAGCGGCTGAACCGCCTGCAAGCGGCCGAGATCGCTGCGGCTGGCGTGCGCGAGGTGCGTGGGCCGGTGCGCGATGCGCTCACGCTGTTCGACGAGAACGCAGCGTTGCTGCAGGCCCCAGAGCCACTGTGGGACGCCTTGATCGAGCGCGACTGGCAGCGGTTGTTCGTCACGCTGCGCCCGCTCTGGGTGCATGCGCGGCTGGTGCTGTTTGGCCACGCACTTCTCGAAAAACTGGTCACACCTTACAAGTCGATCACGGCCCACGTGTTGCGCGAACCGGTACCGATGGACCTGGGTGACGAACTCGCTGCCTGGGACGCCTGGCTGGCCGGGGGTCTGAGCGCACCGCTGCTGGCCTCCAAGCCGTTCACGCCTTTGCCGGTGCTGGGTGTGCCGGGCTGGTGGCCAGCGAACAACGATCCTGTTTACTATGCCGACGCTGGGGTGTTCCGTCCCCGGCGCACCAGCATTTCAATGGACCACCCATGACCTTGCCGATCTCGCCCCCGTGGGCCCACCTGAATCTGGCGCAAGACGCCGACCGTGCCGAACTGGCTGCCCATTTCCGGGACAGCGGTGTGCGCGACGTGGAGTGCCTGTTTGCCGACGTCACGGGCTATCCGCGTGGCAAGCTCATGCCGGCAGCCAGCTTCGCCGCCGGTGGTGAGTTGCGCATTTGCCAGGCGATTCCCATGCAGTGCGTCACAGGCGAGTACTCGTACGACCCGATTTTTCCCGACAGCGACCCCGATGTGCGCCTGGTGCCCGACCTGTCCACGCTCAAGCTTGCACCGTGGGCCAGCGTGCCGCGCTACCTGGCGGTGCACGACTGCGTGGAGCTCGACGGCAGTCTGTGCGAATTCGCCCCGCGCTCGGTGCTCAAGAATGTGGTTGCCCGCTACCAGGCCATGGGGCTCACGCCGGTGGTCGCGCCGGAAATCGAGTTCTACCTGACCGCCGCCATGACCGACCCGGCGCAGCCGATCACCGCCCCCCTGGGGCGCGGGGGCCGGCCCGAGGTGGGCCAGTCGGCCTTCAGCCTGAATGCGCTCAACGAACTGGCGCCGTTCTGGGACGCTTTTCACGCCGCCATCGATGCCCTGGGCATTCGAGCAGACACCTGGCTGCACGAGGTGGGCCCCTGCCAGTACGAGATCAACCTGTTGCATGGCGACCCGGTGGCGGTGGCCGATCAGGCTTTCCTGTTCAAGACGGCGGCGCGCGAGATCGCTTTGCAGCACGGGCTGAATGCGGTGTTCATGGCCAAGCCCATCGCCGGTGAAGCCGGCAGCTCCATGCACCTTCACCAGAGCGTGGTGGACGCCGAAGGCCGCAACATCTTCAGCCAGGTCAACGGCTCGGCCAGCGACACGTTTCTGCACTATATCGGCGGCTTGCAGGCCTACACGCCCGACCTCACACTCATCTACGCGCCCACCGTCAACTCGTACCGCCGCTACGTGGCGGGCAGCCAGGCCCCCACGAACGTGGAGTGGGGCCACGACAACCGCACCGCGGGCTTGCGCGTCCCGGTGAGCGCCCCGGTGGCGCGCCGGGTCGAGAACCGGCTGGCTGGCGCCGACGCCAACCCTTACCTGGCCATGGCCGCCACATTGGCCGCCGGTCTGGCCGGGTTGCAGGAGCGCTCTGCGCCACGCGAACCGGTGACCGGCAATGGCTACGACCTGCCGCGCGGCCTCCCGCGAACTTTTTCAACGGCTCATGAACAAATGGCGGCGAGCGCCCATGCACCTCGCTTGTTGGGTGAGCGTTTCGTGCGTGCCTACCTGGCGGTCAAGGCGGTGGAGCACGACAGCTTTCTGAACGAGATCAGCGCGTGGGAGCGCCGGTTTTTGCTGCCGCAAGTCTGAACCTGGGGGGTGCCTGAAGGCAGCGCGGCTTGAAGAACCGTGCAACCGACCCCACTTATCATCCCGTTGTCCCTGACATTCCTCGGAGTCCCCATGAAACGCATCCTGCTGTTCGTCCTGACCAACTTTGCCGTGATGGCCGTGTTGCTGGTCACCACCCGCATCCTGGGGGTGGACCGATTCCTCACGGCCAACGGCCTGAACATGACGGCCTTGGCCGGGTTCTCGCTCGTCATCGGCTTTGGCGGCGCCATCATCTCGTTGCTCATCAGCAAGCCCATGGCCAAGTTCAGCACCGGCGCGCGCGTGATCAACCAGCCGCAGACGGCCGACGAAGCCTGGATCGTGGAGACCGTGCGCCGCTTTGCCGACAAGGCCGGGATCGGCATGCCCGAGGTCGCCATCTTTGAAGGCGCACCCAATGCGTTTGCCACCGGGGCTTTCAAGAACTCGGCGCTGGTGGCCGTGTCCACCGGCCTGTTGCAGAACATGACCAAAGAGGAAGTCGAGGCCGTGATTGGCCACGAGGTCGCGCACGTGGCCAACGGCGACATGGTCACCATGACGCTGATCCAGGGCGTGATGAACACCTTCGTGGTGTTCCTGAGCCGCGTGATCGGCTATGCGGTGGACAGCTTCCTTCGCAAGGGCGACAGCAACAACAGCGGGCCCGGTATCGGCTACATGATCACCACCATCGTGATGGACATCGTGCTGGGCTTCCTGGCCGCCATCATCGTGGCCTGGTTCAGCCGCCAGCGCGAGTTCCGCGCCGATGCGGGTGCCGCCGGCCTCATGGGCCGCAAGCAGCCCATGATCAATGCACTGGCCCGGCTGGGTGGCCTCACCCCCGGCGAGTTGCCCAAGACCATGCAGGCGCTGGGTATCACGGGCGGCCTGGGCAAGCTGTTCTCGACCCACCCGCCGATCGAAGAGCGCATCGCGGCACTGCAGCAGCAAGGCTGACCGGGTTTCGATCCACAACAAAAAAGCGACCCGGG
>JBBQKZ010000059.1:0-22724 GCA_038327405.1 Burkholderiales bacterium | reverse complement strand
GGTGTCGATCTCGAACAGGTCGCCCTCACCGGTCTTCACGGTCAACCAGTTGATCATCTTGCGCACGAAGCCGGCATACACCTCGCCGGCATTCTCGTGTTCGTCTTCGTAGACGAACACGATGTCCAGATCGCTGCCGTAGCCCAGCTCCTTGCCGCCGAGCTTGCCGTAGCCAATGATGGCAAACGCCGGCTCGTCGCGGTGGCGGTTTTTCAGGCGCGCCCAGCACCAGCGCGCGGTCAGGCGCAGCACCGAGTCGGCCAGGGCCGAGAGGTCGTCGGCCACCTGCTCGACCGTGAGCACCTTTTCCAGGTCGCGCGCCAGGGTGCGGAACACCTCGGCGTGGTGGGCGCGGCGCAGCAGGTTGAGCAGGCCTTCGTCGTCGTCTTCACCGGTGGAGTGCAGGGCTGCGCGGCGCGATTCCAGCTCGGCCTCGAACTGCGCCGCATCAAAACGGTCGGTGAGCAATTGCTGGCTCGCCAGTTCGTCGATCACACCGGGGTGCTGCAGCAAATAACGCGCGGGCCATTTGGCGGCGCCCAGCAAGCGCAGCAGGCGCTCGTGCACCGAAGGCCGCTCCTGCAGCAGTGCCAGGTAACTGTCGCGGCGCAGCAGGGGTTCGATCCAGTCGGCCATGCGCAGCGCCGCCTCTTCGCTCACGCGGCCTTCTTCGAGCCACGCACCGGTGCGTTGCACCAGGCGCACCAGGCGCATGCGGCTGTCTTCCTTCAGCGCGAGCACGCGCGGGTGTTCGCACCACTGGGCCACCTTGGTGGCGAATGCCACCGGCAGATGCGACAGCACGCCGTGCAGGTCGTCCACCGAATTGCGCGCGCTCACGCCGTTCTTGGCGTTGCAACCCTTGCCGTTGCAACCGCCGCTGGTGGGGCCGCCGAGCAAGGTGTCGAACTCCTGCGCCACCAGTTCGCGGTGTGCATCGAGGGTGTGCAGGAACTCGCAAACGTTGGCGCAGCGCATGGTGGCCGCGAGCCACACCAGGTCGTCGTCCCGCGTGGGCATCACATGCGTCTGCTGGTCGTCGAGGTACTGGATGCGGTGTTCAACCCGGCGCAGGAATCTGTAGGCCTCGGCAAGCGCATCGGCCGAAGCCTGCGGCATGAGGCCGGCACGGCACAGGCGCGGCAAGGCGTCGAGTGTGGGGCGGGTGCGCAGTTCAGGAAACTGGCCGCCGCGCACCACCTGCAACAACTGCACGGTGAACTCCACCTCGCGAATCCCGCCGCGCGAGAGTTTCACGTCGTTGGCCCGACCCGGGTTGCCGGCGGCGCGTTTGGAGGCGTGGTCGCGGATCTGGCGGTGCAGCGTGCGCAGCGCTTCGAACACGCCGTAGTCGAGGTAGCGGCGAAACACAAACGGCAGCACCGAACCGCGCAGGGCGTTGGCGCCACCGGACGCCACGCAGGCCGCCGGCGCGATGACGCGGCTCTTGAGCCACGCAAAACGCTCCCACTCGCGGCCCTGCACCAGAAAGTACTCTTCGAGTGCGCCCAATGACACCGCGCTCGGCCCCGAGTTGCCGTTGGGCCGCAGCGCGAGGTCGACCCGGAACACGTTGCCGTGCTCGGTGGTTTCGCCCACCGTGTTGTAGATGTGTTTGACGGCCTTGCCGAAGTACTCGTGGTTGCTGATGCGGTTGCGGGCCTGGGCGTTGCCCGCGGTCTCGCCGTCGTGGTCGTAGACGTAGATCAGGTCGATGTCGCTCGACACATTGAGTTCGCGCGCGCCGAGCTTGCCCATGCCCACCACCCAGAGTTGGGCGCGCTGGGTCTGGCCTTCGGCGTCGGTGTGTTGCGGTTCGCCAAACAGGTCGTCGAGTTCCTTGAAGGCCAGCTCGCAGGCCACGTCCAGCGCGATCTCGGCGAGTTCGGTGACAGCGCGCGTGATCGCCTGCAGCGGCGCACCTTGTTCGCAGTCCAGCACCACCAGGCGCTCCAGCACCAGCTGGCGCAGCACCCGCAGCGCCGCCGGCATGGCCAGCCCGCGCTGGATCAAGGTGGCGAGTGCTGCCTGCATGCCCGTTCGCACCGGCTCGCCGGGTGGCAGGCAGGTCAGCTCGTCAGGGTAACGGCGGCGCACCCGCTGCACGAAGCGGGAGTGATCGGCCCGGCGATCGGAGGCGCCCAGATCAGGCGATGCGTTCACATTTGATGACAAAGGGGAAACGTCCGTGGTGAAACCCGTGAGATGACTGGCCGTCATAATTTGTGCAGGACATGAACCATCAACAACCGGCCCGTGCCGTCCCTTCCGAATCACAGGCCACTGCCTCGAAACCGCTCAGGACGCTGGCCGTGGTCAGCCGCCTTTTGTTGTGGCTTTTACTGGCTGTCTGGGGTCTCTTTGCACTGACCTGGGCCGGCTTGAATGGCGCGATTGTGCCCCGAATCGGCGAATGGCGTCCTGACCTGGAAAGGTGGGCGACCCGGGCGGTCGGGGTACCTGTGCGCATTGGTGAAATCCGCGCGGAATCGGTTAACAGCGGTGCCGGGTTTTTGCCCGCGCTGGTCCCCTCCTTCGAGCTGCGCGATGTGCAGTTGATCGACGCGCAGGGTCGCGTGACCTTGCAGCTGCCGATGGTGCGCACGGCGGTGTCGGTTCGCTCGCTCTGGCGAGGCGGCTTCGAGCAGGTGGTGATCGAGGCGCCGGTGCTCGACGTGCGCCGCACCGCGCAGGGCCGCATCGAGGTGGCGGGGCTGGACATGTCCGGCCCCGGCCAGGACGACAGCGCGGCGGCCGACTGGTTCTTCTCGCAAAGCGAATTTGTGATCCGGCGCGGCACGGTGCGCTGGACCGACGACCAGCGCCAGCAACCCACGCTGGCGCTGAGCGACCTCGACTTTGTGAGCCGCAACACCGCGCGCACGCACCACTGGCGCATCGACGCCACGCCACCGCCCGAATGGGGTGAGCGCATGAGCCTGCGTGGCCAGTTGCGCGAGCCGCTGATCTCGCTGGGGCAGCGGCCGCCCGGCCAGCCCGCATGGCACGACTGGAGCGGCGAAGTCTTCGCCGATTTCGCGCGGGTCAACGTGTCCCGCCTGCGGGCCTATGTGGATCTGTCCGAACGCGGTGTGGAGGTGCGCACCGGCCAGGGCGCGCTGCGTGCCTGGGCCCAGGTGGAGCGTGGCCAGGTGGCCGGCGTGACGGTCGACCTCGCGTTGCAGAACGTCGAGGCCCGGCTGGGCCCGCAGCTGCCCGCACTGGCGCTGGAGGATGTGCAGGGACGCCTGGCGGTGCAGTGGAATGCCGAGGGGTTCGGCGTGACCTCCGAGAACCTGCGCTTTCGCACCCGAGAGGGCGAAACCTGGCCCGGGGGTCGTCTGGTCCTTGAACATGTGGCCCGCCGCACGAACCAGGCACCCACGGTGGAGCTGACGGCCGAGCAGCTCGACCTGGCGGCGCTGGCGGCCATCGCCGAACGTCTGCCGCTGCCCGAAACCGTGCGCACCTGGCTGCAGCGACTGCAGCCCGCGGGACGCATGGACGGCTTCATGGCCCGCTGGCAGGGGCCTGCAAGCGGGCCGACCTCGGCCACCGATGGCGCCATCGACTGGGCGCAGGGTACCTACCAGGCCCGCGGCCGCGTGCAGGGGTTGGCGTTGACGGGTGAGCCCAGCGGGCAGATGTCGGCGAGCGGTCGTTACCCGCTGCCGGGGCGACCCGGCATCACCGGCGCCATGGTCGACTTCGATCTGGACCAGAACGGGGGGCGTGCGCGCATCTCGGTGGCCGATGGATCGATCGACCTGCCCGATATCTTTGAAGAATCGCGCATCCCGCTTCAACGCCTGCAGACCGACGCCTCGTGGCGGGTGCAGGGCCAACGCATCGAGGCCCAGCTGGACAAGCTGACCATGGCCAATGCAGACGCCGAGGGCACGGGTCAGGTGAAGTGGCACACCAGCGACCCGGCCACCAGCCCGTCGAAGTCGCGATTCCCGGGTGTGCTCGAGCTCACGGCGCAGCTCACGCGCGCCGACGGCACCCGGGTACACCGTTACCTCCCGCTGACCATCGACGCCGAAGCGCGCCGCTACGTGCGCGAGGCGGTGCGCGCCGGGGTGGCCAGCAAAGTGGACTTCCGCATCCTGGGCGACATGGACGGCCTGCCGTTCAGGAACTCGGCAGCGCCCAGCGAGTTCCGCATTTCGGCCCAGCTCGCCGGGGTCGACTTCGACTACTTGCCGGGCAGCTTCCAGTCCGATGGCACAGCGCCCTGGCCGGGCCTGCGGGGTTTCTCGGGGCAGTTGGTGCTGGATCACGTGCAGTTGAAGATCGACGCGGGCGCCTCCGGTGTGGCGGGTGCACCCGGGGTTCGCCTGAGCGAGGGTGCGGTGGAGCTCGATGACCTCGCCGGCAAGACCACCTTGACGGTCCGGACGCGGGCGAAAGGCGCTGCCAGCGCCATGCTGGGTTTTGTCCAGACGTCGCCACTCAATGCCATGACCGGTGCGGCGCTGGCGCAGGCCACGGTCGGGGGTGATGCCGACGTGGGCGTGACCCTGAAGCTGCCGCTGTTTGACCTGAATGCCTCCACAGTGGCGGGCACGGTCCAGTTCGAGGGCAACGACCTGAAGGTCCATCCCGCTGCGCCGCTGCTGGCACGCACGCGCGGCACGCTGGCCTTCACCGAACAAGGCTTTGTCGTGCTCGGGGGCAACACGCGTTTGCTCGGGGGCGAGCTGAAGTTCGAGGGCGGTTTGCGCACCAGCCCCCAAGGCGTGGCCCGGCTGCAGTTTCGCGGCCAGGGCGTGGCCAGTGCAGAGGGCTTGCGCGACGGCGGTCTGGGCGCTGCCTCCAGCCTGTTCCAGAACGCGTCGGGGTCGGCGCCCTACACCGCGCAGCTGGGTTTTCGCGGCGGTGTGCCCGAGCTGCAGGTGATCAGCACGCTGCAGGGCATGGCGCTGAACCTGCCCGCCCCGCTGGGCAAGACGGCCGAGGCCAGCCTGCCGCTGCGCGTGGACACCGCGGTGCTCGGCGTCAACGGCGACGTGGCCACCACCGACCGCGTGGCCCTGCAGTTGGGATCTGCGTTGTCGCCGCTGGTGTCGCTGCAGTACGAACGCGACATCACCGGCGCGTTGCCGCGCGTGTTGCGCGGCAGTGTGGCGGTGGGCCTGGAAGACGGTGATGCCGCTCCCCTGCCCGCCTCGGGCGTGGTGGGCAACCTGCGCTTCGACCAGCTGGACGTGGATGCCTGGTCGCGGCTGGCCAGCCGCTCCGGGGTGAGTGTGCCCACGGCCGCTGCGCTGAGCGCGATCGATCAGGACGGCGGACTCGCCTACCTGCCGACCACGCTGGCGCTGCGCACCAACCGGCTGACGCTGGATGGCCGCACCTTCAACCGGGTGGTGGTGGGCGGATCGCGGGAAGGCACGCAGTGGCGCGCCAATGTGACCGCCGACGAGCTCAACGGCTATGTGGAAGTTCGCCAGGCCGGTCCCGGCACCGCGGGCAGCGTGTTCGCCCGGTTGGCCCGCCTGAAGCTGGAACCCACCGCGGCCACCGAGGTGGAGCAGCTGCTCAGCCAGCCCACCAGCGTGCCTGCGCTGGACATCGCGGTGGACGAGCTGGAGTTCGGCGGGCGCCGCCTGGGCCGGGTCGAGGTGGAAGCGATCAACCGCGGCGGGCCGACGCGGGTGGGTGAATGGCGCTTGACCAAACTCAAGTTCGCCGTGCCCGAAGCGCGCTTCAGCGCCACCGGCAACTGGGCGCCGATGCTCGGCACGACCGCAGCGCCGGCGGGAGAGCAGCGCCGCACCGCCCTGAGTTTTCGTCTCGACGTGGACGACTCCGGCGCCTTGCTCACGCGCTTCAACCGCCCGGGCCTGGTGCGAGGTGGCAAGGGGCGCATTGAAGGCAGCATCGGCTGGGTCGGCTCGCCACTGGCGCTCGACTACCCCACGCTGTCGGGGCAGCTGCAGGCCGACTTCGAGCGTGGCCAGTTCCTCAAGGTCGAGCCCGGCGCCGGACGGCTGCTGGGCGTGCTCAGCCTGCAGGCGCTGCCACGCCGGCTGGTGCTGGATTTTCGCGACGTGTTCTCCGACGGGTTTGCCTTCGATTTCGTGCGCGGCGATGCACGCATCGACCAGGGTGTGCTGTTCACCAACAACCTGCAGATGAAGGGCGTGAACGCCGCCGTGCTGATGGAGGGCACGGCCGACCTCGCGCGCGAACGGCAAGACCTGAAGGTGGTGGTGGTGCCCGAGATCAACGCGGGCACGGCGTCGCTGATCGCCACCGCCATCAACCCGGCCATCGGCCTGGGCAGTTTTCTCGCGCAGTTCCTCTTGCGCCAGCCTCTGCAGAGCGCCGGCACCCAGGAATTCCACGTCAGCGGCACCTGGGCCGACCCCCAAGTGGACAAGGTCGATCGCACCCCGCCCGCCTCGCCATCGCGTTCACCCGCCGGCACACTGCAGTAAGCTGATCTCCCGCGCGCCCAGGAAGCGTGCCGCCGCCCACCGAAAGACGCCCATGACATCGCCTCTCCACCCCCCCGTTCCCGGCCGCATGAAGGTTGCCGCGATCCAGATGGTTTCTGGCATCAGCCTCGACAACAACCTCAGCGAGGCACTGCGCCTGCTGCGCCAGGCCGCCAGCGCGGGCGCCGAACTCGCGGTGCTGCCCGAGTATTTCTGCTTCATGGGCGCGCGCGACGAAGACAAGCTGTTGCTGGCGGAGACCCCGGGCCTGGGCAAGGTGCAGGACTTCCTGTCGGACTGCGCGCGCGACCTGAAGATGTGGGTGGTGGGCGGCACGCTGCCCATGGCCACCGAAGACCCGACGCACGCGGCCAACGCCTCGCTGGCCTACAACCCGCGTGGCGAGTGCGCCAGCCGCTACGACAAGATCCACCTCTTCCGCTACGACAACGGCCGTGAGCGCTACGACGAGGCGGCCGTGCTGCGCGCTGGCGAGACACCCACCGTCTTCGAATGCCGCGACGCCGCTGGGCAGCCGTGGCGCGTGGGCCAGAGCGTGTGCTACGACCTGCGTTTTGGTGAGCTCTACCGCATGCTCGCGGCCGATGTGCTGCTGGTGCCTTCGGCCTTCACCCACACGACCGGGCAGGCGCACTGGGAAGTGCTGCTGCGCGCGCGGGCCATCGAGAATCAGGCCTTCGTCATCGCCAGCGCCCAGGGTGGCGTGCACGAGAACGGCCGCCGCACCTGGGGCCACACCATGGTCATCGATCCCTGGGGTGGCGTCATGGCCATGCAGGCCGAAGGCCCGGGCGTGGTCATGGCCGAGCTGGACTTCGAGCAGCTGCGCAGCGTGCGCGAGCAACTTCCTTCGCTGCAGCACCGCCGCCTTTGAACCGGACCCCCATGGTGGAGGGCGACACCATCCCGCGCAGTGATCAAAGCGCGCGCCGCTGGGGCCTGTGGGCTGCGCTGGTGCTGCTGGTGGTGGCATTGCTGGTGGTGCTGGTGTTCCTGGCGCGAGAGTACGAGGAAGCCCGCGACCAGCAGGCGCTGGAACAGGAGGCCGCGGCGGTGGTGAGCGACCTTCGCAACGCGCTGCTGCGCAATGTGCAAACCATGCAATCGCTCAGCAGCGTGGCCCCCACCGCCGACAGCTGGAATGCGCCCGCGGCTGAACTGCTCGCGCAGCACCGTGAGCTTGTGCGCCTGGAATGGCGCGACAACGCGCAGCGTGTCATCAGCCACCGGGACACGCCTTTCCTGATCGACGTTTTTGGCTACCTGGATCGCACGCGCGCGGTGGCCGACGTGAAGCTGGCATGTGACAACGCCCAGCGCCAGTCGGGCCCGGCGTATTCGGCGAGCTACTTCTGGCCCATGCGCGACGGACTGGGTCTGGAGCTCATGGAAATGTGCATGCCGGTGGTGCGCTCGGGGGTGCCCAACGGCTTTCTGGTGGCGACCTACTCGCTGCCAGGCATCCTGGCCGAGTTCACCAAACCAGACGAGCTGCGCAACCGCGGCCTGTCGTTCAACGACGCCGACGGCACGCGCCTGGCGCTGCACCGCATGGTGCCCGGCACACGGCGCACCCAGAGCGCCAACGCCGTGCTGGAGTTGCCGGGCCACACCTTGATCCTGCAGCTGCAAAGCCCCCGCCTGGTCGGAGGGCTGTTTCCCAACGTGCTCACCGCTGTGGTGGGTGCGCTGTCGCTTGCCCTGCTGGCCGTGCTCGCCTTGCTGGCGCGCGACACCCGCCTGCGCCAGCGCGCCGAGCTGGGGGTGGCCGATGCGCTGGCGTTTCGCAAGGCCATGGAGAACTCGCTGGTGACCGGCCTGCGTGCGCGCGACATGACCGGGCGCATCACCTACGTCAATCCGGCGTTTTGCGAAATGGTGGGGCTGAGCGCCGAGCAGCTCATCGGCACCGGCCTGCCCGCACCCTGGTGGCCGCCCGAGCTGGTGGACGAGTACCAGCAGCGCCAGATGGTGCGGCTGGCCGGGCAGACCTTGCCGCGCGAAGGTTACGAGTCGGTGTTCCAGCGCAGCGACGGGACACGCTTTCCGGTGCTCATCATCGAAGCGCCGCTGATCGATGCCATGGGCAAGCAGACCGGCTTCATGAGCGCGATCCTCGACCTCACCGAGCAGCGCCGTGTGGAAGACCTCAACCGCACCTCGCAGGAACGCCTGCAGGCCACCGCCCGTCTGGCCACGGTGGGCGAGATGGCTTCCTTGCTCAGCCACGAGCTCAACCAGCCGCTGGCGGCCATTGCCAGTTACGCCAGCGGTGCCATGAACCTGCTGGCGCAACCCGCGCAATCGCTGCCGCAAGCCGACCTGTCGCAGGCCATGCAACGCATCAGCGAACAGGCCGAGCGGGCCGGCCGCGTCATCAAGAGCGTGGCCGATTTTGTGCGACGGCGCGAACAGGTGCGTGAGGCGGTGAGCCCGCAGGCCTTGATCGACGCGATCCAGCCCTTGCTGGTGTTGCAGGCCAAGAAACAGGGCATCCAGCTGCAGATCGCCGTGGCGCCAGGTTGCCCGGCCGTGCACTGCGACCGCACCATGGTCGAGCAGGTGCTGCTGAACCTGGCGCGCAATGGCATGCAGGCCATGCCGCAGGGTGACCCGGCGCTGGGCCAGGGGCTTCGGGTGCTGAGGATCGCAGTCCACCAGACCCGCTTTCACTCGGGCCTGCGCCCGGGCGGGGAACAGTACAAAGCATGGATCACGTTCGAGGTCAGCGACGGCGGACTGGGGCTGAGCACCGAGGTGCAGGCCAAGCTCTTCACGCCGTTCTTCACCACCCGCCCCGAAGGCATGGGGCTGGGCCTGAGCCTGTGCCGCACGGTGATCGAGCAGCACGGCGGCGCGCTGACCTACGAACCGAACCAGCCGCGCGGCACGGTGTTCCGCTTCACGCTGCCAGCCCACCTATCATCTCGGCCATGACCCCGCACCTGGACGCCAAGATATACCTCGTCGATGACGATGCGGGCGTGCGCGAGGCGCTGGCCTGGCTCTTGCGCACGCGCCGGCTGGTCAGCGACGGCTACGACAGCGCCGAGTCTTTTCTGGCCGATGCCAGCGTGTTGCAGCACGAACCCTCGTCGCCCTGCTGCGTGCTGCTGGACGTGCGCATGCCCGGCATGAGCGGACTGGCCGTGTTCGAGTTGCTGCAGGCCCTGCCCTGGCAGGCGAGCCTGCCGGTCATCTTTCTGTCGGGGCACGCCGACGTGGCCACCGCGGTGGACGCGGTCAAGCGCGGGGCGTTCGATTTTTGCGAGAAACCGTTTTCCGACAACGCGCTGGTCGACCGGGTGGAGCGCGCGCTGGAGCAGTCGGCCCAGGTGCTGGCCCAGCGCCGGGTGCAGCGCGAGTTGCAGCAGCGCCTGGCCAGCCTCACCGACCGCGAGCGTGCGGTGATGGACCTGGTGGTCGCCGGTCTGCCCAACAAGCTGGTGGCCGATCAACTCAACATCAGCGTGCGCACGGTGGAGGTCCACCGCTCGCGCGTGTTCGACAAGATGGGGGTGAAGTCGGCTGTGGAGCTGGCCAATGCCCTGCGGCCTTGACAGCCTGCAGGCGCTTCAGCGGTCTTCCGGCGTGTCCTTGCCTGTTGGCTGCTCCAGCTTCTGGCGCTCCACCTCATCGGGCAGCTCGCCTCCCTTGCGCCCTGAAAACATGGTCCACCACACGATGAACACCAACAAAACCAGCGCGCCGAGCGCTTCAAGCAACAACAAGGTCATGGGTCGGTTCGGTCGGGTTTCTCGGTCGATTGTGAAGGTGGGCGCAAGCGTGGTGATTGTAGGAAGCCTCGTGTCCTGCGCGGTTGGCCCGGTGCAGAGCCCCGCAACCAGCACCCTGCCCGGCCCATCCGTGGTCACCGCGCCGAGCGATGCCGGCACCTTGCCCCCGCCGATCCAGCGCGGCAAGAGTCGGTGGACGCCGGTGCCCTGGAGCGAGCTGCCGGGCTGGGGACAAGACGGCCTGCACGAGGCCTGGAACGCCTGGGTGCGCGGCTGCGAGCGTCCGGCACCCGGCCAGGCCGGCCCATGCGCCGAGCTGCGCCAGCTCGCCATCGGCAGCCCCGCCGAGCAGCAGGCCTGGGTGATGCGCCGCTTTCAGCCCTACCGCGTGACGGAGCCCGACGGCAGTCTGCCCGATGGCCTGCTCACCGGTTATTACGAACCCATCATGGCAGCCAGCCGCGTGCCCACCGCCACGCACCGCACGCCGCTGTACGCGCCACCCGCCGGTCTGCGCAGCGGCCAGCCCTGGTACAGCCGCCAGGAGATCGACACGTTGCCCGCAGCGCAAGCCGCGCTGCAGGGCCGCGCGGTCGCCTGGCTGGCCGACCCGATCGACGCGCTGATCCTGCAGATCCAAGGTTCGGGCCGGCTGAATCTGGTGGAGGCCGATGGCCGGGCGCGGCAGGTGCGCGTGGCGTTCGCCGCCCACAACGGCCAGCCCTACCAAAGCGTGGGTCGCTGGTTGCTCGACCAGGGCGCGATCCGCGAAGCCTCGTGGGCTTCCATCAAGGCCTGGGCCGCGCAAAACCCGCAGCGCCTGAACGAGATGCTGTGGAGCAATCCGCGCACCGTGTTCTTCCGCGAGGAAGCCTTGTCGGAATTCGACGCCCGCTTTGGCCCGCGCGGCGCGCAGGGCGTGCCGCTCACGCCGGGGCGGTCGATTGCGGTCGATCCGCAGAGCATCCCCTACGGCACCCCGGTGTGGCTGGCTTCGCAGGGGCCCACCTTGAACGTGCAGAAACTGGTGATGGCCCAAGACACCGGCGGCGCCATCGTGGGTGCGGTGCGCGCCGACCTCTTCACCGGCTGGGGCGGCTGGAGCGACGAGGCCTACATCACGGCGGCGGCGCTCAAGCAGCCGTTGCAGATGTGGGTGCTGTTGCCACGCTGACGCAGACACTGTCGTTTGCCCACGTGGTCACCACGGGGCGTGTTTCTTCCGGCCGAGCAGGCCATGTCGATTTGGCGTACCGTCGTTCGTCGATGGGATACGGAGCGTTCACTGTTGAGCGCGCCGCCCAGTCAACCCAAGGAGTGAAGACATGTCCTACTTCGACGGTTTCGTGATCGCGGTCCCCACCGCCAACAAGCAGAAGTTCATCGAGCACGCGCGCCAGCTCGACCCGATCTTCCTCGAACTCGGTGGCCTTTTCGTGGATCGAATGGCCGGACAAGGCCACACGCGACGCCGGCATGAAAAAGATGATGGAAGACCCGCGCATGGACCCGTCCACACCCGGCAACCCACCCATGCCCTTCGACGGCAAACGCATGATCTCCGGCGGCTTCGAACAGGTGGTTGAAGCGAAGGCGTGACCCGTGTGGGGGACACCACCTCGTGAAGCCGCCTTGGCCGCGGTCGAGCTCGAGGAAAAGTTGCGCGCAACAGGGCCCAGCGCAGCAAAGCGAAGTCGGGAACATGACTTGCGACAAAGCTGCAAGTAGAAGACCTTGCGGAGCTCTTCTGGCCGGACGCCTGCCGTTGACCTTCCTGCACACGGGGTACAGTGACGTGCTCTCAACGAAGCCGTCTGAACCAGGTTCGGGCGAGGTCAACCTGACCCATCCCCGCGCCGTGCAGTTTGCGCTGTCGGCCACAACGCCACACCCACCGGAATCCACATGACCAGTCCCATGTACAGCCACTCAGTTCCGGTCTTCAAGCAAATGCTGATCGCATTGCAGAGCATCCTTGCGCAGGCGGCCGAGCATGCGTCCGCGAAAGCGATCGAACCAGACGCCTTCCTGCAGGCGCGCCTGTTTCCGGACATGTTTCCACTGATCAAGCAGGTACAAATTGCAGCTGATTTCTCGCGCGGCATTGCAGCCCGGCTCGCAGGCGTGGACATTCCAACCATTGATGGCAACCAGACGACCTTTGCTGATCTTGGCGCACTGCTGACGGAGACATTGGCTTTTCTGGACAGCCTGAACGCGACGCAGTTTGAAGGCAAGGAGCGCAGCGAAATCGTCCTGCGGCCCGGTACGCCCAAGGAAAAGAAGCTGAGCGGCCAAGCCTATCTGGCCAACTATGGGTTGCCTCAGTTTTTCTTTCACGTCAGCACCGCCTACGCGATCCTGCGCCACAACGGCATGCCCATCGGCAAACGTGATTACATGGGCGCGTACTAGTCCGCCTGCCGGTGGAGTGTGCGTCGGGGGCCAGCAGGTGGGTGTGGCCTTCGCCGGGCGAAGCCTCAGATGGCCGAGATATCGGTCTGAACGGGCCAGCGCAGCGACTGCATGTTGCTGTTGCCGCTGGCCTCGAATTCGTGCTGCAGCAACAGCGTGTAGCGACCCGGGCGCGGTGTGCACAACCGGTAACCGTCGCTCACCGGGCTCAGCGTGATACCGCCCGTCTGCTCGGTGTGCAGGCGCCAGCGCTCCACGTCCGATGTGTTCATGCGCAGCGTGACGCAAAAGCCGCGCTTCATGTTGGAGAGGACCACCAGCCGCTGCTCGGCACTCCAGTCTCCGCCGACCACCGGGTCCAGTTGAACGGGGTGGCTGTTCTCCAGCACCCGCATGATGGGCGGGATGATGATGCGGAAGTCCAGCGATGCGCCCGAACCTCCCTGCGTCACCACGAGGCTCTCGCCAATGCCGCGCGCTGGCACCAGCAGCAAAGCGCTGAAGGTCAGGCAGGCAAGAAAGGGACGAGAAAAGCGGGACATGTCCCACTATCGGCCCGCTGTTCGCGAACTTGAGGGTGCAGGACTCCCGCCTCAATCGCTGCGTTGCACCGGGATGGTCAGCGACACGTTTTCCCGACGGCGGACATCCACCTTGGTCTGCCCTTCGTCAACCACGTTCCAGGGCAAGGGCAGAGTGTCCCCGCGCAGGCTCACCGTGCGAGGTCCGCTGGCCACAAAGGGAAACTCGAAGCGGCCCTGGCTGTCGGTGCGCACGGCATATCGGTTGTCCAGGAACACGGTGACATTGGGAACGCCGGTCTCGCTGGCTTCCTGGGTACCGCTGCGGTTGCCATCGAAGTACACCGTGCCTTCGATGCGTCCCCCTCCGTCGGCCGCTTTGCCGCCGAGCGGTACGTCGCGGCTGCCGGCCTGGAATTCATAGCGCAGCACGGCGTAGAAAGAACGGTCACTCTCCGGGATCACCACTGCCAGTGGCGCCAGTGGGTCGAGTGACGGGCTGAAGCGGCTTCGGCCGGAGGAGCGGTTGTAGTTGCCCTCCAGACTCCAGCGTTGATCGATTCGCCAATTGGCTCCCAGGTTCAGGCTTTGACGGGTTTGGCCATTGTTGCTGCGCTCAGTGTTGACGTTGCCGCGCATGCCAGCCCGGCTGGATAGGGGGGCCGCCACGCTAAGCGCCGCGTTCACGGTGGTTTCGGCGGGCAGGCTCTGGCCGGCGCTGTATGCGGTGGTTCCCAGGCTGGTGGACAGCGCCCAGCCCTGCGGCACCATCCACTCCTGGTCCCAGCTCAGGGCACGGGAGGCGATCTGGTCTTCGCCACCCGTGAGTTCCAACCTCAGGCCGGTGCTGCCCCAGTTGTTCTGCATGCGCCAGTCGCCATAGGTGCTCCAGGCGTTGCCATTGAAGCGGCGCAGCGCCGCACCGGCGCCCAGCGTGTGGTCGCGATTGATGCGCCAGCGCGCAGACCCGGTGGCGAAATAGCCGCTGTTGCTGCGGCCACTGATCGAGTCCAGCCAGTCCACCGAGCCCTCCGCTGACCACTGGCGTGTACGCCAGTTCGAGCGCACGTAGGCCCCCACGATGTCGTTGGCCAAAGGCAGGTTGGCCCAGGTCAGATCCGCCTCCAGCCGGTATACGCCCACGCCATGCCGACGAGGTCCTTCATCCCACTCGCTGTCAATCCAGAAACCGTTGCGTGCGCCGCTCACGTTGGTGGCCCGGGTGGAGATCAACTGCCCCTGAACGTGATGCTCCGCCCCTTCGTGCCGCAGAGCCAGCAGGGTGGAGACGGCACTGACGAAGTCGTTGGTTTGTAGGGTCCTGTCCAGCTCTCTGACGCCGCGAGCAGTTTCGTGCTTCATCGCCGCCGTCCAGCCTTGTCTCGACAGCGGGCTGGCATCGGAAGCGTTGATGCGCCACTGACCGGACAAGGTGGTGCGACTCCCGGGTAATGACCGGAATCCGCTGGCGGGCAGGAAGTCCAGCCGCCCGGGCTCGCCGGTAGAGGCCTGCAGCTGCAAGCCTTGATCGGGATTTTCCAGCTCGGTGCTCAGGCCCTGGAGGATGGCCGAAGGCAGGTAGATGCGCGCCGGCAGGCGCGTGATGTCGGGTGCCGGGGCGTTGATCACGCCAAGCTCGTTGCTGGTGAGCCAGCCACCCTCCAGCGGCATCGCCCGCTGGCGCAGGGTGAGGGTGCCGCTGCTGTCGCGGGGCGCGTAGGTGCCGTCCACCGACAGGGCGCCGTGGTTGGGCGTTTCCAGCAGGCCGTAGATGCCGTAGCCGATGCGCGTGCTTTGGGTCTGGTCGAAGGGCTGCGTGCCCAGCCGGGTCTCCAGCCGCAGGAAACGTGGCCAGCCCTCGCGGTTGTACTCGTAGTCGGCGGCGTCGGTGGGTGCGTCTGGCGGCAGATTCTCGATCACACGGTCCACGTAGGCCGGTGCGGCCGTGGCTGGCGGCGCCGTCTGCGCCCAGGCAAACGGCAGGGGAGCGAGGGCTCCCACGATGACCAGCAGGCAACGGGCCGGGCGCGTCACCCCTTTCGTCATGGGTTGAAGCGCGTGTCCAGCGGCACGCTGTTTTTGCCCCATTCAAGCTTGCCCCGAACCACCAGCGGAAACTGCACCTCGGGCGCCGGTTTGCCATCTTCAACCACCGGGCTGAGGGCCACGGCACGCGTCTCGCCCGGAAGGATCGGCAGGTCTGAAGGTGCCAGCTCGAAGCGCGCGCCGGTGGCGTCGGTGCCATCGACGAAGCCACCCATCCGACCATGGGCGTTGCCCAGGTTGCGCACATCGACCACGGCCGTCGGCTTGCCATCCACTGTCACCACCCGGGTGCTGGCAATCTCCAGCCGCGGCGCAGCGTCGCCAATGGCTGCGTAGACGATCACGCCGATGCGCCCACCCACCGGGAAGTTCAGGCTGCCTTGAACCTGGGCCGGCTCCAAGCCTTCGATCATGATGCCAAAGCGGCATTCGCGGGCCGGCGTGCCGGGCGGGGGCGTGATCTCGAAGCGGTAGCGGTAGCGCGCGCCAGGCTCGATCACCAGCTCGCGCCGCTCGATCGCCACCCAGGGCCGGCAGCTGTCTGCGGCGAGTTCATCGCTGAAGGTCACCGAGTTGTCGGCATTGAGCGTCCAGTCGGCGGTGTAGATGCGGTAGTTGCCCTTCTGCTGGCCTGCGTGCTGGATCTCGATAACCTGGCGCAGCGACTGACCCGGTGTGGCCTGCACCTCGAACCGCGGTGGGGTGATGTAGGCAGCGAAGCCTTGGGCCCATGAAGTCATTGGCGTGTACAGGGCAACCCCGACACACGCCCAACCCAGCAGTGTATGGAAGGAGTGAGAAAACAGCTTTGGCAGCACAGTCGGCATGGTGGTTCAGTCGACGTCGAGTTCAAAGTGGAAATTCAGGCGTCGGCTGTTGGAGGTCCAGTCGGCGTTCGAGCGGAGACGCACCTGCATCTGGTCTTCCAGCGTGGCGCCGGGGATCGTGCCGGCGTACACCAGGGTGCGTTCGCCCGATACCAGCCGCCCGGCCTGAAGCCGCCCCTGCGTGGTCCACACGGCTTCCATGCTGGAAGCCTGGTCGCGCGGCAGCACCATGTAGATGCGCCCGTTGCGGCCGACCCAGTCGCGCGTGTCGATGCGGATGTTGACGCGCACCCAGGCTTCCATGCCGCTGGCCGACGACTGGCCCCGCGCCATCGGCAGCCACTGCATCTGCACGTTGGGCGGCACGGTGTGGCTCAGCGAATCGTCCAGCCGGTGCGGGTTGGCCATGGCAGCACCGGCGACCAAGGCGCTCAGCGTGGTCAAGAGGAGGCGACGCACCAGGGTCATGGTGCCGTCAAGGTGTAGGTCACCGTGCCGTTGTAGGTGCCTGCTGCACGCACCGTGCTGTTGGCGTAGCTGAAGGTGTGGCAGTTCTCGATGTAAGTGTTGCCTGGAAACGTGGCCAGCGTCTGGGTGCCACCGTTGAAGGTCCCAGCGGGAATCACGTTGGGTACGCCACTGCCAGGTGCTGACACGGTCCAACTGATCTCGGTGAACGGGATGGTGTCGCCATCGGCATTGGTAAGGGCGACTGTTGAATTCACGGTCAGCGTGGCGTTGGCGTTCGCGTTGTTGCGCCGGAAACCGGCACCCACCATCACCTGGCTGGCGGGCGTTGGACAGGTGTTGTTGCCGTCGCCGTAAAGGCTGATGTTCTGGGTGCTGTTGCTGGTCATGGCCAGGTCGGTGCCATTGCCCAACTGGGCAAAGGGCACCGTCACCTCCACCCGGTTGCGGGTGGAGTTGGTCGTGGGAGAGGTGCCGTTGAGGGTGCCGCTTGCGCCACTGACTGTGCCGTTGCCCACATGCAAAAACAACCGACGCTGGCCCGAGTTGACGTTCAGTGACCACGCATGGGCAGCGGCCATCTCCGCAACGAACAGCAGCGCCAGGCAGGCGCTGGCTGTCTGGCGGGCGGTGGAGAGGCGGTTCGTGCGCTTCATGGTGTCATTGTGACGGGGGCTGTCGGATGGGGTTCCCGTGGGTCGCTGTATCGACGGTTGTTGCTGGGCCTGAAACGACGACGGAGGGTTGCTCTGCGCAAACCCTCCGTGACCTCGCAGTGGGGTGGCGCTGTGGCCACCTCGAAACGGACTCAGGGCATGGTGGCGGTGTAGGTCACACGGCTGTTGTTGGCCACGATGGCGCCGTAGGTGCCCGCTGGAACCACGGCCGTGTTGGCAAAGCTGAAGGTCCAGTTGGCCGAGCGGTCGGTGATCTTGGTGCCGGAGGACAGCGTGACGTTGCTGCCGGCGCCCGTACCGTTCGCAGGAATGACTGGGCTGGGCAGCGCGAGCAAGCTGGAGGCGGCAGAGATCTCCGTCCAGGGAATGGTATCGCCCGACCCGTTGGACAGCGCGCCGGCCGTTGCGGCCGTTAGCACGATCTGACCGTTGTTGCCCACCACACGCACCGGCACCACGGCGCCGGTGATGACCGCAGCGGGAGAGCCCGAACCAGCACCGACAGCACCCGGGTTGGTCGTGTAGTCGAAGGTCACCAGGTTGACGGACGTGTTGTTGACCGGCGGGACTGCTGTGGCGCCAGCGCCCACACCCAGGAACAGCACACGCGGGATGATGACCCGGAAGTCCAGGCTCGCCTGGGCGTTGCCGGTGGTCACAAACTGGGATTCTGCCGAGGCCATCAGCGGGGTGGCCATGGCCAGGGCCAGGGTGGTTTTCAGCAGCAGGGCTTTTTTCACGACGTTTCCTTCAAGTGGAAGATAGGAGTGTGGGCTGAGCACTTTCTGGTACCTGCTCCACGGGGTTAGATGGCGCAATGTTACGAAATGGCACAGGCGCTGGCAAGTCTCGAATGGGAAAAAATTCACACATTTCAATAAGTTACGGCGACTTTGTTACCCAACGGTCGAAAACCTTCGACGGATGGACACAAAAACGTTCAAGTTTTGGAGCGGATTGCCGTGCTCGTACTTTTGGACAGCAGGTGAGACAACGGAAGTGCACTTCCCGACTTCACTTCGCCCAGGGAGAAGCTGGTGTGCAGGTCCTTCACGTTGGGCAGGTTCAGCAGCACTTCGCGGGCGAACTGGCTGAAGTGGTTGAGGTCTCGGCTGACCACCTGCAGCTCGAAGGTGCCGGAGCCGCTGATGTAGTGGCACGAGACGACCTCGGGAATCTCCCGGATCGCGTTCTCCAGCTTGCGCGTGACGTCGCCACTGTTGCGGTCGGCGTCCAGGCGCACGAATGCCAGCACCCCCAGGCCGATCTTTTCGCGGTCGATCTCGGCGCGGTAGCCGCGTATGAACCCAGCCTCTTCGAGGGCGCGCACGCGCCGCCAGCAGGGTGCGGCCGAGAGGCCCACGCGTTGGGCGAGCTCGGCGTTGGTGAGACGGCCATCGCTTTGCAGTTCTTGCAGGATGGTGATGTCGAACTTGTCGAGTGTTTCCATGGATGGCTATTTTGAGAATGATTATTGCTCGATCATCGATAAAACGGGCATGAAACGCAAACACCTGTCGCGCGACGGGGCATACACTGTGCGCCACACTGGAGCGGTACGTTTACCCGACCTGCTGCCATTGCCCAAAAAGCGTCCACAAGGCGAACCCGCCCACACGGAGACAAAACCATGAACGCCCCCCTGCCCGACCACATCCGCCGCGCCCTGGAAACCGTGACGCTGGACGACAAGTACGCATTGGACGAGGGCAGAGCGTTCATGAGCGGCGTGCAGGCGCTGGTCAAGCTGCCCATGCTGCAGCGCCAGCGCGACGCGCTGGTGGGCAAGAACACGGCGGGTTTCATCAGCGGCTACCGCGGCTCCCCGCTGGGGGGTTACGACCAGGCCTTGCAAAAGGCCGCGCCCCACCTGAAGGCGCAGAACATCGTGTTCCAGCCCGGGGTGAACGAAGAGCTGGCTGCCACCGCGCTGTGGGGCACGCAGCAGCTGGGCTTTGCGCCGCCCGGCACCAACAAGTTCGACGGTGTGTTCGGCATCTGGTACGGCAAAGGCCCGGGCGTGGACCGTTGCTCCGACGTGTTCAAACACGCCAACATGGCCGGCACCACGCCTTGGGGCGGTGTGATCGCGGTGGCGGGCGATGACCACGTGGCCAAGAGCTCGACCGCCGCGCACCAGAGCGACCACATCTTCAAGGCCTGCGGCCTGCCGGTGTTCTTCCCCACGTCGGTGCAGGACATCCTGGACCTGGGCCTGCACGCCATCGCCATGAGCCGCTTCAGCGGCGTGTGGGCCGGCATGAAGACGATCCAGGAGATCGTGGAGTCGAGCGCCACCGCCACCATCGACCCGGACCGCGTGAACATCGTGGTGCCCGAGTTCGTGATGCCACCCGGTGGCGTGCACATCCGCTGGCCCGACCACGCGCTGGACCAGGAAGCGCGCCTGTTCGACTACAAGTGGTACGCAGCACTCGCCTACATCCGCGCCAACAAGCTGAACCACAACGTGATCGCCGGGCCGAACGACCGCTTCGGCCTGATTGCCAGCGGCAAGGCCTACAACGACACCCGCCAGGCCCTGCTTGACCTGGGGCTGGACGACGACACCTGCCGCCGCATTGGCCTGCGCCTGCACAAGGTGGCGGTGGTGTGGCCGCTGGAGGCGCAGACCACGCGCGAATTCGCCACCGGCCTGCGCGAGATCCTGGTGGTGGAAGAAAAGCGCCAGGTCATCGAGTACCAGCTCAAGGAAGAGCTCTACAACTGGCGTCCGGACGTGCGGCCCAACGTGCTGGGCAAGTTTGAAGAGGCCGAGGGCGATTTCAGCGGCGGCGAATGGAGCATGCCCAACCCGAGCGAGCGCACCTTGCTGCGCGCCAACGCCGACCTGTCGCCCGCGATCATCGCGCGCGCCATTGCCAAGCGCCTCAAGAAAATGGGTCAGGTGCCCGACGACGTGATGGCGCGTATCGACGCGCAGCTGGCGATCCTCAATGCGCAGGAGCAGTCGATGCAGACCCTGCTCACGCAGGGCGTGGCCGGTGCCGAACGCCAGCCCTGGTTCTGCTCGGGCTGCCCGCACAACACCAGCACCAAGGTGCCCGAGGGCTCGCGCGCCATGGCCGGCATCGGTTGCCATTTCATGACGATCTGGATGGACCGCGCCACCGTGGGCTTCACGCAGATGGGCGGTGAGGGTGTACCGTGGGTGGGCCAGCAGCCTTTCAGTCACGACCAGCACATGTTCGCCAACCTGGGCGACGGCACCTACTTCCACAGTGGCCTCCTGGCGGTTCGCCAGAGCATCGCGGCGGGTGTGAACATCACCTACAAGATCCTCTACAACGACGCCGTGGCCATGACCGGCGGCCAGCAGGTGGGCGAACGGCCCGAGGGCCACAGCGTGGTGCAGATCGCGCAGAGCATGCGCGCCGAAGGCGCTGCCCGCATCACCATCGTCACCGACGAGCCCGAGAAGTACGACGGTGTGAAGGGCCTGCCCGAGGGCATCTCGATTCAGCACCGCGACCTGCTCGATGCGGTGCAGCGCGAGTTCCGCGAGATCAAGGGCACCACGGTCATCATTTACGACCAGACCTGTGCCACGGAAAAGCGCCGTCGCCGCAAGCGCGGCACCCTGGTCGATCCCGCCAAGCGCGTGGTCATCAACGAGCTGGTGTGCGAAGGCTGCGGCGACTGCGGCGTGCAGTCCAACTGCCTGTCGGTCGAGCCGCTGGAAACCGAATTCGGCCGCAAGCGCACCATCAACCAGAGCAGCTGCAACAAGGACTACTCGTGCACCAAGGGCTTTTGCCCGAGCTTCATCACGGTTGAGGGCGGCCAGTTGCGCAAGAAGGACAAGAAAGGCGCCGCGATGGACTGGACCGGCGGCGTGCTGCCGGCCCCGGTTCTGCCATTGCTGGGCGCGGAAGCCTGGGGCGTGATCGTGGCCGGCGTCGGCGGCACCGGTGTGATCACCATCGGCCAGCTGCTCGGCGTGGCTGCGCACCTGGAGGGCAAGGGCATCGTCACGCAGGACGCGGCGGGCCTGGCGCAAAAGGGCGGCGCGACCTGGAGCCACGTGCTGATTGGCGCGCAACAGGACGACATTCGCACCACGCGCGTGTCGGCCGCGTCGGCCGACCTGATCATCGGTTGCGACCCGATCGTGAGCGCCAACAAGGAAACCTGGGCCCGACTGCGCGCCGGCCGCACCCACGTGGCCCTGAACGTGAGCGCCACGCCCACGGCGGCCTTCGTGAAGAACCCCGACTGGCAGAACCCGGCGCAAGCCTGCGTGGACGCGCTGGTGAACAACCTGGGCGCACAAGCCGTGGGTGCCTTCGATGCCGAGACCGCCGCCACGCGACTGATGGGCGACAGCCTGTACACCAACCCCATGATGCTGGGCTACGCCTGGCAAAAGGGCTGGCTGCCGCTGGGCATCGATTCGCTCATGCGGGCCATCGAGCTGAACGCGGTTCAGGTGGACAAGAACAAGGCTGCGTTCGAGTGGGGCCGCCGCGCTGCACACAACCCGCAGGCGGTGGCCGCACTGTGGCAGAAGGCGGGCGCTGGCGAGCAGGTGATCCAGTTCAAGAAGCGCGACACGATCGACGAGCTGATCGCGCGCCGGGTGGAGTTCCTCACTGGCTACCAAAACGCTGCGTATGCGGCCCACTATCAAAGCTTCGTCGCCCGAGTGCGCGCGGCCGAGACCCCTCTGGGCAAGACCACGCTGAGCGAGGCCGTAGCGCGCAACCTGTTCAAGCTCATGGCTTACAAGGACGAGTACGAGGTGGCCCGCCTGCACAGCGACCCGGCCTTCCACGCCCGCCTTGCCAGCCAGTTCGAAGGCGACTTCAAGCTCAAGGTGCACCTGGCGCCGCCGCTCATTGCCAAGAAAAACGAACGTGGCGAGCTGCTCAAGCAGCCGTTCGGTTCCTACATGTTCACCGCCTTCAAGTGGCTGGCCCGCTTCAAGGGTCTGCGAGGCACCGCGCTGGACATTTTCGGCCGCACTGAGGAGCGGCGCACCGAGCGTGCGTTGATCGTTGAATACCGCGCCGACATCGAGGCGCTGTTGCCGCAGATCACCGCCACCAACCTGGAGCTGGCGGCGGAAATCGCGCGCATTCCGGAGCACATCAAGGGCTTCGGGCATGTGAAGGAGCGCAACCTGGCCGCCGCCCGCTCGCGGCGCGAGGACTTGCTGGCCCAGTGGCGCCAGCCGGCAGGCTTGAGGAGTCTGGCCAAAGCCGCTTGAGCGAGGGGCGATCGGCCCATCGCTTCGAAGCACCCCCCGGCATACAATCGCGGGTTGTGTTCCAGCGCCCGGCGCCGCTTGCAGCGGGGGCCGGGCGCTCGGCCTTTTCCTGATCCTGAACCTGTTGGAGACCGCTCGTGTTCATTTCCTCCGCTTACGCCCAAGCCGCCACCGGTGGCGACACCCAGTCCACCATCCTGGGCATGCTGCCGCTGGTGCTGATGTTTGTGGTGCTGTATTTCGTGATGATCCGACCCCAGATGAAGAGCAAGAAGGAGCACAAGGCCAAGGTGGAAGACCTGACCAAATGCGACTAAGTCGGTACCGCCGGCGGCA
>JBBQKZ010000058.1:0-22785 GCA_038327405.1 Burkholderiales bacterium | reverse complement strand
GGCGGCCCCCCCGGGGCTAGGATGGCGCCTCGCCCTTGGACACCACAACATACAGAGACAACATGACACGCGCCACAACCACCCCGACCACACCCTCCACCCAGGCTTTTCTGGCCGCGCGTGACCAGTTGCTGGCCTTGCGCGGCGACCCGGTGGCCGCCAGCGCGCAGTTCCGCTGGCCGCAGCTCACCGAATTCAACTGGGCGCTGGACCACTTCGACGCCATGGCGCGGGGCAATGACGCCACCGCCCTGTGGCTCGTGGACGCCGACGGCACCGAGGAGCGGTTTTCATTTGCGCAGCTCTTGGTGCGTTCGAACCAGGTGGCCAACTTCCTGCGCGCGCAGGGCGTGCAGCGCGGTGGCCGCGTGCTCATGGTGCTGGGCAACGAGCCGGCGCTGTGGGAGACCATGCTGGCGGCCATCAAGCTGGGCGCGGTGCTGATCCCGGCCACGGCACTGCTCACGCCTGAAGACCTGCGCGACCGCATCGAACGCGGTGGAGTGAAACACGTGGTGGTGGGTGCTGTGCAGGTGCCCAAGTTCGAGGCCATCATCGGTGCCTTCTCGCGCATCTGTGTCGGCGCTGCCAAGCCGCGCTGGGTGAACTTCGACGACTCGCGCACGCACCCGGTCGACTTCGACCCGCAGGGCACCACGCTGGCCACCGACCCCATGCTTCTGTACTTCACTTCGGGCACCACCTCGCAGCCCAAGCTGGTGTCGCACACGCACCAGAGTTATCCGGTGGGCCACCTCTCCACCATGTACTGGCTCGGCCTGCGCGCGGGCGACGTGCACCTCAACATCTCTTCACCCGGCTGGGCCAAACACGCGTGGAGCTGCTTCTTTGCACCGTGGAACGCGGGCGCCTGCGTCTTCATTTACAACACGCCGCGCTTCCACGCGCAGGGGCTGCTGGCCGTGTTGGAGCGCTGCCGAGTCACCAGCCTGTGTGCGCCGCCCACGGTGTGGCGCATGCTGATCCAGGAAGACCTGGCCGCTTGGCAAGGGAGGCTGGCGCTGCGTGAGGTGATCGGCGCGGGCGAGCCGCTGAACCCGGAAATCATCGAGCAGATTCGCAAGGCCTGGGGCCTCACGCTGCGCGACGGTTACGGCCAGACCGAGACCACCGCGCAGGTGGGCAACGCGCCGGGCCTGGCGCTCAAGCCGGGCTCCATGGGCCTTCCGTTGCCGGGCTACCGCATCGTGCTGCTCGACGCCGACGGACACGAGGCCGACGAGGGCGAGGTCTGCATCGACCTGAGCGCGCGCCCGCTGGGACTGATGGTCGGGTACCTCGACAGCCCCGAGAAGAACACCGAGGTCATGCGCGATGGCCACTACCACACGGGTGACACCGCCGCGCGCGATGCCGACGGTTACCTCACCTTCGTCGGCCGCGCCGACGACGTGTTCAAGGCCTCGGGTTACCGCATCAGCCCGTTCGAACTGGAGAGCGCGCTGATCGAACACGAGGCGGTGGTGGAGGTGGCCGTGGTGCCGTGCCCGGACCCGGTGCGCACCGCTTTGCCCAAGGCCTACCTGATTCTCGCGCCCGGCGCCGTCGCGGGCCCCGAGCTGGCCGAGGCGATCTTTGCGTTTGCGCGCCAGCAGCTCGCGCCCTACAAGCGCGTGCGGCGCATCGAGTTCGTCACCGAACTGCCCAAGACCATCTCGGGCAAGATCCGCCGCGTTCAGCTGCGCGCGCAGGAGTTGGAGCGGCAGGCGAGCGGCACGCGCGGCCCCGGTGAACATCTGGAAAGTGATTTTCCGAACCTGCGCCAGGACGACTGAGACAGCTTCCCCCAGGTGTGCAATGGTGGCCGGTGGGCCCCCTGTTCAAAGGCGGTGCCGAGGATCAGAATTTCAGCCCCGCGTGTTGAAAAGGAGATCGGCCATGAAGCGAAAGATTCATGCCCTGGGCCTGGCGGTCGCCACCGGGCTGACGGCTTGCGGCGGTGGGTTGCTGGCGGTGCTGCAGATCGTCACGCCCCTGGGTGGCGCCTGGAGCAATCCCGGCTTCACCACCACGCTGCAGTTCACCTCGCCATCGCCCGCGGTCCAGGTGTTCTCGACGAAGGTGGACGTCACCGCCAGTGTGAACTCCACCGACGGGGTGTGTGGCGACACCTTGAACAACGGCGTGAACCTGGTGGGCACGGTGGACAACGGCACGGTCACGCTCAGACCGGCGGCGCCGGCCAACGCGCCCAATTGCATCCAGGGCAGCTTCTCAGACCTGCGCAAGCTCGACACGGTGGCACTCGGCGGCCAGCCCGCGCGCAGCTACACCAACAGCCGGGTTGACGTGCAGATGCAGGAAGGTTTGTGGGTCAGCGAGAGCGGCACGCTCACGCTGAAGTTCAACGAGCCATCGTCGGTGGACAACTTCACCGGAGCCAACGCCGAGCCCGTGACCGGCTGCAACGTGACCGTTCCCGCCGCCAAGGTGAATTTCGAGGGCGACATGCGGGGCTTTGTGGTGGCCGCGTTGGGCCGTCCGCAAATTCCCGAACTGGTCAACCCGGTGAACAATGCCCATAAGTACTTCACCCAGGTCGAGTTTGTGGACGGCGCCACGCTGCGCCTGCTCAACGCGAGCGGCCTGCTCCTCACCCTCAAGCGCCAGCCCAACCCGACCAACGTGGCCTGCTGAGTCAGGGCAGGGCCGGCAAAAAGTACGCGCGTCGCAGCACCACGCGCGCGGCCGAACCCGCCTGTACCTCGATCTCGTTGCGCCCTTGCACGCGTGCCCACAGGGCACGCAGGTCACCGGCGGGTGGGCCGTCCACCCAGTGCTGCACCGCGTCGCCTTCGCGCAGCCCGCCCTGGGCGGCCGGGCTGGCTGGCAGCACGGTTTCAATGAACACCCCGCCCGCACGCTGAACCAGCGTGAGACCAAAGCCGCCGGGCACGGCCAGGCGCCGCGCTTCTGCGCAGGCAAAGCGCTGGTCCAGGTCGATCACCCAGCGCGCACCATCCAGCAATGCGGTACCGGCGAGGCCCTGCACGCGCGGGGCCAGCGCGCGGTGCAGCGCCGGCGCGTTCAGAAGCACCACAGGTACCTGGGTGCGCTGCAGCGCGCCGACGCTCACCTGGGTGGCCAGCGCCAGTCCCGGGGCCGCCGCCGGGCCCGGCGTGGCCCCGACGCGCACCACCGCGGCGGGGTTGCCGGTGTCCAGCAGCAGCGATTCGGCGGGCCCTTCATTCACTCGCACCTGGATCACCGGCAAGCCTCGGTGTTCGCCGAGCTCAAAACCTTCGGTGCCGTCGGGGCAGGCGGGCGCGCTCCGGTTGCCAGCCGGCGTGATGCTCAGCGTCCAGTCGCTCAGGTTCAGGTCGAGCTGCTGGCCTGTCATGAGCGGCAGGCCCAGGATGCCCTCGATGCCCTCGCCGGCCGGACCGAGCACCGTGGCGAGGCTGTCAATGCGCAGGGCGGTCTGGCCGCTGTGGGCCCACGCCCCCAGCTGGAGCGGGGGCAGGTCCACCTCGGCGCCCCACACCGGGCCCAGAGCGGTCTCGACGCGGACGCGCGCGCCGGAGAGCAGACCGTGCTTGTCGGCGAAGGTGTTCGAGACGATGTGGCGCGTGCTGCCGGTGTCAATGATCCAGCGGCCCGATGCCCCGTTCACCTGCACCCTCACTTCGATCCAGCCGCCCACGTCGCCCAGACTCAGGCGCTGCAGCGGGACGCGCTCGGCATGCAGCGGCAACGCACACAGCAGCAACACGCAAGCGGGCAGCCAGCGTCTCATGGCCGCAAGGTGTCCACGTAGTCGGCGGTGCGTTCCACGAGCTCCGCCATCACCGGCTCCAGCGCGGCCACCCGGGTTTGCCGTCGCGATTCGGCCGCCGCCAGGGCCTGAGCGTCCTGGCTCAGCACGGTGTCGAAGGCATTGATCGACTCGATCGCGTCGTTGAGCGCAAACGCGGCGCCGTGGTAAACCTCGTTGCGGATGAAGGTGACGAGCCGCGCAAAGCCGCGCTGGGCCGCCACGCCGAAGCGCCAGCGGATGTCGCCATCCAGTTCACCCAACTGCGGAATGAAACCTTCGGTGAAGGCGTTGTAGGCGTCCTTCACCTGGATCAGGTGGGCCACGGCTTCTGGCTGCACCAGGGTCGGCAACGGCCAGGCCAGCGCCGCCTTCACCGCAAACAGGCGCGTCTGGAATTCGACCAGATCACGCTCCAGCGTGTCGGCAAAACGCCGGTTGCTGTCGCCCCGGGGCTCCATGCGGTCGAGCCAGTCGCTGGCCCAGTGAAACAGCGTGCTGGCGATCAGGGCGCGGGCTTTTTCGATGCCGCCGTCGCTGCGGTCGCTCGCGTCGATGAACAGCCGTTGTGCGAATTGCAGGAAAGGCGCAGCGCTGGCAGCCAGGTCGATGCCCGCTTCGATGACCACTGGCAGCACGAACACCCGGTCCTTCTGCGCCTCGCGTTCCATGGCCCAGTTCACCTCCTGGGCCACCCAGGCCTTGGCCAGCGAGATGCGGCTGATCAATACGATGAAGACGTGGCTGTCCTCGATAGCGGTGATGATGGTCGGGTCCAGTTTTTCGCCGCCGAGCAGTTCGCGCACATCCACCCACGCTTCGATGAAGTCGGGCAGCCGCGCCAGCGCCAGCGCCAGCGGCTTGTCTTCCCATGCGTGGCTGATGAAAACGCGCATCGTCGTGCTCCCGCGAGTCGTGGCCTCACTGTCCGCGCGCCACCAGGCCGTGTCAACCCGTCGACCGCAACCTCTGGACCGATGAGCGGGTTGAATGGGTGGACCAACTGCGTCTGCGTACGGTACCGGGGTGGGTAGCATCAAGCGATACAAATTCTTGCAATGCCCGGGGTGGCCAAGTGCGTGTTGTGCCTTCGCCTCCCATGCCTTCAATGGAGCCCTTCCACCCATGAATTCACCCACCGTTCCCGGCCTCACGCGCCGCCGTTTCAGTGGTCTCGTTGCGGGCGCTGCGGCGCTGGGCGTGCCCAGCCTGCGAGCGCAATCGGGCAACCGCATCGTGCTGGGCCAGTCGGCCGCGTTCACCGGCGCTGCCGCGCAGCTCGGCATCCAGTTCCATGCGGGGGCCAAGCTGTACTTCGACCAGCTCAACGGCCAGGGCGGCGTGAACCAGCAGCGCATCGACATCCTGCAGCTCGACGACGGGTACGAGCCCGACCGCTGTGCCGAAAACACCAGCAAGCTGATCGCTGCCGACGTGTTTGCGCTGTTCGGTTACATCGGCACGCCCACCAGCGTGGCCGCGTTGCCGCTGGCATTCAAGGCCGACATGCCCTTCTTCGCACCGTTCACCGGCGCCATGGGGCTGCGCCAGCCGTTCAACCGGCTGGCCTTTCACCTGCGGGCCTCGTACAACGACGAGACCGAGCTCATCGTGCGCCAGCTCACCAACCTCGGGCTGAAGAAGATCGCGGTGTTCCACCAGAACGACGCCTATGGCAAGGCGGGCCTGGACGGCACTGTGCTGGCGCTGAAGGCGCGCAATCTGGTGCCAGTGGCCACGGCGACGGTGGAGCGCAATTCGGTGGACGTTGCCGCTGCGGTTGAAAAGATCAACGCGGCCAAGCCCGATGCGGTGGTTCAGATCAGCGCCTACAAATCGTGCGCGGCCTACATCCGCGCGGCCAAGGCCGGTGGTTACGGCGGCACCTTTTACAACGTGTCGTTCGTGGGCACGCAGGCGCTGGCCGACGAGCTGGGCAAGGAAGGCGCAGGCGTGGTGGTCTCGCAGGTGATGCCCACGCCGTACACCGCGTCCAAACCGATCTCGCGCGAGTTTCAGGAAGCCATCGGCAAGGGCGGCAACAAGGTGCAGGCCAACTTTTCGAGCATGGAGGGTTTCCTCGCGGCCAAGCTGTTCACCGAAGGGCTGCGCCGCGCAGGATCGCGCATCTCGCGCGACAGCCTCATCAGCGGTCTGGAGTCGATCGGCACCACCTCGATGGGGGGTTACTCGGTGTCGCTGAGCCCGACCAACCATGTGGCCTCGCGCTACGCCGAGCTGTCCATGCTCACCGGTGACGGCCGCGTGCGTACCTGAAGTTCAGTGCCCCCATGAAAAACGCCAGCAACAAGCTGGCGTTTTTCATGGGGCCAGGCACAGCCGGTGCGGGTGTTTCAACCCTGCTGGCACAGCGCGTGCGGGCGCTCCCAGCCACTGCCGTTGCGCGGCCACTCGACCAGCACGCCATCGGCGGTCTGCGCCACGACACGGCCGTCGGTGCGGTCCAGGCTGCCCTGGTGCAGGCGGTTGACACGAACGCCCACCGGGAAACGGGGCGTTTGAAAGAGAGATTGGAAAAACTTCAACATGGAGGGCTCACTAGGGTTAACCCGTATTTTAGCGGTGCGGCCTCTGGAACGGTCATTTCATCAGAATAGCTAATGAACCATCAGGCGCGGGGCCCCAGGCCTTGCCGGATGCCGCGGTCGGCCGCATGGCCAAAAAGGGGACACGGGGGGCCGGCTTTTGGCCGATACTGAAATCCAGACCCCCCGTCTGCGGATCCGCCAAGGTGTTCAGGCCGGCTCCACAGATCGATCTTCCTGCCCATCACCCGAGCGAGACGCCATGGAAAACACGTCGGCACACCCTGAAACCTCCACGGGCCCTGCCGCGCTGTACGACCAGGCGCCCTGCGGCCTCGTCTGTGTCGACGCCGAGTTGCGCGTGGTGCACATCAACCGCACGCTGCTCCAGTGGCTCGGGCTGGATGGCGGCCAGTTTGCGCAAGGCCGGCCGGCCCGCACCACCGACTTCCTGAGCCTGGTGGGCCTCACCGATGCCCATTCGCGGGCCTTGCTGGGCTCGCACCTCGCCCTGCTCGCGCGCGGGGGCCTGGGAGCGCCGTTGGAACTGGACATTCCTGGCCCGCAGGGCAAGGTGTTCAGGGCCGAGTTCGGCATGCAGCCGGTGCTCGGTGCCGATAGCCGCTTCCTGTGCGCCAGCGCGGTGGTGCTGGATGCGACCGAGCGCAGCCGTGCCGAACACCAGGTGGCCGACCTGCGCCGCGACCTCGAGCAACGCGTGACCCGGCGCACCAACCAGCTGGTGGCGGCGAACAAGGACATCGACGTGTTCTCGCACAGCGTCTCGCACGACCTGCGCGCGCCCCTGCGCCACATCTCCAGCTTTGTGGCGCTGTCCCAGGAACGCCTTGGCCCTGCTGGGGACAACCAGCTGATGCAGTACCAGACCTCGATCGGCAAGGCCAGCAAGCGCATGGGTTTGATGATCGAAGGTTTGCTGGAATACGCGCGCATGGGGCGCGTGTCGCTCGCGCGCCAGCAGGTTCCCCTGAGCCCGCTGGTGCACGGGGTTGTGAGGCACCTGCAAGCCGAGCATCCGGCGCGCAAGATCGAGTGGGTGATCGACGACGACCTGCCGCAGGTGCGTGGCGACGCGATTTTGCTGGCCGAGGTGCTGCGCAACCTGCTGCAGAACTCGGTCAGTTTCACCCGCACCCGCCCGCTGGCACGCATCGAGGTGGGCCAGTGGACCGACAGCACCGGTGAACGCGTGGTCTTTGTGCGGGACAACGGCGTGGGCTTTGATCTGGAGCACGCGCCCAACCTGTTTGCGCTGTTCCAGCGCCAGCACCATTCGATGGACTATGAGGGCATCGGCACCGGACTGGCGCTGGCGCAACGCATCGTGGAGCGGCACGGCGGGCGCATCTGGTGCGAGGCCGCGTCGAGCGCCGGCTGCACCTTCGCCATCAGCCTGCCGGCGCAGGTGATCGACCCCGAGAGCGAGTTCGGCCGGCTGCCGGGCTGAGGGCGCAGGCCGCGCTCAGAACCGCCGCGAGAGTTCGACACCGGCCGACAGCGAGCGGCCCAGGCCAGGCTCGAAGAACCGGCCGTTGCCATCGTTGACGATGACCGAGCCCGCGTGCTTCTTGTCGGTGAGGTTGTCGATGCGCACGAACTCGCGCCAGGTCCAGGCGCCGGCGGTTTGTTCGAAGCGGGCGCCGATGCTGAAGAGCGTGTGGCCTGCGGCCGCATCGCTGTTGAGATCGTTGACGAACACGCGACCGGTGTGACGCGCTTCCAGGGTGAACACGCTGTCGGCTGCCCAGGTGCCTGCGAGGTTCGGTGCCCAGGCGAGTTGGGCATAGAGCTGATAGCGAGGCAGCCCGGGCATTTGATTGCCAGCAGGTATGGGCACGTTGGGCGCTGCGCAGGGTGATGCCGTGCACGTGGTGAAGCCGTCGCGGTAGCTCGCCTTGAGGTAGGTGTACGCCGTGCTTAGCGTGACCTGGTCCAGTCCGTACTCTGCAGAGAGCTCCAGCCCCTGGCGCAATGTGCGTCCTGCGTTCTGAAAAGTCGAGCGTCCGCCGCTGTTGGTCAGCGTCACGATTTCGTCTTGTGTGCGGATGTCGAACAGGGTGGCATTCCACAGACCCGAGCCACTGCGACCGCGCAATCCCGCCTCTGCGCTGGTGCTTCTCGAAGCATTGAGGCCTGTGTTGAAGCCTGAGGCGCCGAGCCGGTAGGCCACTTCGTTGAGGGTGGGGATCTCCAGCCCTTTGCCCACGTTGGCAAAGGCCTGCAGCCAGGGCGAGAGTTGCCAGCGCACACCCACCACGGGCAAGGTCGCGCCAAAGCTTCTTTCGCCGCTGTCGTCGCCGTTGAGGCCACTGATGAAGCGATCGCTGGAGGTGTAGTCGGCATTCACCCGCCGCACGCCGGCACTCAGCGTGAGCTGTTCGCTGCTCCATTCGCCTTGCACATAGGGGTCGAGCGTGCTTGCGCGGTTGGTCTCGTCGCGGCGCAGCGCGCCTTGCACGCCCAGCGTGGGACCGATGAAGTTTTCATGGCCTTTGCGTTCGTCCGTCTGGCGGTCGGACGCCAGGCCAGCGCTGACAGAGAGGCGACCACCTGCGGCCTCGCCCATCCAGCGCCAGCGTGCATTCCAGCCCCAGTAGTGGCGGTCCAGATCGATCACGCCGCCCGAGCTGGTGACGGGAATCTGCGCACCGGTGGGAATGGCCTGGTACTGGACCACCTGGCGAGTGCCGCCGTAGCCCATGAGCTCGATCTTGTGCCCCCCGCCCAGTGACTGGTCCCAGGCCAGACCGAGCTGGCTTTGCGAGACCGACTTGCGCGTGTTGAAGTCAATGGCCGCGTCCGTTGTCTTCTGGTCACTGATCTCGAAATCTTGCCTTTCAAGACCCAGCGGATCAAGCGCAAAACTGCGCTGTTGGTTGAACAGGATCACGGTACGCCCGCCATCGTGGGCGCGCGAAAGTTTCACGTTGGCGCTGGTGCGGTCGGCCGCCGACTGCGGGCGCGCGCCGTCGGTGGCGAACTTGCCCACGTCCAGCGTGTACGACCAGCCGGGTGCTGCTGCGGTACCGGTCTGGCCAGTGGCCTGGGTGGACAGACGCCACAGACCGTTGGAGCCCAACACCGCACCAACACGCACCTCACCTGGGCGGGTGCCGTCTTCGGTGTAGGCCAGGATGGCGCCTCCGCTGGAGGCGCCATAGAGCGCCGAGAACGGCCCACGCACAACCTCGATGCGTTCGGCGCTGCCCAGCGGAAAGTTGGCCGCCTGGCCCGAACCGTCGGGCGCGCTGGCGGGGATGCCGTCGACAAACAGGCGCACGCCGCGCACACCAAAGGTGGAGCGCGCGCCGTACCCGCGGATGGAGACCTGCAGGTCCTGGGCGTAGTTTTCGCGGTTGCGGATCACCAGTCCCGGCACGCGCGCCAGACCTTCGGACAGGTTGATCTGCAACTGACCGTTGCGCAACTCACTGCCATCAATCACGTCCACCGTGGCAGCGCCGAGCCAGCGGTCGTTGGCGGAGGCGCTGCCGGTGATGATGACGGGCGACAGCGTGTCGTTTGGCGTGGCCGGGCTCTGTGCGTGTGCGCTGAGAGCCAGCAGGCCGGCAATGCTGGCGACGAATCGGCCGGCTGCGGGCTGCAGGCTTGCCCTGCTGCGGGGGTAAGTGTGCAAATGGGGCATCGCGGGATGGCGAAATGTGGGGGGGTGAACGTGTGCGGATACTGTCGGGGGTTTTGACACATTCTGCAGGGCCAGGGCCTTGCACGCAGACAAATCGTTACAGATCAAGGGCGCCGCAAGGTGGCCTGCATCTTGCAAGTCATGCTCTATCCCGCACAAAAAGTGCATTGACAAAAACTAATCACATGAAACTGCTTGCCAAGATTGCCGTCGCTTCCGCTCTGGTCGCTTCCATGGGTGCTGCTTTCGCAGCGCCTTCCGTGTTCTCTTCAGTGGGCGGTGCGCCCACCGGTGTTAACAAGTGGAACCTGGACAGCTTGACGCTGCCAGTGGGCACGGGTCTGGGCACCATTGTTGTGACGCCCAATGCTGCATATGTGACGGGCAGTACCGGGGGCATCAACGCAGCGCCGGTCTTGTCCGGCAACAACGGTATTGGGTTTGGTGCAGGCGGTTCCAACCAGGCCAACGGCACGAACCTGACCCAGTACCTCACCACCGGTTCCACGGATGTCAAACCCGGCTCCAACATCGTCATCAACTTCACCGCCGAGCAGTTTTACTTCGGCCTGCTGTGGGGTTCTGTGGACCCGGGCAACGGCAACACGATGGAGTTCTTCAACAACGGCCTGTCCATGGGCACGCTGAATGGCGACGGTGTCACCCCGACCGCCACCGGCAACCAGGGCGCTTCAGGTACCTATTACGTGAACATCGATCTGATTGGCGGCTTCGACCAGATCGTGTTCAAGAGCACGAAGTACGCCTTCGAATTCGACAACATCGCCTGGAGCGCCAACCGCGCCGTGCCTGAGCCAGGCTCCCTGGCCCTGCTGGGTCTGGGTCTGGCCGGTCTGGGCTTCGCCCGCCGCCGCCGCGCTGCCTGAGTGCTGCGCCTGAGCGGGCTTGCCCGCTCGTGAAAAAGCCCACCGGTCCGGTGGGCTTTTTCGTGGGCGCTCGCCTTTGCTCAGTCCGGCACCACCGCCGTCACCTCGATCTCCACCTTGGCCCGCTCTTCCACCAGCGCGCTCACTTCCACGCCGGTCATGGCCGGGAAGTTCTTGCCCATCACCTCGCGGTAGGCCTCGCCGAGTTCGCGCAGTCGGTTGTTGTACTCCACGCGGTCGGTGATGTACCAGGTCATGCGCACCATGTGCTGCGGCCCGGCGTCGGCGCAGGTGAGCACGTCGCGGATGTTGAGCAGCGCCTGGCGCGTTTGCGCAATGAAGTCGTCGCTCTCGAAGGTCTGGCTGGCGTTCCAGCCGATCTGGCCGCCCACGAACACGTGGGTGCCGCGCACAGCGATGCCGTTGGCGTAACCCTTGGGGGTGGCCCAGCCGGGCGGTTGCAGGTGTTTCATCTCGGTGGTCTCAGTGTTGTCGGGTGGCTTGCTGTCGCAGCGCAAAACGCTGCAGCTTGCCGGTTTCGGTGCGCGGAAGCTGGGCCAGAAAGACCACCTCGCGCGGGTATTTGTACGGGGCCAGGCTGTGCTTCACGTGGTCCTGGAGCGCCTTCACCTGCGCGGAATCGGCGGCATGGCCCGGCTTGAGCACCACGAAGGCCTGCACGATCTGGCCGCGCTCCTCGTCGGGCTTGCCCACCACACCGCACTCGGCCACGGCCGGGTGCTCCAGCAGGGCGGCTTCCACCTCGGGGCCGGCCACGTTGTAGCCGGCGGTGATGATCATGTCGTCGGTGCGCGCCTGGTAGAAAAAGTAGCCGTCGGCGTCCATGCGGAAGGCATCGCCGGGGTGGTTCCAGCCGCCCTTGACGTAGTTGGTCTGGCGCTCGTCGTCGAGGTAGCGGCAACCGGTCGGGCCGAGCACCGCGAGCTTGCCGACCTCACCCACCGGCAGCGGCTCGCCGGCGTCGTTCACCACCCGCGCCTGGTAGCCCGGCACCACCTGACCGATGGCGCCGCGGCGCACCGCCTCGGGCGGTGACGAAATGAAGATGTGGAACATCTCGGTGGCGCCGATGCCGTCGAGCATCTCCAGCCCGGTGGCTTCTTTCCAGAGCTGGCGCGTGGCGTCGGGCAGGCCTTCCCCCGCGCTCACGCTGATGCGCAGCTTGCCGATGCCGTGCACCTTGGCGAACGCGGCCATCTGGCGGTAGAAGGTGGGCGCGGTGTAGCAGATGGTGGCGCCCACGCGGGCCATGAGCTGCACCATGCCCTCGGGCGTGTAGGGCACGGACGGAAAGTAGACCGAAGCGCCTGCCCACATGGGAAAGACCAGCAGGCCGCCCAGCCCGAAGGTGAAGGCCAGCGGCGGCGATCCCATGACGATGTCGTCCGGCGTGGCGCGCAGCACGTGGCGCGGCCAGGTCTCGCAAGCGGCGAGCACATCGCGGTGGGTGTGCACGGCGGCCTTGGGCGTGCCGGTGGTGCCGGAGGTGAAGGCGAGCAGCGCGATGTCGGTGGCGGCCGTGGGGCAGGGCGCACTGTGCACGCATTGGCGAGCTGCCAGGGTCTCCAGCGAATGTGGCACATCGGCGTCACCGGTGTTGAACACCAGCAGTGTCATGCCGGCGGTGGAAGGGTCGGCGGAGAGCGCGCTCTTGAGTTCGTCCTGCAACTTCACGTCGCACAGCGCCAGCACGGGCTGCGCCTTGTGGATGATGGCGCCGAGCTCTTTGGCGCGCAGCAGCGGCATGGTGGCCACTGCCACCAGCCCGGCCTGTACTGTGGCGAGCCAGGCCAATGCCATGGCCACCGAATTGCCGCCGCGCAGCAGCACACGGTTGCCGGGCACGAGACCGAGTTCCACGGTGAAGACGTTGGCCATGCGGTTGACCTCGGCCTGCGCCTGCGAGTAACTCAGCGTGCGCTCCTCGCTGCGAAACAGTGGGCGGTCGGCATGGCCGGCGGCCATGGCACGCTCGAACAGCGCCTGCACCGCGTTCACCTGAGCGGGCAGTTGCAGCTCGGGCCTGTCAAAGCGCAGCTCGGGCCACTGCCCGGGCGGGGGCAGGTGGTCGTGCACGAAGTGGTCGACCTGGGCGCTGGGGATGAGGCGTGTGGGCATGGCGGTGGTGTGTTCAGGCGCGCAATGCGGCTTTGCCCAGGATGAGCAGTTGCACTTCGCTCGCACCTTCGTAGATGCGCAGCGAGCGGATGTCGCGGTACAGGCTCTCGACCTTCTGGCCCACCTGCACGCCACGCCCGCCGAACATCTGCAGCGCCATGTCGATCACGCGCTGGGCGTTCTCGGTGGCGGTGAGCTTGGCGGCGGCTGCGGCCGTGGTGTAGGCGGGTGTGCCCATGCCTTGTGTGGGGCTGCAGTCGCGCTGCCAGGCCGCGCGGTAGGTGAGCAGGGCGGCGGCGTCGATGAGCGCACTCATCTCGCCCAGGCGCGCCTGCGTGAGCTGGAAGTCGGCCAGCGTCTGGCCGAACATCTTGCGGTGCTTCGCCTGCGCCACCGCCTCCGCGAAAGCGCGGCGCGCCATGCCCAGCGCAGCGGCGGCCACCGAGGCGCGGAAGATGTCCAGCGTCTGCATGGCCAGCTTGAAGCCGCCGTGCAGGGTGCCCACCATCGCGTCGGCGCCGAGCGCGCAGTCGGCAAACCGCAGCGTGGCCAGCGGGTGCGGCGCCATCACGTGGATGTGTTCACTGCTGTCCAGGCCGGGTTGTGCTGCATCGACGATGAAGGCGCTGATGCCGCGCGCGCCGGCGTCCGGGTCGGTCTTGGCGAACACCACGTAGAAGTCGGCCAGGTCGCCGTTGCTGATCCAGGTTTTGGTGCCGTTCAAGATCCAGCCGCTGGTGGTCTGCACGGCTTGTGTGGCCATGGCGGCCACATCAGACCCGGCGTCGGGTTCGCTGAGTGCGAAGGCGGCGATCTTCTGGCCACTGGCCACGGCGTTCAGGTACTTCGCCTGCTGCGCGGGTGTGCCGGCGAGCGTGATCACACCGCTGCCCAGGCCTTGCATGGCGAACGCGAAGTCAGCCAAGGGCGAGTGGAAGGCGAGCGTCTCGCGCAGGATCACCAGCGAGCGCGAATCGAGCGCGGGCAACTCGCCGCCGTGCGCCGCGGGCACACAGTAGCGCAGCCAGCCGTCGCGTCCCAAACGCGCCACCCAGTCCTTGCAAGCAGCGCGGTCGTCGCTCTCGTTCACGTCCTGCAGCGCGGCCCAGTCGGCCAGGCGCGGCGCCATGGTGCGGTGGTGGGCGTCGAAGAAGGGCAGTTCCCACTGCGAATGCGGAGGGTGCATGCCGTGGGGGTGTTCGAAGGCGACCATGTCAATCGCCTTGGAATTGAGGGCGCTGCTTCGCAGCGAACGCTTCGTACGCGCGCTTGAAATCCTGCGTCTGCATGCAGATGGCCTGCGCCTGCGCTTCGGCCTCGATCGCCTGGTCCAGCGTCATGGCCCATTCCTGGTGCAGCATGGTCTTGGTCATGCCGTGCGCGAAGGTGGGGCCTTGTGCGAGTTGGGTGGCGAGCTTGTGCGCGGCGGTCAGCAAGGCGGCGTTTTCGTGCAGCGCGTTGAAGAAACCCCACGCGTGACCTTCAGCGGCGGTCATGGCGCGGCCGGTGAACAGCAGTTCGCTGGCGCGGCCCTGGCCGATCATGCGCGGCAGCAGCGCGCAGGCGCCCATGTCGGCTCCGGCCAGGCCCACGCGGGTGAAGAGAAACGCCACCGTGGCTTGGGGCGTGCCCAGGCGCAGATCGGAGGCCAGCGCCATCATGGCGCCGGCGCCGGCGCAAACTCCGTCGAGCGCTGCCACGATGGGCTGCGGGCAGGCGCGCATGGCGCTCACCAGCGCACCCGTCATGCGGGTGAAGGCCAGCAGCTCGGGCATGGTCATCTTCGTGAGCGGGCCGATGATCTCGTGCACGTCGCCGCCCGAGCAGAAGTTGTCGCCCGCGCCGGTGAGCACCACGGCCTTGATGTCGGTGCTCTTCTGCAGCGCCAGGAACCAGTCGCGCAACTCGGCGTACGACTCGAAGGTCAGCGGGTTCTTGCGCTCGGGGCGGTTGAGCGTGACGGTGGCCACGCCGTCGTTCACGCTGAGCGCGAAGTGGCTGGGGCGCGCATCGGCCATGGCGGTGTACTGGCCGCGCATGGGGTTGTGGTCGGGGATGGGGTGTTTCATTCTTCGATGCGCTGGTTGATGTCGAGTTGATGGGCCTTCACCTTGCCCAGCAGCTTGTGCAGGCTCTCCAGATCGCGCGGGCTCAGACCTTCAAAAGCGTCGACGATCCACGCCTCGTGCTGTCGCGCCATCTCGGCGAAGGTGGTGCGGCCGAGGTCGGTGAGTGCCACGCGAAACGCGCGGCGGTCGCCGTCCACGTCCAGCCGCTCCACCAGGCCTTCGGTCACCAACTGGTCGGTGATGCCGGTGACGTTGCCACCGGTGACCATGAGCCGGTGCGAGAGCTCTTTCATCTTCAACCCCTCGGGGTTGCGCTCCAGCTGGGCCATGAGGTCGAAGCGCGGCAGGGTGGTGTCGAACTGCTCTCGCAGGCCCGCACGCACGCGTTTTTCGATCAGCTGCGAGCAGGTGAGCAACCTCAGCCACAGACGCAACTCGTGCGCGTGTTCGCTGTGTGCTCTGGCTTCCAGGTCCAGGGGTGAATCGTTCATGGCTTGTCGTTGTTGTTGAGGGCTTGCAGGCGGGCAGTTTCGCGGTAGAGCTGGTCGCGCCCGCTCTCGTACTGACGGGGCCATTGCAAGGCGCGGGTCTGCAGCTTGGCGGCTTCGTGCAGCGTCCAGGCCGGGTCGGCCAGGTGCGGGCGGGCCACGGCGCAGAGGTCGGCGCGGCCGGCGGCGATGATGCTGTTGGCATGGTCGGCTTCACTGATGGCACCCACCGCCATGGTCAGGATGCCGGCCTCGTTGCGCACGCGGTCGGCGAACGGCGTCTGGTACATGCGGCCGTAGACGGGCTTGGCTGCGCGCGTGGTCTGGCCCGAGGACACGTCGATCACGTCGCAGCCGGCGGCCTTGAACAGGCGCGCCATTTCAACCGCGTCGTCGGGCGTGTTGCCACCGGGTGCCCAGTCGTGTGCAGAGATGCGCACGCTCATGGGCCGGTCGGCCGGCCACGTGGCGCGCATGGCGGCGAACACCTCCAGCGGGTAGCGGCAGCGGTTCTCGAGTGAGCCGCCGTACTCGTCGGTGCGTTGGTTGGTCAGCGGGCAGACGAAGGCCGAGAGCAAATAGCCGTGAGCGGCGTGCAGTTCGAGCCAGTCGAAGCCGGCGGCTGCTGCGCGCTTTGTCGATTCGACAAAAGCCGAGGTGAGTGCGTCCATGTCGGCGCGGGTCATCGCGCGTGGCACCTGGTTCTGCGGGCCATACGGCACGGCGCTGGCCGAGATCACGGGCCAGTTGCCACTCTCCAGCGGTTCGTCGATGCGTTCCCAGCCCAGTTGCGTGGAACCCTTGGGCCCGCTGTGGCCAAGCTGGATGCCGATGTGTGCGTGGCTGCCGTGGGTGAAGTGCACGATGCGCTCGAACGCGGCCTGCTGCGCGTCGTTCCACAGGCCGGGGCAGCCGGGTGTGATGCGGCCTTCGGGTGTGGGGCTGGTCATCTCCACCATCACCAGCGCGGCGCCACCGAGCGCGCGCGCGCCCAGGTGCACCAGGTGGTAGTCGCCCACCGCGCCGTCCACCGCGCTGTACTGCGCCATGGGCGAGACGACGATGCGGTTCTTCAGCGTGAGGCCGCGCACGGTGAGCGGCAGCAGCATGGGGGGTGTGGGGTGTTTTTTAACCGGTGCGTCGGGCTTGGCTTGCGCCTCAAGCCAGGACTCGTACCCCTCAAGCCAGGCGGGATCGCGCAGGCGCAGATTCTCATGGCTGATGCGCTGGCTGCGTGTGAGCAGCGAGTAGGCGAACTGCTCCACCTCCATGCCGGTGTAGCGGTCCACGTTCTCGAACCATTCGGTGGAGTTGCGTGCGGCGTTCTGGATCTTGAGCACCTCCACACTGCGCCGCGCCTCGTAGCCCTGCAGCACCTCGGTCACGTTGGCATTGGCGTGGCGCGTGAATTCGTTGGCCAGGTCGATCGCGTCTTCGAGCGCGAGCTTGGTGCCGCTGCCGATGGAGAAGTGGGCGGTGTGGGCAGAGTCGCCCATGAGCACGATGGGTATCTGACGACCAGCCACTCGATCCGGCGCCGGGCCGCCCCAAGCCGGATCAGCCCCCGCGGGGGGCAGCGACCCGCGCAGCGGGGGAGCGTGGGGGCGAACATCAATCCGATGTACCCAGGTCTTGCAGATCACGCGCGGAAAGCGGATCCAGTTGGCCGAGCCGCGCAGGTGCTGCGCGTTGCTGATGAGCGCGTGGCCTTCCAGCCGTTCGGCAAAGAGTTTCTCGCAAAACGCCACGCCTTCAGCCTGTTCCATCTGGTCGATACCGTGCGCCTTCCACACCGCTTCGGGCGTCTCCACAATGAATGTCGATGTTTCACCGTCGAACTTGTAGGCGTGCGCCTGGAACCAGCCGTGCTCGGTCTGCACGAAATCGAAGGTGAAGGCATCGAAGGTCTTCTTGGTGCCCAGCCAGACGAAGCGGCACTCGCGCGTGTCGATGTCGGGCTGGAAGGCATCGGCGTAGCGGGTGCGGATGCGGCTGTTGAGGCCGTCGCTGGCGATCACCAGGTCGGCGTTGTACTGCGCTGCCAGCGCCTGGTCATCGGTCACGTCGGTCTCGAACACCAGGTTGACGCCCAGTTCCAGGCAACGGTCCTGCAGGATGTTGAGCAGCTTCTTGCGCCCGATGCCGCAGAAGCCATGACCGCCCGAACGCACGCGGCCGCCCTTGTAGAAAACCTCGATGTCGTCCCAGTGGTTGAAGGCCTCGCCGATCAGCGTGGCCGATTCGGGGTCGGCCGCGCGCAGGTTGCCCAGCGTCTGGTCGGACAGCACCACGCCCCAGCCAAAGGTGTCGAAAGGGCGGTTGCGCTCGAGAACCGTGACCTTGAGCGAGGGATCGCGCCGCTTCATCAGCAGTGCGAAATACAGCCCCGCCGGGCCGCCGCCGATGCAGAGAATTCTTTGGAGAGGCGAGTCTGGAGTGTTCATGTCTAATTAGTTTAGACTTGAAATATTCAGCTTCAATCGGGTTTACCCGCATCATTTTTGTACCCCTGCCCGTATGGAGTACTTTGGTGCAACAATGAACTCAAGCCAAGGAGGCCAAACATGTCCCTGTACCGATTCAAATCCCGTGAAACCGGCGACCTCGTGATGCTGGAGCAGCACGGCAAGCGTCTGCTCGAAATACTCAGCAAAGACCCTTCAGCCCCGGGTGTGGTGATGCACCAGCAAATGCCGGCGGCCATTCAGGCCATTCGCGATGCGATCGTGCTCGAAGAAGCCGATCAGAAGCGCCAGCTCGAAGAAGCCGCAGCCCGCGGTGATGTGCCACCTGTCTTTGACCAGGTGAGCCTGCGCATGCGCAGTGCGCCCTTCATCGAGATGCTGCAGCGCTGCGAACAAGCGGGCGTCGAGATCACCTGGGGGGTCTGAACATGGCTCCCCCCGCGAGAGGATAAGCACCCCCCGCGTCGCCTGCGGCGCCACCCCCCTGGGGGGGGCGACACCTGGGGCCGGCGGAGCCGGACCCTCGGTGTCTCTGGGGTGAGGCACGTGCGCCGAGCCACATTTTCTGGTGCCAACAGACAGCCGATGACGGGGCTTCCGGAGCGCGATGCTTTCTCACCCAAAGATGCCGCGGAACCGGCTCCGCCGGGCCGCAGGCATCGCCCCCTGTCAGGGGGCCGCGCGAAGCGCGGCGGGGGTCAGTCCACCTTGGCGCCAGAGGCCTTCACCACCGGCGCCCACTTCGCGATCTCGGCTTCGATCAGCCTGGCAAACTCCTGTGGCGTGTTGCCGCTGGGGATGGCGCCTTGTGCCAGCAGCCGTTCTTTCACGTTGGGCAGGTTGAGTGCCTTGGCGGTTTCCTGCTGGAGGCGGTTCACCACCTCGGGGGGCGTGCCGGCGGGTGCCAGCAGGCCGAACCAGGAGCTGGCTTCAAAGCCCGCGAGCGAGCCGGCTTCGGCCACGGTGGGGATGTCCGGCAGGGCGCTGGAACGCACGGCGCTGGTGACCGCAAAGGCCTTCAAGCCTCCGGCCTGGATGTGCGGCATGGCCGAGGGCAGGTTGTCGAACATCACGTCCATGGCGCCGCCGAGCATGTCGGTCATGGCCGGGCCGGATCCGCGGTAGGGGATGTGCGTCATGAAGATGCCGGTGCGTGACTTGAACAGTTCGCCCGCCAAGTGGATCGAGGTCCCATTGCCGCTGGAGGCCATGTTGAGCTTGCCCGGGTTGGCCTTGCCGTAGCGAACGAAGTCGGCCACGCTGTTGATGCCGAGCTCCTGGGCACGTTTGGTGTTCATCACCATCACGTTGGGCACACCGGCCACCAGGGTGATGGGGGCAAAGTCCTTCTGCGGGTCGTAGGGCAGCTTCGAATACAGCGACTTGTTGATGCCGTGCGTGCCCACGGTACCCATGAGCAGCGTGTAGCCGTCGTTGGCCGCCTTGGCCACCACGTCTGCGCCGATGTTGCCGCCCGCGCCTGCGCGGTTTTCAACCACCACGGGTTGTCCCAGTGCCTTGGTGAGTTCGGGTGCCAACGTGCGGGCCAGGATGTCGGTGGTGCCGCCGGGTGCGAAGGGAACGACGATGCGGATCGGTTTGCTCGGCCAGGCAGCTTGCGCGGCGACCAGACCGGGGAGGGCGGTGGCAGCAACGGCCACGGCAATGAGGGTGCGACGGGAAAGGTTCATGGTTGTCTCCGGCTCAGGTTGTCGATTTGCGGTTGCAGGGCTTCCCGGGTGCGGATGCCCAGGGCCTGCGCCGCGGTGTTGGCGTGGCTGACCACGCCCTGGCTCAATGTACTGGCTGCCTGCCCGATGCACGCACTCGTGTGCGACACCGCGCAAGCCGCAAGGTCATGCAATTGCAGCAGCTCAAGGCCAGCGATGCCGGCCGCGTCCATGCCCACGCCCGCATCGTTGAAGACCGAGAGCAACGGACGCACCGCCAGCGCATACCGCGCCGAACTCAAACCCCCGTGCGAACCGCTCAAGGCAATGCAGCCCGCGTCAGCGGGCTGCAGTTCGGTGATGGAATCCACCACCCGGATAGAGATCATGTGGCCCCGTTGCCTGGTCGGCGCGCGTGTCTCAACCCAGTGGATGCCGTGGAACCGGCTTTGCCGGGCCACAGGCATCGTCTCCTTGAGGGGACGGCGCAAAGCGCCGCAGGGGTGTTCAACAGTTCAGTCGGCGAACTGGCCGGCAGCGTCGATCACGCCTTTGAGCTTGGTGATCTGCTCAGCCACGAAAGCCTTGTGACCCGCCGGTGTCACGCGGGCATCCTTGACAACGATCGCGCCGAGATCTTCCTGGCTCTTGATGAATGCGGGGTCTTTCAGGGCCACCTGGAGCGCGTCGTTGAGGCGCTTGGTGACTTCGGGCGGCGTGCCCTTGGGCGCGTACAGGCCGTGCCAGATGGTCAGGTTGAAGTCCTTGAGACCCATTTCCTGCAGCGACGGATAGTCCTTGAGCAGCTTGTGGTTCGACAGCGGTTTGGCTGTGGTCACGGCGAAGGCCTTCACGCGGCCTGCTTCGATCTGCGCGGTCGTGTTGGTGGTCTGGTCGCACATCACGTCCACCTGTCCGCCGATCAGGTCGTTCATGGCAGGGCCGGTGCCGCGGTAGGCGATGGTGGTCATGGACTTGTCCAGCTTTACAGCTGACTGCCACATGAGGCCACAAAGGTGCGAAGCGGAACCCAGACCGGCGTGGGCCAGGTTGAGCTTGCCGCCGTTGGCGCGGATGTAGGCCTCGAAGTCGCGGTAGGTGTTGGCCGGCAGCTTGGGGGCACCCAGCAGCGTCATGGGTACGTCGTTGATCATGCCGAGGTACTCGAAGTCCTCCAGCGGCTTGAACTGCTGCTTGCGGTACAGGCTGGTGGTGGCGGCCATGCCGATGTGCCAGACCAGCAGGGTGTAGCCGTCGGGGGTGGCACGGGCCACTTTGGTGCCTGCGATGGTGCCGCCGGCGCCGGCTGCATTTTCCACCACGATGTTGGCGCCACCCAGGGGAGCGCGCATGGCTTCAGCCAGACGGCGTGCCACGAGGTCGGTCGGGCCGCCAGCGGCAAAAGGCACCACGAAGGTGATGGGTTTTGCGGGGAACGCCTGCGCAAAGGCGCCAGCTGAAACGGTGGCCGCCAAAGCGACAACAAGCAGTTTTTTCATGAAAGATCTCCAGCGGGTTTAGGTACCTCGTTATGGTAGCTGTCGCACCGTGGCGGGCCATCGCGGGAAATACTTAGCCCGCTGCCGGGGAAAACCCTTTGCTGCAGTGCAGCCAGTCGCCAACCACCGTGGTGGCGTGCCGAACCTTCACTGGTAGCTGCGAGCGTCCTCAATGACCTTGCCGTCGTTGGGCAGGCTGCCGGGCTGCACCAGCTGCACAGCGCTGCGCAGCTTGGTGATGTCGCGCACCGCGGTTTCGATCTGGCTGCGCAGCGTGTCGTCGCCTTCGCTGGCTTCCACCTGCAGGCACATCTGGTCGTTGGCCATTTCGCCGCTGATCACCAGCCGGGCCTTGTGCACCTGCGGGAAGCGCCGTGCGATGTCGGCCACCTGCGAGGCGTGCACGAACATGCCCCTGACCTTGGTGGTCTGGTCGGCGCGGCCCATCCAGCCCTTGATGCGCTGGGCGGTGCGGCCGGTGGGGCAGGTGCCGGGCAGGATGGCCGACAGGTCGCCTGTGCCGAAGCGGATCAGGGGATAGGCCGCGTTGAGCGTGGTCACCACCAGTTCACCCACCTCACCGTCGGGCACCGGGTCGCCCGTGCCGGGGCGCACGATTTCGACAAGCACATGCTCGTTGATCAGCAGGCCTTCGCGGGCCTCGGTCTCGTACGCCACGACGCCGAGGTCGGCGGTGGCGTAGGTCTGGTACACGGCGATGCCCTGTTCGCTGAACCAGTCGCGCAGGCTGGGCGGGCAGGCTTCGCCGCCCACCGAAGCCTTCTTCAGGCTGCTGATGTCGCTGCCCGCTTCGCGGGCCTTCTCCACCAGGATGCGCAGGAAACTGGGGGTACCGGTGTAGGCGTCGGGCCTGAGGTCGGCGATGGCCTGCAGCTGTTGCTCGGTCTGGCCGGTGCCGGCTGGAAACACAGTGCAGCCCACCGCATGCGCGCCCGACTCCAGGATGAAGGCGCCGGGCGTCATGTGGTAACTGAACGCGTTGTGCACCAGATCGCCGCTACGAAAGCCGGCCGCAAACAGCGCGCGGCCGGCGCGCCAGTAGTCGCGCACCGTGCCCTCGGGCTCGTAGATGGGGCCGGGTGAAGCGAACACGCGGGGCATCTGCGGCCCCCGCACCAACGCGGAAAACCCCCCGAAGGAATCGGTGGCGCGCTGCGTCTTCTGGCGCTCGAACAACTCGGTCTTGCGCGTGACCGGCAAGCGCGCCAGGGCCGCGCGGCTGTTCACGTTCACCGCGTCCACGCCGCGCAGGATGTCGGCGAACGCGTGGCTGCGGCTCTGTGCATGCCAGACCTGAGCCACGAGATTGACCATCAGTTCGGACTCGCGCTGCTCGGGCGAGCGGGTCTCAAGGGCGTCAAAGAAATCTGTCTGTGCCATGGCTGCCAAGTATGAATGAAGGGACGATCAAGCTGGACGGGACTACCCGTTCATGCCAGCCAGCGCTTGCGCCGCTTGTAGCTTTTCACGTCCTTGAAGCTCTTGCGTTCGCCCCCGCCCATGCCGAGGTAGAACTCTTTCACGTCTTCGTTGTTGCGCAGGTCGCTGGCCAGACCGTC
>JBBQKZ010000057.1:0-23328 GCA_038327405.1 Burkholderiales bacterium | reverse complement strand
GTCCCATCGCCGCGAACTCGTCGTTGACCAACAGGCACTGCAGCTTCATCGTGGGGTCCTGCTCGGGCAGGTTCTGGGTGTTGAGGCTGACCAGTTGCGAGAAGAACAGGTTCAGCAGCGGGCGTGCGTTGGCCAGGCGGTTGGGCGGGATGCGCACATAAATTGACATGCGCCGCCGGCGCAGGTCCTCCAGCTGGAAATCGTTGGCGCTGGTCGCCGCGTCCACCACCGCGTCCGCAAAAATCGTCAGCGGCGCGTGGAAGGTGGCGACCACGCTGGCGAGTGTGTTCTCCGAGTTCGAGAGCAAGCGCTGCAGGGCATCGACACACTCGTCTGTCAGTACACGGCCATCGTCGCGGCGCTGGGTGATCAGGCTGCTCAGGTGGTCTTTGAGCGGGCGACCTTGGCCTGAGGACTGGCGCAAGATTTCGCCAACCGTGCGGGGGAACTCGGGGGACTCCAGCAGCAGCAAGCCCAAACCCAAAAACAGGTTACGCGCCTGGTCGTTGAAAAAGGCTTCGGACGAGCTACCACCCCCGTCGTTCGGGAAAAACACCTGCCCGATGCCCAGCAGATCGCCCACCCGGTGCAGCGGGCTGGTGCGCACAGCACTCAGCGGGTTCCAGCGGTGGCTGCGCGCCTCTTCATCGAACGGAGAAAACGCGAACACCGCTTGACCGTGCGCGGCACGAAAACCGGCCGTGATGGCGTGGTTCTCGCCCTTGATGTCCAGCACCACGACGGAGTCGGGCCAGTTGAGCAGGTTGGGGATCACCACCCCGACACCTTTGCCGCTGCGAGTCGGCGCGGACAACATGACCGAGAGCTGGCCGGGCAGGGCGAGGAACTGGCCCCGGAACCGCCCGATCAGGATGCTCGGCCCGGACGACGGGTTGTTTGAGGCGATCAAACCAGCGCGCACGACCTCGGACGGCGTGGCGAAACGCGCATCACCGTGCAACGACCGACGTGGTCTCGCCGCCGCGATCAGCGCGCCGGGTAGCACCACCAGGAGCCCGATGCCGGACAAGGCCGTGGCGGCCAGCAACTGTTTGCGCAGCGCCGCGTCGCTGGCGTAGATCTGCCAGTAGCCGACGATGCTGCCCCACTGGGCCTGGCGCGGATCGGCCTTGTTGAACACCAGAAACAGCACACCCGCCAGGTACACGGCCGCGCAGGTGAGCGCTCCGTAGGCCGTGGCCGCAAAAACGCCTGCCGCCATCTTGCGACCCAGGGGCCAGGCCGACATGGATGCTGTGGTCAGTGCGTTCATCTGCGCACCCCCCCGCAGGTCGCCGCACATGGCGTGGGTCGACCGATCCCGCGTTCCTGAGCCGGCGAGTCGTACCGGCGGTGGGGTTCGTAACGAACATCGGCGATGAAGCGTCCCCGCTCGTCCCGGTCGAACTGCACGATGACATCGACCACGATGTGCAGCAGCGCCTTGATCTCGTCCATGCGCAGGCCACCACCCGCGCCGCTCTCTCGGATCATCAGCGACATCTGTTCCAGGGCCAGGGCACAGCTGCCGGCGTGCACGCTGGTGATGCTGCCCGGATGGCCGGAAGCCGCCAGCCGGATGAACGAAAAACACTCTTCGCCGCGCAGCTCGGCGAGGAAGATGCGGTCCGGCTTCATGCGCAGGCAGGCTTCCAAAAGCGACTTGGCCGATACACGCGCGGTGCCCTGGGCATCTTTGCTGTAGAACAGGTGCACCACGTTCGGGTGGTTCTGCAAGGTGAGCTCGGCCGTGTCCTGGATCGTGATCAGCCGCTCGTGCTTCGGCACCTCCTCGACCAGGCCTTTCATGAAGGTGGTTTTGCCCGACCCGGTCTTGCCGCTGACCACGATGGTCTGGTGGTGGCGAACGGCCAGGCGCAGGAACTCGGCGTAGCGTCCTGCCGATCTCATATCAACCAACTCCTGCTCGAACGGCCGTAGGCCTGCGTTGATCAAGCGGCTGTCGTTGCGCTTGGGCTCGCCGAGGCGATCGAACAGGCCGTCGCGCTCAAAATCGCCCAGTCGCAAAATCAGCTCGGACGGTTTGCGCACCGTGATCGAGACCGTGCCGCGCGGCACCGCCGGCGGAATGGCGAACTGGATGCGTTCGCCGCTGGGCAGCGTGGCCGAGAGCAGGGGCCGTTCCTGGTTGATCTGCTGGTCGCAGAACGTGGCCACTGCCGTGGCCAGGGACAGGCAACGCTCTTGCGTCATCTCGGGGGCGGCAACAGTGTTCCAACCGCGCACCGTCTCCACCTGGAGTTCACCGGGTCGGTTCACACAGACCTCCAGCACCCCCGGCGCATCGAGCTGCGCGCGCAGCGGGCGCAAAAACTCGATCACCGAGGTGGCGTCACCGCACCAGCCCTCGAAGAGCCCTTCCTGATGGTGGGGCAGGGTGTTCATCGCTCCACCGGTTTCAGTTCGTAGACCGATGAAAAGTCCACGTCACGCGCCACGTAGATGCCGACGATGCCGCCCTGGTTCTGATAGATCAGCGGCGGGATGTTGATGGTGCTGTCCAGCACTTTTTCGGCGAGCTTGCTGGTGTTGTTGGTGGTCGAGGGCAGGATGATGGTGTTGGCCTGCTGGTCCTGCGCCTGGTTCTGGATCACCAGCTTGACCGAGTCGTCGATGAGCGAGAGCAGCATGGCCGCGCCGATGCGCTCGCCCCAGCGGTTGTCGACATACCCGTCGATGCCCGATTCACCCAGTTGGCCCGTGCCCGGGGAATCGATCTCCACCGTCACGCCCAGCGGCGTGCGGATGCGCGTCCAGAGCACAGGAATGCGCACCGTGCCGGGCCGCACCGAAGCGATGCGGTATTCCCCGTCCAGATGCGAGCCGCGCTCGATCAAGAGCACCCGGCCGTTGTCGCCGAAGACGTTGCGCTGGACCTGGCAGCCGACCAAGCCCGAGGTGGCGCTGATCACTTTGGTTTTGAGGGCGCAGGTGAAGGCCGTGCCTTTGGGCAGGGTGAGGCTTCGGTCCCCGAGCAGGGAGGCCGCTACCCGAGGCGTGGCCGATCCCTGCAGTTGCCCGCCGAAGAGCCCGGCTGCCGCCTGTGGAGCACCCGCTGCCAAGGGGCCGCCCGCCAGGGCGCCCGGTTGGATCGGGCTGTTGTTCTGGCCCGTTGCGATCGCTGCACTTTGGGTCAGATCGTCGAGCAAACCTTGCAACTGGCGCTGGTAGGCCTGGAGGCTGCGCGAGGTGGCGGCGAGCGGGTCGTCGGGGTCGAACGGCCCTTCACCCGTTCCGCCTCCTGCGCCTGCTGCGCCTGTTGCGCCAATTTCAGTCATCGGGGCGGCGGCCACTTGGCGTTGGGGTGTTACCCCTGATGAAACGGGCTGCGCACCGGGGCGCGAGGACACCAACAACACCGGAGCGTCTTCGGGTGGTGCGCCCTTGAGGCCGCCTGCGGTCGGAGCCGCTTCCCCGGTGCGGCGCACACCGATGGGTTCGACCACCTCGTTGGCCGGGGGCAACAGGGCGGGAATGCGGGGTGAGGAGGGCGGTGCAACAACCGCCATGTCCAACCTGCGGGGCTCCGTCGTGGCGGCAGAGGGGCTGTCGTGTGCGAGCTTGGACGCCTCTTGGTCGGGATCGTGACCACTCGCGGCAAAGCGGTGGATGGAGAACGCCGAGACCGCGATCAAGGACAGCATCAGCAGGGCCACCGCGAGCAGGCCTTTGGCCGACCACGAAACGCGCTGGCGTGCGGCGACGTTCGGGATGCCCGCCTCACCAGGCAGCGGCGTGATGGTGTTGCCGTCTGCCTCCGGAGGCGGTTCGGCCAACGGTGAACCAGCCGGGACGTCTCGATCGTTCATGGTGTGCCTCCCGCTCGGCGATCGGCCGGTGAGGTGCCGCCCGCTTTGAGCACACGCTGCACGCCCGGCACGGTGGTGGCGTCCTCAGTGGGGACGCCATCCAGATCAAAAGCCTCGTTCCAGACGCCCACCACAGCCGAGCCCGCGCGCAGCATCAGGCGGCGGCTGACCCGATCCACCACGAGCAGGTCGTCTTCCATGCGGGCGTTGACCAGGGTCTCACCACCATCGCCCAACACGTGAAAGACAGCGGGCACCTCGCGGTTGCCCGGGAAACGCAAGTAGGTGAAGCGCCCGTCGTCGTAGATCAGCGTGGGCACGATGTCCAACGATCCCGCACCTTCGGCTAGCGAATACTGGGTGTTCATCACCGATGGCCTGGCCTGCAACCGTTCGGCCACCACTTGCTGGGGCGACGGGGGTTGGGGTATCGCTGGGAGCGTGGCGAGGCCGGTCATGTCGCGCAGAGCGCGCCGAGGCGGTGACACAGCCCGGGCTGGCGCCTGGATCGTCAAGCGGTAAACCGGTTGTTGGCGGTCGTTGTCGGCCAACACCACGAAGCGCAAGCTGTGTGAGCGCCGGTCGGTGACAACAGCCAGGTTGTTGGGACCGCTGGCGGCGCTCTTGGCCTTGACGAACAAATGGCGCCCACCGGGCTGGGCCGCCACACACCACACGGCATCGGCCTTGCTGCAGTCACCGCCCAAGCCGGCGGCCACTTCGGTGATGGCTTCGTCCGTGTCGAACACCACGAGCGTCACGACGCCCCGTTTGACGGGAACCGTCACCACGGCCTTCGGGTCGTAGATGACTTCGCGCAGCCGTGGGTCTGCGGGCGTGTTTGTAGAGGCCGCAGTGGTGTCAGCAGCCGCTCCCGGCGCAGGGGCGAAGGACAGCGCACTGGCGATCACCAAGGCGAACGACGTGCGACTCATGGCTTTTCTCCCGTTGTGACGGTGTTGATCTCCGGGTCGGAGCGGTAGGCGGTGACCACAAAGCCGAACGGGTTCTCCAGCCGATCACCTTCTTTGGCGAGCACCTTGGGCTGGTACTGGTACACGATGCTGGCCACGTGCCGGGTCTTGACCTCGGGCAGGCTCCGGTCGGTGAGACGCACCACCTTGTCGTAGGTGACGGTGGCGTCGCTTTGGTTGCCCGTGCGGCCCGACGCGGCCAGGCGCACGCCCACGACCTGAATGCGCCAGTCTTCGGTGGCGCCGAGTTTTTTCTGCAGGGCGCTGTCGCCTTCGAAGCGGCGGTTGTAGTCCGCAAAGACACCGGGGACCGCCATGCGCGCAACTTGGTCAAAATCGCGCTGCAGGAACATCCAGCTGGAGCCCTCGCGGGCACGCACGAAGGTGGCCAGGTTGTGCTTGTCCAAGGCCTCCATGGGCGGAATGGTTTCTTCGCTCAAGCGCTGCTGGATGGTGGTTTCACCGGTGAGGCGGTCCACCACGATCGGGATCTCGACCACGCGGCGCAGCGGTCCCTGCACGAACACCGCTGCGATGCCGATCAGACCCATCACCAGCCCGGCGATGGCCACCGCCCAGGCGCGGCGCTCCGAACGTTCGAGCATCAGGGCACGGTCGATTTCCCAGTCGCGGTTCGCGTTGAAGGTCGGTGATTCGGCTGCATGCCCGGGGTCGCGGCTGCGATCCGGCCATGCAGCGGCTTGTCCTGAGTTCAGGATGGCGCTCATGAAGGGCTCCAGTGAGAATGGTGGTCAGGGTAGGAAGTCGGACACCTTGCCAGTGCGCCCGAGCATCTGGTACTGGCGTTCGCGCTCGCGGGAGCGTGCGATGCGCTCCTCGCTGTCGGCCATGCCTTGCAGCATCTGCAGCTGCGACATCTCATGAGACAGCAGCGCGTTCTCGGCACCCACGCGTGCCTGGATCTCCTGCACGGACTTCTGATCCGTGGTCGCGTTGATCTGGCCCATCAGCGACTGGATCTGCGAGAGCCGACCGGCGGCCGACTTCATCGCATCCTGCAACAGGCCTTTCTGCTGGTAAGGCTGCGCCAGCGTTGCCTGGCAACTGGTGCGGGCGTCACCTGTGAGGTCCATGCAGTTGTAGACCATACCCGCGTCGCGCAGGGCCTTCGCGGTGGTGTTGAGACCGGCGTAGCCCGAGGTGTTCACCGCATTGAGGTGGGTGTAGGCCTCGGCCGGCACGTAGTTCTTCAACATCGGGTTGTTGAACACATTGCCCAGATTGCGCACGCCGTTGATGCTGCTCAGCTGGTTCTGCAACTGGGTGATCTGCTGCACCTGGTTGTTGATCTGGGTGATGTCGTTGACCACCTGCTGCACCGTCTGAACCAGGTTGGCGACATCAATGACCGGGATGCCACCCGCTCGCGCGTGGTTCGCGCCGAAGGCAATCAGGACGGCGGCCGCAACTTTGAGATGCATGCGCATGGTGAGGCTCCTTGTGCTGGGTTGACGATCAGGACCGCCCGCGCAGAGCGGCGAGTTTGTAGGCGGCAGAACGGGCAGCGCCATAGCCATGGCGCGCCATGTTGCTGGTGTAGCGTCCGGTGGCGGCAGTGGCTGCGCCTGCAGCGTAGGGCAGGCCGGTTCCGGCGCGGATGACGCCACCTGCCCCTGCAGTCGCGCTCGCGCCCCGTGATGACGACGCAGAGCGCAAGCCCGACACCATCATGGCGTTCTGGATCATTTGGATGCCTTGTTGAACGGCTGCACCTCCTGTCAGCGCTGAGGCGAGACTGGGTGCCTGAAAGCAGATGATTGCCATCAAGATCATGACGACGCAGTACTTCAGGCTCTCGCCGACCACGTTGAAGGTTGGGCCGAGGAAGCCGCCTTGAGATTGAACGACTTGCACCATGGATTGCCCCATGTAGATACTCAATCCCAAGGCAAAGAAGGCGAACCATGTCAGGACCACCGCATTGAGGACCATCGAGAGCCAGCTGTCGAAGAATCGCGCGGTGGGCCTCCACGCCAAGCACAGAATGAATAGCGGACCAATAGCGATCACAAAGGTCAGAAACAGTTTGGCAAGGGTGATGACAAAAAGAGAGATACACAGGAACAAGACGTTTCCGACAGAACAGACAACGGCAGCGAACATGAGGTCGAGTCGCAGGATTCCCGCACCCTTGAGCAAATCTAGAACAAGCAAGCTGGCCTGGTCGTTGAATGCGTCGAGCAGGGCGTACGGCGAGGTCACGGTTGCAGAGTTGGCGACAGCAGGCAAGAAGGTTGCCGCGACGCCAGTAGCAAGTGCATTCGCGGTGTCGGAGACATTGCTGATGTAGAAGCTGGATTGCAGCGCGAATGCAAGCACGAGCCCGATCTTGAAAACCTTCCACATGAAAACAGGAAGGGTCTCCGAGACTTCGTTACGAAGAACAGCCCAACCGTAGAGAGCAACCCAGACCGTCATGCACGTCAGCGCGATGGGTGCAATCGCAGCCATGAGCGACGACACCACGCCCAGCACGTATGTCCCGAGGATGCTTGTGAACTGGTTGCCGACCCACGTGAACATGGATTTCCCCTGTCTATTGGACCGTTGGATTGGGCAAGCTCGTTAGGCTGACGCATCCCTTGGAAAGACTGGGAGCCCCACAGTGTTTCCACTCTGATCCAGTCTTAACCACCCAGACACGTAAGCGCTTCTCAGACCCGAAGGTCGACGGTTTGCAAGTGGTGGGTCGCGCATAGACCTCCGTGCATTCCATCAGTCCATCTTGCGTCTCAACCATCTTCCATCCACCCCCGGAACAACTGGGTTCTTTTGCTGGGCACGGTTTCGCAAGCAGCGCGCGATCTGTGGGTGGCGTCTCCACCTGTTTGCCCCCGTTGGGAAGGATCCTGACGGCCTCATTGCCCTTCACGAACTGGGCACTGGCTGAGGTGGATGCCAGCACCAACAAGGCCAGCACAAGGTGATGAAAAATCGGTTTCATGCAGATCTCCTGGAGGTTCGAGATTTGCGATCCTGAACCTCATGCAGCAGCACGGGAAGCCATTGAAACGGATCGTTACCATGACGCTCACGCACAGCATCGAGCAGCGCCACGTTGTCGGTGGTGGCCGAGAGCACGGTGATGAAATCGTCCAGGCCGGTGAGGTCCAGCTCACAGATCGCACTGGTGTGGCCTTGTTTGACCAGAAAGCGCCGGCCACCCTGTGCGCCGAGGCTGCGCACGATACCGAACTCGGCATCACTCAGGCCAAACCCCTCGACGTATTCCTCGCGCACAGCCTCCGGGTTGGCCAGGAAGATTTTGGTCACGCTCTGCTCAACCATGGTGCGCCCGATCGGGTGGCGCAAGACGTCGGACGGGCTCTGGGTGTCGAAGATGCCCAGGCCGTTCTGCTTGCGTATGGTCTTTTGCTTTTGTTTGGCGAAGTCGCTGAAGATCTCGTGGTCCAGGGCCTTCCAGAACTCGGAGATCACGTAGATGAGCCGCTCCCCGTTGACCAGCTCTTCCATCACCTGCAGCAGGTACAGCATGACCGGCGTGCGGACCTCGGGCAGATCGAGAAACTCGGTGGTGTCAAACCCGATCACCGAGGACGCATCCAGGTCCATCAGCTGGTCGTTGGCCTGATCGAACACCCAGCCCAGCGCACCCCCTTCGCACCAGCGGCCCAGACGCGCGTACAGGCTGTTCTCGCCAGCCTTGGGCAGGTTCTGCCGCACGGTGGAAAAGCGGCGCAGCGCCGCCGGCATCGAGGCAACGGTTTTCACGGCATCGGCGATGGCGCGTTCGTCAGCGGGCAACAGCGGCAGGGCTGGCGTGGCGATGCAGGTGCGGATCAGCTGCTCCCAGAACTGGATGCGCGCTGGTGTTGGGTCTCGCTGCAGCGGGTTCAGGTGCGTGGGCTTGCCGGCTTCGAGCGTGAAGTAGCGCCCTCCCAGCGCCCGGATGGCGATCTCACAACCGCGGTCCAGATCAAACAGCACCAGGCGCGGCGCCGGGTCCCATTTGCGGGTGAGGGTCAGCAAAAACATCTCTAGCGTGGTCTTGCCCACCCCGGTCGATCCAATGATGAGGGTGTTGCCGGGCAGCTTCTTGTCGGCCGAGTCTTCACCGTCCGGGCTGCTGTGCAGGTTCAAGTAAAACGGCTGGCCCGAGGGCGTGCGCAGCAGCGCGAGTGCTTCGCCCCAGGGATTGCCGTCGCGTTTGCCGCGGGCGAAGTTGTGGCCGCTGGCCAGGGCCGCAAAAGCCCGTGAGGACAGCTTGGCGTCTCGGGGACGCCACTGCCAGTTGCCCGGCATTTGGGCGAACCAGGCCGCATCGGCCACCAGATCCACCGGTGACATTTGCAGGCTGGACGCTTCACCGACCGCACCGATGGCCTGCGCCGCGCGTCGACCGGCATCGGCCAGGCTGTCGGGCCCGGCGTTGCCGAACACCACCAGGCTGTAGTGGTACTCCCCCATGCAGAACTGCCCGTCCCCCAGGTCGTTGAGCGCCTGGTCCATGTCGGCGATCTGGCTGGCGACCACGTCGTCGCTGGCGATCAGCTGGTCGCGCTGCAGTTGCAGTGCGCGTGTCGCTTCGCGCCGGGGCAGGATCGAAAAACTCTGGGTTTCAATGAACTCGCTGTCTTCGTAGAGCAGCGCATTCAGGATGCCGGGCTCCACCGCATCGGCGTATTCCTTGATGTCGACCAGGGCGGCACAACGGCGCTGGTCACCGTGGCGCAACTCCAGCTTGTCACCACCGAACGAGAGGCGGGTGGTCGGCAGCGTGCGGTACAGGGGACCGGCGGCCAGGGGCACCGATCGCCAGTGCCCATTGACCAGGTAGCCCAGAAACTCGGCCACTTCTGAATAGAGACGGCCGCGCTGCTCACGCCTTCCCAGCACCTGTGGACCAAATCCGCGCAAGACGCGCTCAACGAAGGCGGAACGTTCTTCCATGGCCCGCAGGGCCTCGGCCTGCGCTTCGACCAACGCCGCGCGTGAGCGCTGGGTGGATTGCAGGGCTCGACCAATGCGTGAGGCATGGGGTCGGTACACCAGGGTGAGGTACAGCTCGTTGCTCATCATGGGTCGTGTGCCAAGCCGTGCCTGGTAAGCGCGGGAAAGATCGCGGGCGAATCCGGGTGCGGTGGGATCCTGCAGGGAGTCTTGGACCGCGCGGTGCAGCCGGTGGGTCCACACCGCCCACTGGCCGCCGGCCAGGTTGCGCAACAGGCTGCACAGCGCTTCATGCCGCTCGGTGATCAGGTGCTCGTCGGCGCATTCGAAGGCCACACCGTCGAGCCGCCAGACCCTCAAGTAGTCCCCGCCGCGTGTGATCACGTCGTGTTCACTGACGAGCGAGGAGAACGGCACGAAGCGCGCGAGCGGGTTGTCTGCTAAGGCTTGTTTCCAGTGGCGCGGCCGTGTCTGATTTTGCGCACCGAGGTTGGGGCGATTCAGAGTAGCCGGGCGGCGGGTGTCCGCCCTGCCGAGGGAATCAAAGATGCCAAGCATCACGGGCTCCCCGGTACAGCGTGGGCGAATAGCTGCGTGCGTGCCAGAAGCGGCGGTTGTGGTCGTGCAGGCGCAGCTTGAGCGCAACGAACATCTGCCGAAAGCGCTGGTCGTCGCGAGAGGTGACCCAGCGCATCCACAGCAGGGCGGGCACGAACGACAGCAGCACGCCAGCAGCGATCCACCAGCTCAAAAGAATGCCGCCCCACATGATCAGCAGCATTCCGCTGCCGAACAGCACGACCAGGGGCACGAGGGGGATGCCCAGCTTCATGGCCGGTCGCGTGGCACCTTTGTAGATGACTTCGGCTTGCATGGTGAAGGCCCGGTGCCATCAGGTGACGATGTAGCTGGCGAAGGCGCCGGCCCCACCGACCAGGGTGCCCCCGATCAACACGTTGGCCACGTCGGCCAGGCGCGCGCCCTGAAAAATCATCTTGAAGCCGGCCCAGATGATCGCGATGGTCACCACGGCGATCGAGATCGTGACCAGGATCGCGCTCACATTGAGGACCGTGGTGTTGATCTTGGCAAAACCCTGGGCGCGAGTGGTGCAGGCCAGGGACAACGTGAGCAGGGCGAGTATCGGCCGTGCCTGGCGCAGGATGGAGTATGTGGAGTGGACGGGTGTCATGACGCCTCCTGGATTGAAGTGGATGAACTGGGGCGGGACGTTGAACGGACGGCTGCCACGACCTTGCGCACGTAGCCGTGGCGAAAACCGGTGGAAAAGTTGCCGCTGTAGTAACAGGAGAGGGAGCGCTGCAGCGCCGCTTGGAGATGGGGCGAACGGCTGACTGAACTGCTGGCGCGCTCGTAACACTCGCCGAGCACGGTCTGCATCGCAGCCAGGTTGGTGCAAGGATCAAAGGCCGAGTCCAGCGACAACCCGAGACGCTCAAAGTTGCCGATGTTGATCTGCCCCAGGCCCACGCTGAAGTTCCAGCCGGCCGCCTGCAGCGAGTGCGCTGTGGCCAGCGCCTCGGCGCGGTGGCGCGGCTGGCGCACCAATGCACCGCCGACCACACCAATGGCCCAGGGGTTGAAGCCACTCTCCACACGGACCAGGGCGTGCGCGGTGTTGCTGTGCACCTGCGGGGCGCAGGCCAGCGTGAGGGCCAGGAAGGTGATGGCGTCCATGCTTGTCTTCCTCAGCGTGTGGAGTCCGCTGCCACGGGTGGGGGCAGGGCGGCGCGCCAAGCGGCGTGCTCGTCGTCGAAGCGGGTGTCCCAGCTGCCGAGTTGGGCCTTGGCGGCCGGGCTGAACTCGGTCACAGTGTCACCGGCCATGACCCACCAGGTTTGGGAGAAAGGCGCTCCGTTGATGGCAACCGACACCGCGCCGGTGTAGTCGCAGGTGTAGACCCGACCCATTTTGGTATCCCGCTCGCGGGTGTACTGTGGTGGGCAATGGCTGGGTGCGCTGGCCCAGCTGTGCTGGGCCGAGTTGCCCGCGCCGGCCATGGCGCAGGTGGGAAACGATTTGCCACGGGCAAGGTCGCGCAAGACCTGACGGATCGGCGGCACGCACTGGGGCACGGCGCGCCAGTTGGGTGCGGCAAAGCACAACAACACCAAGCATCCGTCGACGGCAAGCGCCGAAGCGGACAGCAGGCAGAGCGTGACCGTCACCAGCCCGGCCATGCAACGCCGCGTTACAGAGGCGGGGGTTTTCCGCTTGTTGACGGCGGCTCGGCGGTCTAAAGTGTGGTCGGTGTGCATGCGGCGGTCCTCCAGAAAATCGCCCAAGGGAGCCTTCGTTTCGTGTCGCGGTCGCTCGCGGCACGACTTCAATGTAGGTTCGCCAACCCTTGGTTCACGCGATGACTTTGATTCCAGAATCATCGGCAGACGGCCCGACTTCGGGCAGCTATGCCGGCATCGAATCGCTGGCGGGTGTTTTCCACCCCCATGCGATCGAGGTGCAGGACTTCTCCCACTACCGCGCCATCATTGACCTGCGATCTGCGGCCGCGTTTGAGGACGACCACATCCCCGGTGCGCTGCATGCCGATGTGCGCGATTGGATGATGGGCGCAGCAAGTGCGGTGGGTGCCCAGTCCACTGCCCCCGCGCCACAGCCACTTGCCGTGCACGAGCCGTCGATGCCCGAATTGCCCCCAGCGCTGCTGTCCGCTGTTGCTGCGGTCGGGCAGGACCAGGCCCTGCTCGTCTATTGCGACCAGGGAGGGCGGGTCAGCAGTTCGGTGGCCCGTGCCTTGCGCTGGCGCGGCTGGACGGTCGATGTGTTGCCCGGTGGCTGGATCAACTACCGCCGCTGGGTGGTAGCCGGTCTGGAGGTGCTGCCGCGTTTGGTCCCATTTCGCGTGATCGCGTCAGCTCTGGGCAGTGAGACGGTGCGCATCATGACGGCTCTTCGCAACCTGGGGCAGCAGGTGCTCGAAATCGAAGCACTGGCTGGTGAGCGACGCAATGCGTTGTCGGCGCCGGTGTCGATGTCAGCGGCCGCACGACCCGCGCAAGCCTGGTTCGACAGCCAACTGCTGCAGGCCCTGCGCGCGCTCGACCCGCGCTCGCCGGTGTGGGTGGCCGACACCGACGCCAGGCTAGGGACCGTTGTGTTGCCCGGTGCCATGCTCGATGCGCTCGCCATTGCTCCGGTGGGCCAGTTGCAGATCGATCTGGCGATTCGGGCGGCGGCATGGGCAGAGGACGAACCCCTGTGCGCGAATGCCGAAGTCTTGATCCAGACCGTGGCCAATCGGAATCCGCAGCCCCTGCCCGCTCTGGTAGCCCATTGGCACCAAATTGCGAAACGCGGCGGCGGAGTCCGCTTGTGGTCAAGCGTGTTGAGTGAGCACCTGGAGCCTGTCTATCAAACGCAGCGTGCGGCGCGCGCTGATCGGCAGCATGCGCTGCCGTCGTTAACGGCGGGGTCTTTGTCGGGGGCTGCGCTCGCGCAGGCCTTGCGGCTTTGGTTACCCACACCAGCCGACGATCGCTCAGCTGCGGTTACTTGAGGATCAGGCCACACTCGACGGCAAGTTGTACCGCCATGCGCCGGTTGCCCACACCCAGCTTGGCGTTCATGCGTTGAAAGCGTGAGTTGATGGAGCTCTTGCTGACCTGCAGCTCGTTTGCGATTTTTTTGCTGCTGTGACCCTGGCATTCGTGCTGCAGCAGCACGAGGTCGGCCGGTGTGATGCGGGCCTTTGCGATCAGGTCGCGCCGAATGCGAGACAACCACCAATCGTGCAGTTCCAGCGCCAACATGCGCGCGCTCACACGCAAGCGGGGCAGACCTGCATCTTCGAAGTAGCCCGGGGTCGCCGAGCCCAGGCACAACAAGCTGATGCGGGAGTGCCCGGCGCCGGAATGGGCCGGCACCAGCACGGCCGATACAAAACCGGCGCGCGCCGCGAGGTCGATGACACGTCGGTGATCGTTGTCCAATAAGTTCAGCGCGCTGGCGACGATGGGCTCGGAGTGGTGCGCGGCATAGGCGAGCCACGGGTCGTGGACAAAGTGTCCTTCCTGGACATAAAGGCGGGCCCAGGCGGGGTCGCAGGCGAGCATGAAGCGGCAGGCCGCCAGGTCACCATCGTCGCGCACGAAACTCACAAAGACCGCACTCGTTGCCCCCAGGGCTGTGACGCCTTCAAGGAACAACGTGTGCACGGTCGGCTGATCGTTCGCCGTCGTGATCTGGGCAGCAATGGTGGCCACGCGCGCGGGGTAACGTTCGTCGTCAACCCGGGTGAGCAATGTCTCAGCGGGGGAGGGCGCTGTTGGTGGATCCAATGTTCCACAGGGCTTCGGCATCCCGCTGGAGCTGGAGGTAGAGCAGGGGCTGCTCGAATCGAATGGGGTCGTCCTCTCGCCATCGTTCGAACTTTCCCCGTTCGTCAAAGTGCAGGGACTGGCAGACACGGATGCCGCGGCGGGGGACTTCTTCGCGTTCGACATACAAACCTCCTTGGACGCGTTGCAGGAAGAACTGCACCGACCCCTGCGGGCCCTGTGCGCTGCAGTGGCGCTCTGTGGGTGTGGCGACCGGCGAGCCCGAACCCACCCAAGGCGGACTGCGTGTGGCCCTGCGCCGCTGTGGCGGAAGAGGGGTGGTTGTCATGAACACGCTCTCAAGCGGCAGTCGCCCACGACGGCCACGCCAAGGGCGCGGCGGGCATTCACCGATGGGGAGTCCTTCGACGCCGCAGATGCTGCGGCCGACACCATGACCAAAAGGTGCATAGCTGCTCCGAGCGAATCGTTCAATGACACGGTCCGCACGGACAGGCGGCTTGAGGTGGCCCGAAGTGCACGGGCTTCTGAAAGGTCCCAAGTAGTGATCAAGACATCCCGGTGTGTCCATACCGAGCCCCAATTGTTTTGTTAAAAATCGTACGGATTTTCTGCAAGGGCTGGCGCCGAGATGCAGACCATTTGGCATTAGCGCACCAAGGTTTTATGGCTAGCTTGGGTTCTCTCGATGCGTGACATCAGGCTCTTTCGCACCATCGTGAGCGGGTGGTCCTGTTGAGACTTTTACGAAATGTTGCCGTGTCGTTTCTATCCGGTATTGGGTTGTTGCTTGATCGAGGGGTGTTGAATCGGTTCGCCCTGCAGCAGTCGCCGACGTCCAAGGAAGGAGAAACGCATGCCTCTAAACCAGGAACAAACGCTGATGAATCAGATGTGCAATGACGAGCGCGATTGCACATGGCGCGTGTCCTGCGGGGATGTTGGTCCCTATGGGTGTGATGCAGTGGGTGGCGCCGACGGGTGCATTGTTCTGGCACAACGTGCAAGGGGGGCGTGCCATGTGGCTGTTGGTCGCCCGTGAAGCGCCGCCCGACGCGCCGTATTGGCCAGGCCGTCAGCTCCTGGCCGCGGTGGACGCGGTGGTGTGGCCGCTCTTCTGGGTGATGATCTTCAGCGCTGCGCCGCCACCGACGGGTGTGGTGGGGCCGTTCGTGTCGGCCCTGGCGTTGCTGGCGGGACTGGCTCGGTTGCACCGCGCCCTGTGGGTCAACCACCGCTACCGGTTCACGACCTGGCGTTGGGGGCGCGTGGTGGCCGGCCTATTGCTGGTCGGATTCGTGATGAAGGTGATGCTGGTTGTCTAGGTCGCGGCGGTGGGAGCGCGCCGTTCAAGTTGAGCTTGGCGCGCGGAAACATCGCGACTCGCTTTCAGTTGAATGTGGTGGTCGCCCACCACGCCGATCCATCCGCCCTGCAACACGTCAATGGCTGGCTGTGGGACGTGCTGCGCTCCACCGTTCCAGATCGGCTCGGTGCCAGCCGATGGCACGGCTCGACAACTTGACGGGGGAGGGGAATTTGTCCTCTGCCACCAAGCGGTAAATCGTCGAACGGCCCAAGCCGGTCAATCGAGTGACCGCAGGCAGTCGCAGGAACGTCAGAGCGTCCGTGTGGGTGGACTCCATGGGGGGAGGCGGGTTGGTGCGCATGGGTGTGCTCCAAGTGAGGAATGATTTCCAATGTAGGCAGGTTCCAAACGCTCAATCCGATGACTTTGGGATAAAAATAGTCTCTCATCCCGTGTGCCGCCCCTGGGCGATCGATACCCCCTCCAGGTTGTCTTGCCTGCCGTCGACCACCGGTCACCCTGGTGCAGTAGTAAACCGCCCGCAACAACAATTGAGTGCTACCTCCACCCACTATGCGAGAACTCTTCTAAAAGCCAACAGCGGTTGGCGTCGAACACTACGTAATGCTTTGGTGGCTTTGCTGTCGCTGATCGGGTGTGTGCAAGGGATCCGTGCGGCAATGACGCGTGTGCTCGACAGGCTGCCTTCGACCCTGGAACTGTTCGGTGTGTCGCTGCTGCTCGGAATGCTGGCGTCACTGTCTATGAGGTGGCACCAGACGAGACGGAATCAAGTTCGTCGGGTCGAAATCAAGTCCGCCGGAGCGGTAGCTGACAAGAATGGCTGTTGTGCAGCGGTTGCTGCCGGTCGGCTCCTGCGAGCGAATTCACACTAAGTGACGCCAAGCTGTCGTTGGACGTGACGAACGAGGGCTACGTGAAGATCACTTGGGCGATGTACGACTGGCCAGCTCAAGTGCACCCTTGTCTGTACATATGACGATGAACAGCGACTCTGGCGCGACGGACTTGTGTTTAATGAGGACATTCTGGAAATGGACTGCCATTCTTGATTGGTATGTCTACCGGAGGCAGGTGAACCCTGTCTCAAATGGCATCAGGAGCTTGAAGAATTCAAGTCTCATCAGCATCTTCAGCCTACCCCAGACAAATCTGGGTTCCAGCGCTGCCGGTGATCATGTCCTCGATCTGGTCGAGCGATCCGATCACGGCGCGTCGGCCTGTGGCGATTGCGAACGAGCGCGCCGCCTCGACCTTCGGGCCCATTGAGCCAGCAGGGAAGTCATACCCTGCAAGGGCCTGCGGAGTCACCTTGCCGATGGCGCGCTTCGTGGGCAGGCCCCAGTCGAGGTAGACCGCCGGCACATCGGTAGCAATGACCAACACGTCGGCTTGGAGTTCGCGCGCGAGCAGGCTGGTGCAAAGGTCCTTGTCGATCACGGCCGTCACGCCGTGCAGCCCCGGCAGGTCGCTGCCTTCGCCCCCGCGTGCAACCGGGATGCCACCACCACCGGCCGCAATGACCAGTGCGCCATGCTCCAGCAGCCAGCGGATGGACTGCAGCCCAAGCACGCGCAGCGGCTGAGGCGATGCGACCACGCGCCGGAACGATTCACCGTCTGCGGCCATGACCCAGCCCTTGTCGGCGGCCACCCGCTCGGACTCCGCCTTCGTGTAGACCGGTCCGATTGGTTTGGTGGGATGCGCGAACCCAGGGTCCTGCGGATCCACCTCCACCCGCGTGATCAGCGTGCTCACCGCGCGGGTGGCCGGCAGCCGGTTGGCCAGTTCCTGCTCCAGCAGGTAGCCGATCATGCCGTCGGTCTGCGCACCCAGCACATCCAGCGGGTAGGCTTCCACGGCAACGTAAGCTGCAGCCTGCAGCGCCAGCAAACCCACCTGCGGACCGTTGCCGTGGGTGAGCACCAGATCGTGGTGCACGGCTACCCGCGCGAGCTGGTCGGCAGCTCGGCGGATGTTCTCCAGCTGGTTTTCCGCCGTGGGCGGCTGGTCGCGCCGCAAAAGCGCATTGCCACCGAGTGCAACAACCACCTTCATGTGCGTGCTCCGCGAGCCGTCATCCGAGCGTGGCCACCAGCACGGCCTTGATGGTGTGCAACCGGTTCTCGGCCTGGCTGAAGACGATGGAGGCTTCGGACTCGAACACCTCATCGGTGACCTCGATCTCGCTCAGGCCGTACTTCTCGTGCACCTCTCGGCCGACCTCGGTGTCCAGGCTGTGAAAAGCAGGCAGGCAGTGCATGAACTTTGTTTGCGGTTTGCCGGTGGCTTGCATCAGGGCGGTCGTCACCTGGTAGGGCAGCAATTGTTTTATGCGCTGCTTCCACACCGAGTCGTCTTCACCCATCGACACCCACACATCGGTGTAAAGAAAATCTGCGCCGTCAACAGCCTTCAGCGGGTCAGTCTCCAGCGTGATGCGCGCACCTGTAGTCAAGGCGAGTTGACGCATCTCCTCCACCAGCTCAGGCGGTGGCTGCAATTCGGCGGGCGCGCAGATACGCACGTCCATGCCCATTTTTGTACCACCCACCAGCAGCGAGCAGCCCATGTTGAACCGGGCGTCACCTAGGTAACAGAAGCTCAGATCGTGCAGCGGCTTTTCGCCGAACTCCTGCATGGTCATCAAGTCGGCAAGGATTTGCGTCGGGTGTGCTTCGTCGGTCAGGCCGTTCCACACGGGCACCTTGGCAAAACGCGCCAACTCCTCGACCACGCTCTGGTGAAAACCGCGGTACTCGATGCCGTCGTAGTAGCGCCCGAGCACGCGGGCCGTGTCTTTCAGCGACTCCTTGTGGCCCAGCTGCGAGCTGCCTCCATCCAGGCAGGTCACGTGCCCGCCCTGGTCGTACACGGCGACTTCAAAAGCGCAGCGCGTGCGCGTCGAGGGCTTCTCGAAAATCAGGGCGATGTTTTTGCCCTTGAGGCGTGGCAGTTCGTTGCCCACCGCCTTTGAGCGCTTGAGCTCTGCTGCCAGATCGAGCAGGTAGCGTATGTCTTCTGGCGCGAAGTCGATCAGCGCCAGCAGGCTGCGGTTGCGCAGGTTGAAACTCATGGGGTTCAGTTCCTTGGGTTGGATGTCAAAGCGGGTCCCGCTCGATCGGGCACGACATACAGTGGCTGCCACCGCGCCCGCGCCCCAGTTCGGAGCCTGAGACGGTGATCACTTCGATACCCGCCTTTCGCAACTGGGTGTTGGTGTGGGTGTTGCGCGCGTAGCCCATCACGACGCCGGGCTCCAGTGCCAGCAGGTTGTTGCCGTCGTCCCATTGCTCTCGCTCCGCCTGCCACGCATCACCGCCGGTGGCCACCGAGCGCAGCTTGAGCAGGCCCAGCGCGGAGGCCACCACGTCGAGGAATGGTTGCGTTTCGGTGCGGACGTCCAGGCTGCCTTCCCGGTCTCCTGGGCGCAGGCTGTGCACGCGGATCGCATCGACCATCTCCGGAAAGGTCGTCACCAGGTCCACGTCGCAGAAGGTGAACACGGTGTCCAGGTGCATGGCGCCGCGTGACTTGGGTATTTGCGCGGCCAGGACGCGCTTGGCGGCCCCCCGGTCAAACAAGGTGCGGGCCAGCTGGCTCACGGCCTGCGGCGATGTTCTCTCACCCATGCCCACCAGCACCACGCCCTGACCCAGCGGCATCACGTCGCCACCTTCCAATGTCGCGCTGCCGTGGTCCTGGTCCGGGTCGCCCCACCAAGTGGTCACCTTGCCGGCGAACAGCGGGTGGAAGCGGTAGACCGCCGCCGTCAGCAGCGTTTCCTGGCGGCGAGCCGGCCAGTACATAGGGCAGAGCACGACACCGTCGCCCACCCAGCAACTGCTGTCGCGGCTGAACAGGGTATTGGGCAAGGGTGGCAAGAGGAAGTCGGTAGCGGCCGAAAAGCGGGCGAGCAAGCCCTCGGGCTCGAACGGCAGCTCGGCGCGCGCCAGGCCGCCGATCAGGTGTTCGGCCAGTTGCATAGGGGGCAATGCTTCCAGCCAGGGGCGCAATTGCCGAGCCAGCTCGGCGTCGACGCTGCCCGGACCGAGCTTTCGGTCGAGCAGCCAGCCGCGGGCGACCGGATCGCTCAGGGTGGTGGCCAGCAGTTCGTGCAGCTCCAGCACCTCGACACCCCGGTTCTCCATGGCGTTGGTGAAGGCGTCGTGGTCATTGCGGGCTTGTGACACCCACAGCACATCGTCGAAGAGCAACTCTTGGCAGTTGGCAGGCGTCAGCCGCCTTTGCGCCAGGCCAGGCCGACACACCAGCACGCGGCGCAGACGGCCGACCTCGGAATGAACGCCTTGGGTCATGGGGATTTTTTCCAATGGAGAGGGGAAGGAGGCGCGTGATTCACAGGCCGAGCTTTCCGAGGGCCAGCAAAACCGCCGCCAGTCCGGCCAATGCAACGAGACCGGCCAGGATCACCCACTCCCAGACCGTGAACACGCGCTCGCCACGCTGGCGTTTGGCCCAGACGTACAACAGCGCACCCGGCGCGTACAGCAGGGCGCTCAGCATCAGGTACTTTGAGCCGGCAGCGAACAGCAGCCACATGCAGTACAGCGTCGCCAATGCCGCTACGGGGATGTCGGTGCGATGGCGCTGGGCCTGACCATCCTGCCCGCGCCACGCCAGCGACAGGCCATAGGCGGCACTGAACAGGTAGGGCACCAGGATCATGGCGGTGGACAGCGAGAACAGCGCAAGGTAGGAGGCCTGGGAAAACAAGGTGATCACCAGAAACAGCTGGACCATGCCATTGGTCAGCCACAGCGCGTTGGCGGGCACGCCCTTGTCATTCTGTTTGCCCAGCCATTTGGGCATCACACCACCACCGGCCGGGGTGAACAGAGATTCGGCGGCCAGCAGCATCCAGGCCAGGAAACCGCCACCCACAGACACGATCAGGCCGATGTAGATCAACACAGCACCCCAGGTGCCGACGGCGTCCTCCAGCACACCGGCCATGGAAGGGTTTTTCAGGCCCGCCAGCGTCGGCTGGTTGAAGATGCCCAGCGACAGCAGCGAAACCGACATCAGAAGCACAAGGCAAATGAGGAACCCGATGATGGTGGCGCGGCCCACATCCGCACGATTGCGTGCTCTGGCCGAATACACGCTGGCGCCCTCGATACCGATGAACACCCACACAGTCACCAGCATCGTGCTTTTCACCTGATCCAGCAGCGAGCCGAGCTTCGCATCGCCCCAGAAGTCCAAGCGGAAAGTCTCCACCTGGAAGGCCATGGCCACCAACGCGATGAACAGCAGCAGCGGAACGATCTTGGCGGCCGTGACCACCGCGTTGAGCACCGCAGCACCCTGGATGCCACGCAGCACCATGAAGTGGATGGCCCACAACACGATCGAGGCGCCAAGAATGGCCACCGGCGAATTTCCCGTGCCGAACATCGGGAAAAAGAAACCCAATGCACCGAACGCCGCCACCAGGTAGCTGACGTTGCCGATCCAGGCACTGACCCAGTAGCCCCATGCCGAATTGAAGCCGACGTATTCGCCCGACAAGGCGCGGGCATAGGCATACACGCCGTTGTCGAGTTCGGGCTTGCGCAGCGACAGCATCTGGTACACGCGCACCAGCAGCAGCATGCCGACGCCGGTGATGGTCCAGCCGATCAGGATGGCGCCGGCCCCTGCACCCGCAGCCATGTTCTGCGGCAGACCGAAGATGCCGCTGCCGATGATCGAGCCCACGACCAGCGCAACGAGTAAGCCCAGACCCAGCTTGGCGGGGCCGCTCGTGGCCTTGGTGTTGGTGCTCATGAGAGCACGCCTTGCGACGCACAGTGGTTGCCGCAGATGGCGGAAATCGGTCGGTACATGCGGGCTCCAGAACTGTGTGACGTCCCAAGGTAGTCCTCACGTCAGAACATGTCAGTTCGGTAACGTACCTATGCGGCGGAGTTGGTCGCCAGGGCATCGAACCCGGCGATCACATCGAACAGTTCCTCGTCGATACCGCTCTGGCGCAGCCGGTGAAACTTCGCGCCGAGATCGGTGAGCAATTCGCCGATGTTGCGGTCAGCGCGCTGCATCGCCGCCAGGCGGCTCGCGTTCTCACTGGCCAACGATTCGGCGCTGGCGCGAAACAGCGAGACGAACAAATGCTCGCCAATGAACGCCCGCAGGGCCTGCGCGCCTTCGCCCAACACCTGAGGCAATTGCTTCGTGGGCCAGGGTCGACCCGCCAGCTCGCGCTGCCACCGATCGTCCAGCGGCAGCAGTCGCTGGGTCACGGCTTCGAAGCTCGAATCGGTCGGGCGGTTGTAAAACAGGATCAGTGTTTCGCCCTGTGATTCGCCAGGCGAGCGGCTTTCGGGCGCCTGAACTTCTTGCAGGATCCGACCCACCAGTCGCGTGATCGTTTCCACCGATCCCGGCACCGGGAAAGAGCCCACGGGGGGCATGCCCGCATCGAGCAGGCGCGTGCGCACGCGCTCGCCAACCGCCCAGACCTGCGCCTGGACAGGCAACGCCTTCAGATGCGCCAGCGCATGCTCGACCACCACTTCGTTGAAGCGGCCCACCAGCCCTTGGTCTGAGCCGAACACCACGGCATGCACGACACCGTCGTCGGCTTTTGACGGTGGCGCGTGCGCATGGAGCGCCATGGGATCGACCGAGCGCAGGCACACGCTCAGGCCCAGTTCGACCGTGCGGGTGTAGTCGGCGAGCGAGGCGACCGACTTTTCGTACTGCCCGATGGCCGACGCCGCAGAGGCCTTCATGGTGCGAACCACGGCCTTGAGATCGTTGGCGCTGGCGATTTGGCGGCGCAGTGCGGTGGTGGTGTTGGTCATGGCGGTAGCTCGGGCACATGCGCTTTCAGCGCCTTGCGTGTTGTTTCCGTGACCTGCTCGCGGTCGGCATCGGTCAGTTCTGCCGCATCGGTCAGGCGATCCAGAAGGTCATCGGGCAATTCACTGACAGCGTCCTGCACAGCCTGTTGCGCGGCGGTCATCTGATCGATAGGCACGGGGTCGAACAAGGCAGCGTTCAGTGCCAGCAGGATGGCGATCTGTGCCGGTACCGACACCGGCGAAAACTCCGACTGGCCCAGACAGGCGCGAATGCGCTTGCCGTGTTCGATGGACTGCCGGGTGTCGTCGTCCAGGCGCGCGCCGAAGCGTGCAAACGTCTCCAGTTCCTCGAACTGCGCGTAAGCCAGCTTGAGGTCACCCGCCACCGCCCGGTAGGCCGCGCGTTGCGCCTTGCCACCCACGCGCGAGACCGACTGCCCAACATCGACGGCCGGCAGCACACCCAACTCGAACAACGAGGGAGAAAGCACGATTTGACCGTCGGTGATGGAGATCAGGTTGGTCGGGATGTAGGCCGAGATGTTTTGTGCTTCGGTCTCGATGATGGGCAAGGCGGTCAGGGAGCCACCGCCGCGCTCGCTGTTCAGGTGCGTGGCCCGCTCCAGCATGCGCGAGTGGATGTAGAAGATGTCGCCGGGGAAGGCCTCACGACCGGGGGGGCGGCGCAGCAACAGCGACAGTTCCCGGTAAGCGCGCGCGTGGTGGGTGAGGTCGTCGTAGACGATCAGCACGTCGCGGCCCGCTTCCATGAAGTGCTCGGCGATGCTGGTGGCGGCGTAGGGTGCGATGTAGGACAGGCCAGGCGCCTCATTGCCCTCGGCCACCACCACCACGGTGTAGGCCAGCGCCCCTTTGTCGCGCAGGTTCGCCACCGTCTTGGCCACCGCCGAGGCGCGCTGCCCAATGGCGCAGTACACACACAGCACGTCCTTGCCACGCTGGTTGAAGATCGTGTCGATGGCGATCGCCGTCTTGCCGGTCTGGCGGTCGCCCAGGATCAGTTCGCGCTGTCCCCGGCCAATGGGAATCAGCGCGTCGATGACCTTCAGGCCGGACTGCAGGGGCTCGGTGACCGGCGCCCGATCCATGATG
>JBBQKZ010000056.1:0-23655 GCA_038327405.1 Burkholderiales bacterium | reverse complement strand
ATCAAGTTCTGCGCGATCGACGACCCCGGTTGCGAAGCGTGCCAGTGAATGACACAGCGTTGTGTTGTGTGTGCTGAGTCACATCGGTCTTCAATCGATGCGACACAGCAACACAAACACAGCGCATGCAGCACGATCACTTTGCAATTCATGCAGAAACTTTGATGATTCGAAGAATTGGAAACATGTATGTTGACCTGTGACGAACACACCACGCCCTCCACGTAGACAGCGAACAACCCCATGCCCTCCGGCATGTCGGGTCTGCAAGCCTCACTGTCGAGTGAGCGCACCGCCTCCTCTGCATTCTTGGCTCCCTCTTTCTCGTCGAACACTGCGCCAGCAAAAGCGCCCGCCGCAACCACGGGCGGCCACCGCGTCAACGCTGCCGACAAACGCATCATCAACGGCCAGACCGACGTCAACCAGCTCGTACCGTTCAAGTACAAGTGGGCCTGGGAAAAATACCTCGCCACCTGCGCCAACCACTGGATGCCGCAGGAAGTGAACATGAGCCGCGACATCGCGCTCTGGAAAGATCCCAACGGTCTGACCGACGACGAGCGCCGCATCGTCAAACGCAACCTCGGTTTCTTCGTCACTGCCGACTCGCTCGCCGCCAACAACATCGTGCTGGGCACCTACCGCCACATCACCGCGCCCGAGTGCCGCCAGTTCCTGCTGCGCCAGGCCTTTGAAGAAGCCATCCACACGCACGCTTATCAATACATTGTTGAGTCGCTGGGTCTGGACGAATCCGAGATCTTCAACGCTTACAACGAAGTCCAGTCGATCCGCGACAAGGACGAGTTCCTGATCCCCTTCATTGAAGCGATCATGGACCCGAACTTCCACACCGGCACGCCTGAGAACGACCAGCGCCTCTTGAAGAGCCTGATCGTTTTCGCATGCCTCATGGAAGGCCTGTTCTTCTACGTCGGCTTCACGCAGATCCTTGCGCTGGGCCGCCAGAACAAGATGACCGGTGCCGCCGAGCAGTACCAGTACATCCTGCGCGACGAGTCCATGCACTGCAACTTCGGTATCGATCTGATCAATGCGATCAAGATGGAGAACCCGATGCTGTGGACGGCCGAGTTCAAGGAAGAGATCAAGCAGCTGTTCCTCAAGGCCGTCGAGCTGGAGTACCGCTACGCCGAAGACACCATGCCGCGCGGCGTGCTCGGCATGAATGCTTCCATGTTCAAAGGTTACCTGCGCTACATCGCCAATCGGCGCGCCACGCAGATCGGACTTGAACCCATGTTCCCGAACGAAGAGAACCCGTTCCCCTGGATGAGCGAGATGATCGACCTCAAGAAGGAACGCAATTTCTTCGAAACCCGTGTGATCGAATACCAGACGGGCGGCGCCCTGTCCTGGGACTGAGGCCACCGCCGGGGTCGCACTGCCGAATTGAACTCAACTCACATGCGTTTCGACATTTCAAAACCCTGCTGCAGACACTCTGGTGTCCGGAGCAGGGTTTTGTCACAGGATTCAACACCTTGGGGCCAGCCGTGGATGCATCCACACGGCTCCAGCGCGTTGAATCACTTCACCGGCACAGTGACCGGATGAAGTGCTCTTTGCAACTTGATCAAGGAGAAAACAATGGCAACTGCGAAAAAAGCCCCGGCTAAAAAAGCTGTGGCGAAAAAGGCCGCCCCGGCCAAAAAAGTCGCTGCGAAGAAAGCAGCTCCTGCGAAGAAGGCCGCCCCGGCCAAGAAAGTTGTCGCGAAGAAAGCTGCACCGGCCAAAAAGCCAGCGGCGAAGAAAGCGGCTCCTGCGAAGAAAGCTGCACCGGCCAAAAAACCGGCTGCGAAGAAAGTCGCGGCCAAGAAGCCAGCGGTGAAGAAGGCTGCACCGGCGAAGAAAGCCGCTGCGAAGAAGCCGGTCGCCAAGAAGGCTGCGCCAGCGAAGAAAGCTGCTGCGAAGAAAGCAGCGCCTGCGAAGAAGGCCGCACCAGCGAAGAAAGCTGCTGCTAAAAAGCCTGCTGCCAAAAAAGCAGCACCTGCAAAGAAGGCAGCCCCGGCCAAGAAGGCCGCCGTCGCGAAGGCAGCCCCAGCAAAAAAAGCTGAGCCGGCCAAGAAGCCGGCGGCCCCTGCTGCTCCCGCGGCTCAGACGAAGCTCAACCCTCAGGCTGCCTGGCCGTTTCCGACGTCCAGCAAGCCCTGAAGTCGTCCTTGTGATGACTTGCAGCCCGGCGCGAAAGCGTCGGGCTTTTTCATGCCCGCTTCAGGGCGTTGGCGCCGTGTAGTTCTGACCGCCGCGGCTCGCGATCTTGGCCGCGCCCATGCGGTTGCCCAGATCGGCGCAGCGTGACAGTGACCACCCTTGTTCGATGCCGTGCAGGAGCGCCGCGCGAAATGCATCGCCGCAACCGGTGGGGTCGACGACCTCGCTTGCCTTCGCACCCGGCACCATGGTCTTCTGACCACCTTCCCACACCTCGCAACCGTGTTCACCCAGGGTGACGATGAGTCCCCGCACGCGGGTGGCGATGGCGTCGAACGACAAACCGGTGCGATCGGACAACATCTTGCCCTCGTAGTCGTTCACCGTGACCCAGCTGGCCAATTCGATGAACTGCTTGAGCTCTTCGCCATTGAACATGGGCAAGCCCTGACCAGGATCGAACACGAAGGGCACGCCCGCCGCGTGCAGTTGCTTCGCGTGGATCAGCATGGCGTCGCGACCATCGGGCGAGATGATGGCCACGGCGATGTCCTTGCGTGCCGGGACCGGGTTCTCGTGGGCCATCGACATCGCACCCGGGTGAAACGCGGTGATCTGGTTGTTGTCACGGTCCGTCATGATCATGGCCTGCGCGGTGTAGCTGTCGGCTGCGCTGTTCACATGCGCGGTATCCACACCGAGCGAGCGCAATCGTTCGAGGTACTCCTGGCCGTCGTTGCCCAGCGTGGCGAGCGGCACAGCCTGCGCGCCCAGCTGGCGCAGGCCGTAGGCGATGTTGCCAGCGCAACCGCCGTACTCGCGGCGCAGTGCCGGCACCAGAAAAGACACGTTGAGGATGTGCAGCTGGCTGGGCAGGATCTGCTCGGCAAAGCGCCCCTCAAAGCTCATGATGGTGTCAAAGGCAAGCGATCCGCAAACAAGAATGGGCATGGTGAAGTCGATCAGGAAAGATTGGGGTTGTCAGGGGTAAAAAACGAGGGCGCGGTAACCCGCCATAGGGGTTGCCTCACCGACCGCCAGCGAGAGGCGAAAGCTCACGGTCAATGAGCCCAGCGCAGGCAGGACCTCTGGAGCATCGGGCCACTCTTCGGGCAGGAACACGCGGCGGGAGATCACCTGATCGCGTGTGTCGGTCAGGCTCAGCTCGAGCGCAGGCAAGGCGAGTGGAACCTCGGCCGTGTTCTTGAGCACGAGGTCGAACGAATGGAAGTTGCCCAGGCGGCGAACCAGGGCGGAGCTGTCGATCACGATGGCATCGATGTTGCGCACCGGCGCCACGGTGCACCCGAGAGGTTCACAGGCCCGTTCCAGCATCGGGCGCAGATCCGGCCGCCAGGCTGCGAGCCGGTCGCGCTCGTGCAAGGCCCACTGGGCGGCGAGCAGGAGGCCGAGCACCAAGGCGAGCAACGACAGACCGACCCGCACGGCGGGCGACTGCCAGAAAGCGCGCTGTCGGGCTTCCCGCACGAAACCGGGGACCGCGTCTGGCTCGGTTGGCTCGCGCGCTTCAGCAAGGGACGTCGGAGCCGGCACAACAACGACTGCCGTCCTTGAAGCAGTCTCCGCCGGCGCGGCGGCATGCGCCGCAGCATCTGCGGCCGCCTTGGCGGCTGCGAAGCGCTGCAGCTCGGTCCCGAAGTCGGCGTCTTCCGCCGTTTCGCCACGCACCGCTTCCGGGATCAGGGCTGGTGGCCGGGTGACGAGTTCGTCTTCGTGGGGATCGCTGGCGGCGGTGAGTTCGGCCTGCGGAGCCGAAGGCACCGGCGGGGGTGCAGCCCCGGCGGTTGCTGGTGCATCCGCCACCCAAGGCTCGAGGTAGAGCGTGGCGTCGAACACATCGGCGCAATGCCCACAACGCACCCAACCCTCGGAGATCTTCAGCTGATCGGCAACGATCCTGAAGGTCGTTCCGCAGGCCGGACAACGGGTGGTGAAACTCATGCGCCGATTATCGGGGGCGCTGCACGGCGGCTCAGGCCTTGACCGCGGTCATGAGGATCCAGCCGTCCTCTTCGTCGCTGACCTGCAACGTCACCCAGGGTGCATAGGCTTCGACCAACTCGTCAGCCTGGCGCGCGAGGATGCCCGCGAGAACAAGATGACCACCCGGGCGCACGTGCGAGCACAACAGCGGCGCGAGCACTTTCAGCGGTGTGGCCAGGATGTTGGCCAGCACCACGTCGTGCTCACCTTGGGCGATGTCGGGCAGGCCCTCGCTCAGCGTGACGTGGTTGGCCGACGCGTTGAGCCGGGTCGACTCCACGGCTGCCGGGTCGATGTCCACCGCCACGATCTCGCTCGCACCAAATTTGGCCGCGCCGATGGCGAGGATGCCGGAGCCACAACCATAGTCCAGCACCCGCGAGCCCACCGGCGGGTGCTGGGCCGTCCAGCGCAGACACATGCGGGTGGTGGGGTGCGTGCCGGTGCCGAAGGCCAGGCCCGGGTCGAGCCGGATGACCTGCTCGGCCGCAGCGGGCGGCTCGTGCCAGCTGGGCACGATCCAGAACGTGGACGTGATTTCCACCGGGGTGAACTGCGACTGCGTGAGCCGCACCCAGTCCTGCTCGGGCACAGCCTGCACACCCAGCACGGCACAGCCCTCAAAGAAGTCCTGCAGCTTGAGCAACCCGCCGGCCTCGCGCGCCGCGGCGCCAGAGGCAAACAGCGCGACCACCCGCGAGCGCTGCCAACCCTCCTTGGGCGGCGGCATGCCGGGCTCGCCGAACAAGGCTTGCTCGGCGTCTGTCATGGCGTCGGCGTCTTCCACCGAGGTGCTCAGCGCGTCCAACGCATCCAGCGCCTCGCCCACGGCCTCAACCGAGGCCTCGGGCACCATCAAGACCAACTCAAAAAGAGACCCAGCGGAAGGCTGGGTCTGGGAAGCGCTATCAGCGTTCACGTTGTGAGAGCCACTCTTCAAGGTAGTGGATGTTGGTTCCGCCGGCGACAAAACTGGCGTCCACCATCAACTCGCGGTGCAGCGGGATGTTGGTCTTGATGCCTTCGATCACTGTCTCGGCCAGCGCCGTGCGCATGCGGGCCAGCGCCTGCTCGCGCGTGTCGCCGTGCACGATGATCTTGCCGATCATGGAGTCGTAGTTCGGTGGCACGAAGTAGTTGGTGTAGGCGTGGGAATCCACACGCACACCCGGGCCCCCTGGGGCGTGCCACGTCGTGATTCGGCCTGGAGACGGTGTGAACTTGTAAGCGTCTTCGGCGTTGATGCGGCACTCGATGGCGTGACCTCGCAACTGGATCTGGCGCTGCGTGAACGGCAGCTTCTCACCAGCCGCCACCGCGATCTGCGTACGCACGATGTCGATGCCCGAAATCCACTCGGTCACCGGGTGCTCCACTTGCACGCGGGTGTTCATCTCGATGAAATAGAACTCGCCGTTCTCGAACAGGAACTCGAAGGTGCCCGCACCGCGGTAGCCGATCTTTTTGCAGGCGGCCGCGCAGCGCTCGCCGATCTTCTCGATCAGGCGGCGCGCAATACCGGGCGCCGGCGCCTCCTCGATCACTTTTTGGTGGCGGCGCTGCATGGAGCAGTCGCGCTCGCCGAGGTACACCGCGTTGCGGTGCGTGTCGGCGAGGATCTGGATCTCGATGTGGCGCGGGTTCTGGAGAAACTTCTCCATGTACACCTCGGGGTTGCCGAAGGTGGCACCGGCTTCGGCCTTGGTGGTCTGCACCGCGTGCAGCAGCGCCGCCTCGGTGTGCACCACGCGCATGCCGCGCCCACCACCGCCGCCCGCTGCCTTGATGATCACCGGGTAGCCCACGGCCTTGGCCGTGCGCTTGATGATCACCGGATCATCGGGCAATGCGCCTTCAGAGCCCGGCACACACGGCACGCCGGCGCGGATCATGGCCTGCTTGGCCGACACCTTGTCGCCCATGAGGCGGATGGAGTCGGGCGATGGACCAATGAAGGTGAAGCCGCTTTTTTCCACGCGCTCGGCGAAGTCGGCGTTTTCCGAGAGGAAGCCGTAGCCAGGGTGGATGGCTTCGGCATCGGTCACCTCGGCGGCCGAGATGATGGCCGGCATGTTGAGGTAGCTGTGGGTGCTCGATGCCGGGCCGATGCAGACAGCCTCGTCGGCCAGGCGCACGTATTTGGCGTCGCGGTCGGCCTCGGAGTACACCATCACCGCCTTGATGCCCATTTCGCGGCAGGCGCGCTGCACGCGCAGTGCAATCTCTCCACGGTTGGCGATCAGGATTTTCTTGAACATGGGCTCGGGGCCTTCTTTATTCGATCACGTACAAAGGCTGGCCGTATTCCACAGCCTGACCGTTGTCCACGAGGATCTTGGTCACGGTGCCGGACTTGTCGGCTTCGATCTCGTTGAGGATCTTCATGGCCTCGACGATGCAGATCGTCTCGCCTTCCTTGATGGTGTCGCCGATCTCCACAAAGGGCTTGGCGCCCGGGCTGGAAGCACGGTAGAAGGTGCCGACCATGGGCGACTTGACGGTGTGGCCCACCGGCTCGGCGGGTGCTGCCGCGACCGCAGGGACTGCCTCGACAGCGGGCACCACCTGGGGTGCCACCGGCGCCGGGGCCATGCTGTAGGTGACGGGTGCTGCGGCGGACATCGGCGCACTCTTGACAATGCGGACCTTGCCCTCGGCCTCGGTGATCTCCAGTTCCGACACGTTTGACTCGGACACAAGATCGATCAGCGTCTTCAGTTTTCTCAAATCCATGATTTCTCCAACGAAAAGCGGCTAATTTGTTCTAAGTGCGACCAACTTCAAGCCTGCCGACCCACCCTGGCCGGACAGGGTGCCGCAGTGTACACGACCGAATGTGCGGTGGATCACACCCGGCCGCTCCTCGGGCATCGGACCCGACAGCCAGCCCCTCCTGGTGATTTTGAAGACAAAGCTGGAATTTAGTCCTGTATCACCGAACATTCCCGGAAGTTGACCGGCGGTCGATCACGGAACGTCGGCTTCAGCCCAGTTGCGCCCATTGGGCCAGGTCAGCCTCGGACACCTTGCCGATCTTGCGGTGCAGGACTGTGCCCTCGCCCCCGAAAACAACCGTGTACGGCAGGCTGCCGCTGGGATTGCCCAGGCTCTTGCTGAGCTCGGTACCGGCGAAGCCCGCCATGCCCACCGGGAAGTTCAGCGGCAATTTCTGTAGAAAGCTGCGCACCGCGCTGGGCTGGTCCACCGCCAGGCCGAGCACCTGCCAGCCTTGCGCGGCGTTGGCGGTGTTGAATGCGTTGAGCAAAGGCAACTCTTCCACGCAGGGCGGGCACCAAGTGGCCCAGAAATTCACCAGCAAGGGTCGACCCCGCATGGCCGCAAGATTCACCGTCTCGCCGTTGGGGCCATCGAAGGTGCCGGCCCAGAAGGCGGCCTCGGCGCCACTCAGCACGGGCTGGGGCGCGATGCGCCGCCACGACAACCAGGCCCCCACGCCAGCAGCCGCCGCGGCGGCCCCGGTCATCAACACATGTCTTCGTTGCAGTTTCATTCGTACCGTCCGAGGGGGTTGGCGGCCCCGGCCATTCGCAGCCGAAGCGCGGCGTCGTCACCACGCGGCTTTCGACCCTGGGCATCGGGTTTGAGAGCGCCTCGCAGGTCATCGTGCTCGTGCACCATCAGGTGAATGAGCACCCACTGACCCAGCGCCTCGCAGCGGGTGCGAAGGGTCAGCGCCTCCACCGGTTCACCGCGCCAGCCGTTGACGGTACCGGGGTGGTATTCAACCCGGTGATCGAGCAAGGCCCACTCGGGCGCCTTGGAGTCATCGCAAAAGAGCTGCATGTAGAGATCGCTGTGGCGGGTGGCAGTTCCGTGCCAGACCGAACCACCCAGGTGCGGGCGGAAGGCCTTGAGTCGCTCCATCCACAACAGGGCCAGTTCGCGAAGCGCGAGCAACTCGCCGGGCTGGGTATCGGCGCAGAAGATGTCGATGTGCTCACGCACCGCCGTCTCCAGCGCCGCGTTGTCGGGCAAGGCGGTGCGTGCGGGCAAGCCCAGTTGTTTGACGGCCTGGCGCTTGGCGGCGGCGTACTCCAGCCCCTCCTCGGCCACGAGGCGGGCGGCCACGGCCGCAATTTCAAAGGTGATGTCGTCCCGGCTCGCTTCCATCCGGGGATTGTGCCCGCCTGTGCCCGGCTGGGGTGCCCTGCCCAGCCATACCCGCAAGGCCCGGGTGGGCCGCCACCTAGAATCGCCCGATGCACATCCACATCCTGGGCATTTGCGGCACCTTCATGGGCGGTCTGGCCGCCCTGGCCCGCGAAGCCGGCCACCGCGTCACCGGCTGCGACGCCGGCGTTTACCCCCCCATGAGCGACCAGCTGCGCGCGCTCGGCATCGACCTGATCGAGGGTTTCGGCGCCGACCAGCTCGCGCTAAAGCCCGACATGTTCGTCATCGGCAACGTGGTGAGCCGCTCGCGCAAGCCCGACGGCACGCCGAAGTTCCCGCTGATGGAAGCCATCATGGACAGCGGCGCGGCCTACACCAGCGGCCCGCAGTGGCTGGCTGAACATGTGCTGCAAGGTCGCCACGTGCTGGCGGTGGCCGGCACGCACGGCAAGACCACGACGACTGCCATGCTGACCTGGATTCTCGAAGCCAACGGGCTGAAGCCGGGCTTTCTCATTGGTGGGGTACCGATGAACTTCGGTATTTCCGCGCGCTTGGGCGCACCGGCAACCGGGGAGAGCGGTTTTGCCGCCGGGCCGCCCCAAGGCAAAACAGCCCCCTCGGGGGGCAGCGAACCACACGCAGTGGGGAGCGTGGGGGCTTTCGTTATTGAAGCAGACGAATACGACACCGCCTTCTTCGACAAGCGCAGCAAATTCGTCCACTACCGCCCGCGCACGGCCGTCCTGAACAACCTCGAGTTCGACCACGCCGACATCTTCGACGACCTGGCCGCCATCGAGCGCCAGTTCCACCACCTGATCCGCACCGTGCCGCCGTCGGGGCGCGTGGTGTCCAACGGGCTGGAGGAAAGCCTGGACCGCGTGTTGCACCAGGGCCTGTGGAGCGAGCTGCGCACCTTTGGCGCGGCGGTGAGCGATTTCACCGCCGTGGGCGAGCCCCATGCGTTTGATGTGTTCAACCAGGGCCGTCCGGCGGGCCGCGTGGAGTGGGCGCTCAGCGGTGTGCACAACCAGCTCAATGCGCTGGCCGCCATCGCCGCGGCCGAACACCTGGGCGTGGCCCCGGCAGACGCGGCGCGGGCGCTGGCCAGCTTCGAGAACGTGCGCCGTCGCATGGAAGTGCGCGGCACCGTCCCGCGCCCGGGCGGCACCATCACTGTTTACGACGACTTTGCCCACCACCCCACCGCTATCCGCACCACGCTGGACGGCCTGCAACGCCGGTTGGGCAGTCCGCGCGGGCGCATCCTGGCGGTGTTCGAGCCGCGCAGCAACACCATGAAGCTGGGCACGATGAAGTCGCAGCTGCCGTGGAGCCTGGAGGCGGCCGATCTTGCGTTCTGCCACTCGGGCGGACTGGACTGGGACGCCACCGAGGCCCTGACCCCCATGGGCGCGCGTGCCCAGGTGGGCAAAAGCATCGACGAGCTGGTGGCTCAGGTGGTGTCGGCCGCTCAGGCAGGCGATCACATCGTGTGCATGAGCAACGGTGGGTTTGGTGGCGTGCACGAGCGCCTGCTGAAAGCCCTCGCGGCTTGAAGAAGCGCTATTGCCCAGAGCATCCGCGGAACTGGCTTTGCCAGGCTGCAGGATGCGCCCCCTTGAGGGGGTGACGCCGAAGGCGGCGCGGGGGTGTTCCCCTGCTAGTAACTCAGGGCCTGTGCCGGTACATCAATCGAGATGACCGGCTTGGCGAGCGCCGCGCTGGCCGCGCGCGCAAACGCCATCGCCCAGGGGCGGTGCGCCGCGTCGCGGAACCGCTCTTCACCCGCAGCCTCGGCCACGCCCAGAATCTTGTCCGCGGTGAGCACCTTGCCGGTGGGCCGGATCGGCTCGCAACCCAGGAACGTGAACTGCTCGTCGAGCCAGCTGCGAGCCAGATCGTGCGGCATGGGCTGCACCTCTTCCAGATCGAAATGGTAGGTCGCTGGTACACCCCAGCTCACGGTGACTTGACTTCGCATGATGGATCTCCTGAATGGCCTCCATTGTGGACCTCACCCGCGGGCCCTCTCACCGTGAAAGCCCGCCCAGCTGCTTCAGGCCTTCGCCTGACGCGCGGACTTGACCGCGTTCGACAGCGCGTCGAGCGCCTGCAGCGAATCGCTCCAGCCCAGGCAGGCGTCGGTGATGCTCTGGCCATATTTGAGCGCGCCCACAGCGTCCTTGCCCGGGGTGAATTTCTGCGCGCCGGCCTCGATGTGGCTCTCGATCATCACGCCGAACACGCTACGCGACCCGCCGGCGATCTGGCCTGCAATGTCGCGCGCCACGTCGAGCTGCTTTTCGTGCTGCTTGCTGCTGTTGGCATGGCTGCAATCAACCATCAGGCGCGGCGCAAGTTTGGCGGCTTCGAGTTCTCTCACCGAAGCCGCCACGCTCGCAGCGTCGTAGTTGGGAGCCTTGCCGCCGCGCAGGATCACGTGGCAGTCCTTGTTGCCGTTGGTTTGCACGATGGCGACCTGGCCGTTTTTGTGCACCGACAGGAAGTGATGCCCGCGCGAGGCGGCCTGAATCGCGTCGGTGGCGATCCGGATGTTCCCGTCGGTGCCGTTCTTGAAACCGATCGGCGCCGACAGGCCCGAGGCCAGCTCGCGGTGCACCTGGCTCTCGGTGGTGCGTGCGCCGATGGCGCCCCAGGCGATCAGATCGCCGATGTACTGAGGCGAGATCACGTCGAGGAACTCGCTGCCCGCCGGCAGGCCCAGGCGGTTGATCTCGATCAGCAACTGGCGCGCGATGCGCAGGCCTTCGTCGATGCGGTAGCTCTCGTCCAGGTAGGGGTCGTTGATCAAGCCCTTCCAGCCCACCGTGGTGCGCGGCTTCTCGAAGTACACACGCATGACGATTTCCAGCGTGTCGGCGTATTTCTCGCGCAGCGGCTGCAAGCGGCGCGCGTAGTCCACGGCAGCGGCCGGGTCGTGGATCGAGCAGGGGCCGATGATCACCAGCAGGCGGTCGTCTTTGCCGTGCAGGATGTTGTGGATGCGCTGGCGGGTCTGGCTGATCAGCGTCTCCACCGGCGTGCCGCCGATGGGAAAGAAGCGGATCAGGTGTTCGGGAGGGGGCAACACGGTGATGTCCTTGATGCGTTCGTCGTCGGTCTGGCTGGTCTTGTCGATCGAACGGGTGTGCCAGGCATCGCTGCTGGCGGGGGCATGTTTCGCGGTCATCAAGGGCTCCTGGAACGGGTGTTGCGGTGGTGGAAACAGGGTCGAAAAAAAACCGCCGGGCTGAGGGCTCCGGCGGTTTGATCGAGATTCGGTGATGCGCTTACAGCCTCGCCTCTCGTCCGCCAGGGACCGAGAACCAAAAGTAAAAGGCAAAGAAGTTGCGCGCTTGCATGGGTTGGCAATGTAGCACAGGGCTGCTGATGCAGGCCTTACTGGCGGAACACCTGCGCCTCCAGGCCCAGTGAACGGATGCGCGCAGCCGCCGAATCCGCCAGGGTCCGGCTGGCGAACGGGCCGACCCGCACGCGGGTGCGTTGCCCGTTGGGGAAGTCCACCACCTGGATGTAAGCCGGCAGGCCGGCGTCGAGCAGGCGGGTGTGCACGCGGTCGGCATTGGCAGCGTCGGCGAACAGGCCCACGTTGACGGCGAATTCCTGGAGCGCGGCAGAACCGGCGGGGGGCGCCGTGGGCACGGGCAACGGCGCGGGTACCCCGGTGGGCGCCGGCTCTGAACTCACTGGCTCGGCAGATGGCACGGGTGGTGGTTCAGCCTGGGGCTCTGCGGGTGGCGCCGCAGGCGTGGGCACGGGAGCCGCCGGTTCTTCGGCAGCGGCCGGCACGGGATCGACCGGCGCCATCACCTTCGGCTCCACCGCCACGGGCGGTGCCGGCTGATCGGCCACCCAGCTTGACAAGCCCCAGTACGCGCCCAGCGCAGCTGCCGCCAGCACCACATTGATGACCGCCAGACCCAGAAGACGCCTGCGGGTGCTGGCACGTTGCGCCAGGGCAGCACAAGCCTCGCGCACGGTCTTGGCTTCGCGCACCGCGCGGGTCATGCGGCGGCGCACATCGGCGTGCAGCCAGGCGTTGCCGTACACGCCTGGCACCAGGCAGCTCAACACGAAGATCGAGCCCAGAAAACCCCACTCGGCCAGCGAGGGTCGGGCCAGCCATTCGCGCCCCAGCCCCAGCACCAGCAAGGCCAGGCCTTCCACGGCAGCCACGTAAACCAGGGCCGCCCCCCACATCTGGCGGAACACCAGCCAGTTCAGCGTCAGCAGTGCAGCGGCCCAGTTCCAGCCGGGGCCGGCCCGGCCCGCCTCGTCGAAACGGGCAAACACCGGCAGGTAGCGCCTGACGTTCACCGGACCGAGAGCGGCCCGGTACAGCGCCATGGTGGCACTTTCCGGAGCAATCGCGGCAGGCTGCGAGGGGGCGGGCATGGCGCGATTCTGGCACGCGGCGTGCGGGTTGTTGCCATCACCGCGCAGGCCGGGTTCTGGCCACAATCCGGGCATTCCGCCCACACCTGCCCACACTGCCCATGAGCCCCAGTCAGATCATCGTGATGGCCACGCCGGTATTCTTTGTGCTGATCGCGATCGAGTTCGCCGTCGGGCTCAAGCGGCGGCGCAACACCTACCGCCTGGACGATGCCATCAGCAGCATTGGCCTGGGCATGCTCAGCCAGATCAGCGCGGTGTTCACACGGCTGCTGCGCGTGGGCATTTACACCGCCGTCTATTCGGCGGTGGCGATCTGGCCCGATCACCCTTTCTGGACCACCTGGGCCGGCTGGCTGCTGGCGCTTGTTTTTTACGACTTCTGCTACTACTGGCTGCACCGCGCCGGGCACGAGACCGCCCTCTTCTGGGCAGCGCACGTGGTGCACCACCAGAGCCAGGACTACAACCTGTCCACCGCGCTGCGCCAGACCAGTTCGGGCGCCCTGGTCGGCTGGGTGTTCTACCTGCCGATGGCGGTGGCCGGCGTGCCGCCGCTGGTGTTCGCTGTCGTCGCCCTCATCGACCTGCTCTACCAGTTCTGGGTGCACACCGAGCAGGTCCGCAAGCTCGGCTGGTTCGACCGCTGGTTCTGCAGCCCGTCCAACCACCGCGTGCACCACGCGGTGAACGACCGCTACCTGGACCGCAACTACGGCGGCATCCTCATCGTGTGGGACCGGCTGTTCGGCAGCTTCCGGGAAGAAGACGAGCCGTGCGTCTATGGCACCCGCAAGCCGCTGCAAAGCTGGGACCCGCTGTGGGCCAACGGCGAGGTGTACTGGGGCTTGCTCAAGGACTCGTGGCACACACGCAGTTGGGCCGACAAGCTGCGCGTGTGGCTCAAACCACCAGGCTGGCGGCCGGCCGACGTGGCTGCGCGTTTTCCGGTGCCGGCCTTCGACTTCGCGCAGGTGCAACGCTACGCACCGCCCATGACGCCGGCAGTGCAGTGGTTTGCCGGAGCGCAGTTTGCCCTGCTGCTCGCGGGCGTGGCCGGTTTCCTGTGGTTTGCCGACGGCTGGGCACTGTCGCGAAGCGCGGTCGTGTTCACAGTGCTGGTGGTGGCACTGTGGGCCATCGGCGCGGTGATGCAGGGCCGCATCGGCATGGGCGAGGCGTTGCTGATCGAATGCGCGGCGCTGTCCATGGCCACGGCGGCGCTGGGCGCGGTGGAGCTGCACCGCGTGTTCAAGCCGCTGACCATGGTGGTCGCCATGGCGGTGGTGCTGGGCCATGCGCGAGGGTCGGACGGCCTGCAACGATTCAACGGTCTGCTTCTCGGCGCGCTCGCACTGTCTTTGGCCGGTGATGCGTTCTTGATGTTCCCCGGTTACTTCATTCCCGGACTCGTGTCTTTCCTGCTGGCGCACCTGGCCTACATCGCATTGTTCCGCCAGGGTGTGCCGTGGTTTTCGAGCCGGCGCGCGCTCGCCGCCACGCTGGGCATTGGTGCTGCGATGTATACCTTCCTGTGGCAGGGGGGTCTGCCGGCCGCGCTGCGTGCTCCGGTGGCGGCCTACGTGCTGGTCATCGCGCTCATGGCGGCCCAGGCCATCGGCCGCGCCAGCGTGCAGCGCAACGCCGCAGCCATCGGCGTGGCGGTGGGCGCGGTCTTCTTCATGCTCAGCGACACCTTGCTCGCGATCAACCGGTTTGTCTCGCCGCTGCCCATGTCACAAGTTTGGGTGCTGAGCACCTACTACGCGGCGCAGATCCTGATCGTGATGAACATGCTTCGAGCCGAGCCTGCCGCAGATCCACTCTGAAGGCCTGGCGCATGCTCAGCCAGCCAGGGGCGTGGCCTCGTCGCGCGCGATGCGCCCGTCCACCAGTTCCACCAGCCGGTCGCAGCGCGCCGCCAGCCGCGGGTCGTGCGTGACCACGACAAAGGACACGCCGCGCTCGGCGTGCATGCGCCGCAGCAGCACGAACACATCGTCGGACGACGCCGTGTCCAGGTTGCCGGTGGGTTCGTCGGCCAGCACCAGTGGCGGCTCCATCACCAGCGCGCGGGCGATCGCCACGCGCTGCTGCATGCCGCCCGAGAGCTGCCCCGGCCGTTTGTCCATGGCCTGGGCCAGACCCACCGCGTCGAGCAACTCGCGCGCCTTGGCCAGTTGCGCGGAACCCACCCGGCCTTCGGCCATGAGCGCGGGCATGGTCACGTTTTCCAGCGCGGTGAAGGCCGGCAGCAGGTGGTGGAACTGGAACACGAAGCCGAGCTTGTTGCGCCGGCGCATGGTCAGACCGTTGTCGTCCAGCCCCTGCACCTCCTCACCCTGAAAACGGTAGGTGCCCGAGCTCATGCGTTCGAGCAGGCCGACGATGCTGAGCAGGGTGCTCTTGCCCGAGCCCGACGGGCCGATGAGCGCGATGAATTCTCCCGGCATCACGCGCAGGCCAATGCCATGCAGCACCTCGGCTTCGCTGGGCAGGCCGGCGTTGTAGGTCTTGCGAACCTCGCTGAGTTCGATCAGGGGAACCGGGTAGGTTGTGGCGTTCATGGGCTCACATCCGTATCGCCTGGCCCGGGTCCATGGCGGCAGCACGGCGGGCCGGCGCAATGGCTGCCAGCACCCCGCACACCGTGGCCAGCACGGCCACCTGCAGCGCGAGCAGGGGCGGCAAGGCAATGGAGAACAGCGGCTGCCCGTCGGAGCCGCGCACGAAGGTGGTGAACAACCAGATCATCAGCACGGCCAGTGCAATGCCGAGCACCGATCCCACAGCCCCCACCACCGCACCCTGCACCAGAAACACCCGCAGCACCTGGGCCCGCGTGGCGCCCATGGCGCGCAGGATGCCGATCTCCCGGCGCTTCTGCACCACCGACACCACCAGCACGCTGGCGATGCCCAACACCACGACCACCAGCACCACGCCGCGAATGAGGCTGGTGCTCACCGACTGCGCGTTGAGGGCCGAGACCAACTGGGCGTTGCTCTCCTGCCAGCTCTCCAGCTGGTAGGGCAATTGGCGGCGCAGGTCTTCGGTGAGCCCCTGCGCGGCCCACACGTCGTCCACCGTGAGGTCGATGGTGGTGGCGCCACCGGGCAGGCCGAGCAGGCTTTGTGCAGCCCGCAGCGGCAGGATCACGGTGCGGCGGTTGAGTTCTTTCACGCCGAAGTCCACCAGCGCGGTCACGCGCACCGGCTCGCTCAGGGTGGCGGTCTGGACCGTGAGGCGGTCGCCCACACGCACCCCCAGATCGGCCGCCAGGTCGCGCCCTACGATGGCCTCGCCCGGCGCCAGGCGCGCGGTGCCGCTGACCACCTTGTTGCGCAGGCCGACGATGCGGTCGTACCGGTCCAGCTCCACGCCGAACAGCGAGATGGATTGCGTGGCCTCGCCACGCAACGCCAGCGCTCCGCCCGCCACCATGGGTGAGACGGCCGCGATGCCGGGCAAACGTTCCAGCTGCGGCACCAGCGCCTGCCAGTTGGCCACCGAGCGCAAGCGCTGCGCGCGCGGCTGGGCTTCGGTCAGGGTGGTTGTGCCTGCCGCCCTGGTTGCGGGCGGGGCCACCACGTCGTCGGGTGCGCTCAGGGTGATGTGGGCCTGCGCGCCGAGTGTCTTGTTGAGGGTGTTGGTCTGCAGTCCGCTGATGAGCGCGGAGATGTAGGCGATCACCGCCACCCCGGCGGCCACGCCCACGATGATCAGCAGGGTCTGCATGCGCCCTTCGCGCAGGAAGCGCAGTGCCACGCGGCGTTCAAATCCCAACCAGGCGCTCATGGGGTGTGCTCAGCGGCCCATGGCGTTGGACAGCGCTGAGCCGGCGTCGGGCGCAGCCGCACCGGGCGCCATGCGCTGGCCCGGCTGCCAGGGCACCCTGCGCACACGCACGCGGTTGTCGGCCAGCGGCGTGCCTCCGATCAGCACAACGTCACCCTCGGCAAGCCCCTCCAGCACCTCGGCGGCGTCGAGCGTGCGCAGGCCGAGCTTCACCGTGCGGATGCGCGCCACGCCCGCGTCGCTCACCAGCACGGTGGCCGAACCGTCGGGCAGTGCGGTGCGCAAGGCGGCCAGCGGCAACACCAACGCATTGTCCCGCCGGGCGGTTTCCACCTCGACCGACACCGTCATGTCTTCGCGCAGAAAAGCCGGCGCGGGCGCGTCCAGCGTGAGCTTGACCTCGATGGCGCCACGTTGCGCATCGACCGACGGGGCGATGGACAACACGCGCGCGGCCAGCGGCTGCCCGGCAAACGCATCGGCCACCACACGTGCGACCTGGCCGGTCTGCAACTGATCGAGGAAACGCTCGTCGACGGGCGCGACGATCTGCGTGGGGCCGGCCAGCGCCAGACTCAGCAAGGCCTTGCCGGGCTGCACGATCTGGCCGGGCTCGACCTCGCGCAGCAGCACCTGTGCATCGGCCGGTGCCACCAAGATGGTCTGTGCCAGCCGGGCCTTCGCGGCCTGGGTGGTGGCCTGGGCCACGGCCAGTTGGGCCTGGGCCTGCACCAGGTCGGTTCCTGTTTCTTCGTTGGCTCGCGTCTGCGCGCGCGCGCTGCTCTGCTGGGCCTGGGCCACTTCCAGCGCGCGGCGCACTTCGTCCAAGCGCGACGCGCTCACGAAACCCTGAGCCACCAGCTGTTCGGTGCGCGTGAGTTCGGCCTGGGCGGCGCGCACGGTGGCTTCGGTCTGGGCCAGCGCGGCCTGGGCGGCGGTGCGCCCGGTGCTGCGCAGGCCTGCCAGCCGTGCCGTGGCCTGGCGCTCGGCCGCCACCGCCTGCGTGAGTGCGGCGGTGAGTTCGTCGGATTCCAGCCGCAACAGCACGTCACCCTGGCGAACGCTGGCGCCTTCTTCCACAAGCACAGCCTGAACCCGACCGGTGATGGTGCTGCCGATCTCCACCCGCGAGAGCGTGGCCACACGGGCCGAAAACTGCAGGCTGCGCACCAGCGGTGCCGCTTGCAGCTCGACCGCATCCACCTTGGGGTGGCGCCAGAGCCAGCCGGCCCAGAACGCGAGCACCAGCAGCACGCCTGCTGCACCCCATCCCCAGCGGCGTTGAGCGGAGGACAAGATCATGGGTGAAATGGCTCAGTTGCCGGGCTGGAACAGCCCGTTGTCGGTGGCCGGCGGGGCCACGCCCAGGTGCCGGTAGGCTGCCAGCGTGGCGATGCGTCCGCGCGGCGTGCGCTGCAAAAAGCCTTGCTGGATCAAATAGGGTTCGATCACGTCTTCAATCGTGTCGCGCTCCTCGCCGATGCTGGCCGCGATGTTGTCCAGCCCGACCGGCCCACCGTCGAAGCGGTGGATAACGGCCTCCAACAGCTTGCGGTCCATCAGGTCGAAGCCCTGCGGGTCCACGTCCAGCATGGCCAGCGCGCGGTTGGCGATGTCTTTTGTGATGGTGCCCGTGCCCTTCACGTCGGCGTAGTCGCGCACGCGGCGCAGCAGGCGGTTGGCGATGCGCGGCGTGCCGCGCGAGCGGCGTGCGATCTCGAAGCCCCCTTCTTCGTCCATGGGTGCGTTCAGCAGGCCAGCGCTGCGCTTGACGATGCGCCCCAGCTCTTCGGAGGTGTAGAACTCCAGCCGCGCCACAATGCCGAAGCGGTCGCGCAGCGGGTTGGTGAGCATGCCGGCGCGGGTGGTGGCGCCCACCAGGGTGAAGGGCTGCAGATCAAGCTTGATGCTGCGCGCCGCAGGGCCTTCGCCGATCATGATGTCAATCTGGTAGTCCTCCAGCGCGGGGTACAGGATTTCCTCGACCACCGGGCTGAGCCGGTGAATCTCGTCGATGAAGAGCACATCGTTGGCCTCCAGGTTGGTCAGCAGCGCCGCCAGATCCTTGGGCTTCTCCAGCACCGGCCCGCTGGTCTGGCGCAGGTTCACACCCAGCTCCTGCGCAATGAAGTGACTCAGTGTGGTCTTGCCCAGGCCCGGCGGGCCGAACAGCAACACGTGGTCCAGCGCCTCGTTGCGCTTCTTGGCCGCGCCAATGAAGATCTCCAGCTGCTCGCGCACCTTCACCTGGCCCACGTACTCGTCGAGCAACTTGGGCCGCAGCGCGCGCTCGATCGCCTCTTCCTTGGGCGAAGCCGGCGCGGCAGACACCATGCGCGGCGCGGGGGCGAAGTCGTCGGTCTGGATGCTCATCTTTTTTACTTGGCCAATGCTTTCAGCGCGAGCTTGATGCCTTCGCTCACACCCACGTCAGCAGGCAGGGGCTTCAAGGCCGCGGCCGCGTCCTTGTCGCTGTAGCCCAGCGCCATCAGGGCTTGCTGGATGTCGCTCTGCACGTCGCTCTGGGCCGGGCCGCCACCAGTGAGGTTGAGGTCGGCGCCCAGCTTGCCCTTGAGTTCGAGCAGCAGGCGTTCGGCGGTCTTCTTGCCGATGCCGGGCACCTTGATGATGCGGCCGCTGTCTTGCGCGGTGATGGCCTGCGCCAGGTCGCCCACGCTCATGCCCGAGAGCACCGAGAGCGCGGTGCGCGGGCCCACGCCGCTGATCTTGATGAGCTGGCGAAAGGCCTCACGCTCGGGTGCGGTGGCGAAGCCGTAGAGAATCTGGGCGTCCTCGCGCACCACAAAATGGGTGAGCAGCGCCACTTTTTCGCCGGTGGCGGGCAGGTTGTAAAACGTGCTCATCGGCACATCGACCTCGTAACCGACGCCGTGGCAGTCCAGCAGGATCTGGGGTGGGTTTTTCTCCAGCAGGGTGCCGGTCAACTTGCCTATCATTGGGCGCTGCTTCCTTTGTTCATGGGATTATCGGCTTGATTCTCAGACACACCTTCTCCCCGCCCGACAACGTCCGCATGGGTCACCTCTGCGGCCCCCTGGACACCCACATCCGCAGCATCGAGACAGCCTTGAACGTGAAGGTGGCGCACCGGTTCGAGCAGTTCCGCATCGAGGGCACCAAGCCCAAGGTGAACCAGGCGCTGGAAACCCTGCAGGCCATGTACGAGATGGCGAAGAAGCCGATCCCGCCCGAGCAGGTGCAGCTCATGCTCAGCGGCGACACCGCGCTGGCCGACCCGGGCGACGGCGCGCTGGCCATGCAGACGCGCCGTGGCGAGGTGCGCGGGCGCACGCCCAACCAGGCGCGGTATCTCGAAAACATGGCCACGCACGACATCACCTTCGGCATCGGCCCGGCCGGCACCGGCAAGACGTATCTGGCCGTGGCCTGCGCGGTGGACGCGCTGGAGCGCAGCGCGGTGCAGCGCATCGTGCTCACGCGCCCGGCCGTGGAAGCGGGTGAAAAACTCGGCTTTCTGCCCGGTGACCTGGGTCAGAAGGTGGACCCCTACCTGCGCCCGCTGTACGACGCGCTGTACGACCTGATGGGTGCGGACAAGGTGCAGAAGGCCTTCGAACGCCAGCAGATCGAGATCGCGCCGCTGGCCTTCATGCGCGGACGCACGCTCAACCACGCCTTCGTGATCCTGGACGAAGCGCAGAACACCACGGTGGAGCAGATGAAGATGTTCCTCACCCGCATCGGCTTCGGCGCCAAGGCGGTGATCACCGGCGACGTGAGCCAGATCGACCTGCCGCGCACCGAGCTCAGCGGGCTGATCGACGCCGAGCGCGTGCTCAAGCGCGTGCAGGGCATTGCCATCACGCGGCTGTCGAGTGCCGACGTGGTGCGCCACCCGCTGGTGGCCCGGATCGTGGACGCCTACGATGCACGCACGCCCCACGTGGAAGACGCAGCACCGGCCAAACGCACGCGCCGCAAGGCGGCCTGACATGAATTCCATGCTCTCGACATCCATCACCCGCGCGCTCGGCAGCCTGTTGGCCATGCTGCCTTTGGCCGCCGCCGCCCAGGGCATGCCGCCCGCAGCCGCGCCGGCCACACCATCGCTGGTCTTCAGCAGCCAGGCAGTGAACTACCGCTGCGACGGCGGGGCCGAGATCGAGCTGGTCTACCTCAACCTGAGCAACGGCAACGCGTTCGCCGCCCTGCACTTCAACGGCCGCACCGTGATGCTGCAAGGCCGCCGCGCCACCACCGGTGTGCGCTTCATTGCGCTGGACGAACAGAACAGCCTGCGCTGGTACACACAAGGCATGAAAGGCGAGCTGAGTTTTCTGGCGGCCGACCACACGGCGCAAGAGCAGACGCTGCTGTCCAATTGCTTCGCCCAACCGGCCAAACGCTGATGGCCTTGCCCAACCTCACCCTGTCATTGCAGTTCGGCGACCTGCCGGACGCCGCCGCCCACCGTGCCGCGCTGCCGCGCCACACGGTGGCGCGCTGCATCCGCCACGCGCTCGATGCCGACGCCGAAATCACCGTTCGCATCGTTGGCGCAGAAGAAGGCCAGGCGCTCAACCGCGACTACCGCCAGCGCGACTACGCCACCAACGTGCTCACCTTCGACTACGCCACAGAACCGTTGGTGATGGCCGATCTGGTGCTGTGCGCACCGGTGGTGGCGCGCGAAGCGGCCGAGTTGAAGAAGCCGTTGGCCGAGCACTACGCGCACCTGCTGGTGCACGGCACGCTGCATGCACAGGGCTGGGACCACGAGACCGGTGAGGCCGATGCTGAAGCGATGGAAGCTCGGGAAACCGAGATCCTGGCCGGACTGGGCCAGCCGGACCCTTACCGTTAAGCCTTGATCTGCAAAGGTATGGTCACCGGTCCGTCGTTGACCAGGTGCACTTTCATGTCGGCGCCGAAACGGCCGGTCTGCACCACCGGGTGCGCAGCGCGCGCGGCCTTCACAAACGCGTCGTAAAGCGCCTCGCCCAGTGCGGGCGGCGCTGCCGCGGTGAATCCCGGCCGGTTGCCGCTCTTCGTATCGGCCGCCAGGGTGAACTGGCTCACGATCAACAAGCCACCCGCGATGTCCTGCACGCTCAGGTTCATCTTGCCGGCGGTGTCGCCAAAAATGCGCAGCTTCAGGATCTTGGCCAGCATCTTCCCGCCCACGGCCTCGGTGTCGTCCGGCTCGGCGCACAGCAGCACCAGCAAACCTTGTCCGATCTGTCCCAACACCTCCCCGCTGATCTCCACGCGAGCCTGGGCCACCCGTTGCAACAGCGCAATCAAATCAAATCCTTCTCATCGTCAAAGTGCGCTTCCACATCGCTCGGCAGCAACTGAATCGAGGCGCGCAGCCCCGGCACCGCACTCATCAGCGCCTGCTCCACGCTCGCGCGCACGGCGGCCGCCCGGCCCAGCGACCAGCTCGCCGGCATGTGCATGTGCAGGTCCACAAAACGCCGCTGACCGGCCTTGCGCGTGCTCAGGTGGTCAAACCGGATGATGCTGGCTTCACCTTCGGCAGAGGCAAAAACGTCCAGCGTCTGCTGGATCGTGGCCATCACCTCGGGCTCCAGCGCTTCGTCCATCAGCCCTTGTGACGAACGCCACATGAGGTGAAAACCTTCTTTGAGGATGTTGGCCGCCACGCCCATGGCCACCAGCGGGTCGAGCCAGAGCCAGCCGGTGAAGTGCACCAGCCCGATACCGACCACCACGCCCACCGAGGTCCACACGTCGGTCACGAGGTGTTTGGCATCGGCCTCCAGCGCGATCGAGCGGTGTTCCTTCGCGGCGCGAAACATCACCCAGGCCAGCAGGCCGTTGAGGGCGGAGCTCACCACCGAGAGCGCCAAGCCCCAGCCCACCTGCTCGATCGGCTGAGGATCGAACAGGCGGTGCCCGGCGACCCAGATGATGCCCAGCGCCGCCGCGATGATGAGGATGCCTTCGAAGCCCGAAGAAAAATACTCCGCCTTGTGGTGGCCGTAGGGGTGGTCATCGTCGGCCGGGCGCGCCGCGATCGTCACCATCACCAGGCCGAAGATGGCGCTGGCCAGGTTCACCAGCGATTCCATCGCGTCCGACAGCAGGCCCACCGAGTCCGTGATGTACCACGCCCCGGTCTTGAGGGTGATGGTCATGAGGGCCACCACCACCGAGGCCATGAGCAGGCGTCGGGGCGTGAGGAGTCGAGCTTGGGCTGGGGTCATGGCTGGATTGTCGGGCACCCGCCTTGTGTGAAGCTGAAGGACAAAGACCGTCCAGGCGCGAGCGGTGCCAGAATGACCTGACCAGACGCGCCCATGACAACAACACCCCCACCCACCACAGCCCCCACACCCGCCACCAGCTTCTGGCTCGGCGAGACCGACATCTGGCTGCTGGCCGAGGGCAAGCACCTGCGCCCCTGGCAAAAACTCGGCGCCCACGCCACCACACTGGACGGGCAGACCGGCACCGCCTTCGCCGTGTGGGCGCCCCACGCGCGCCAGGTCGGCCTGGTGGGCGATTTCAATCAATGGCGCGCGCAGCCCATGCGTCTGCGCCCCGAATGCGGTGTGTGGGAGCTGTTCGTGCCCGGGGCGGCCGTGGGCGACTGGTACAAGTACGAGGTGCAAGGCAGCGACGGCCGCCACATCTTCAAGACCGACCCCTACGCCCGCGAAACCGAGCTGCCCCCGGGCAACGCAGCGCGGGTGTGTGAGCCCCTGCGACCACCGGCCGACCGGGGCGGCGCAGCACACGAACGCCCCGACCTGCCCATGGCCATCTACGAGGTGCATGTGGGTTCGTGGCGCCGGCCCGACGGTCCGCACACCGTGCCCACCTGGGACGACCTCACCACCCACCTCGTGCCTTACGCGGTGGACATGGGCTTCACCCACCTCGAGCTCATGCCGGTGAGCGAACACCCGTTCTATGCCTCGTGGGGCTACCAGCCCACCGGCCTGTACGCGCCCACCGCGCGCCACGGTTCACCCGAATCGTTCCGTCGCTTCGTACAGACCGCGCACGCCGCTGGCCTGAAGGTCATCCTGGACTGGGTGCCCGCCCACTTCCCCACCGACGAACACGCGCTGGCCCGCTTCGACGGCACGGCGCTGTACGAGCACGCCG
>JBBQKZ010000055.1:0-23917 GCA_038327405.1 Burkholderiales bacterium | reverse complement strand
ATGCTTGCGGATGGTCTCGGCGGCAATGACACCGGCGGGGCCGGCGCCCAGGATGACGTGGTGCATGTCTTGTCTCCTCGAAAAAAAGAAAGGGGGCAGCGTGGTGACTGCCCCCTGGGTTCAGGCCAAAGGCTGCTCGGGGCCGAACTTTACAGACTCAAGCGCGCCCGGGTCTCGGCGGTGGGGCGGCCTTCGGTGTCCCAGCCGCGTGCGGCGTAGTACTTGGGCAGCATCTCGGGCAGCTTGCTGACCATGCCTTTGGAAGCACCTGTCTTGGCGGCTTCGGTCAGCAGGCGCTTGGGCAGGCTGTCGTCCTTGGACGTGAAGCCGGCAGCGTTGTTGAATTCGCGCTCCATGTTCCAGATGCGCTCACCGATTTTCTCCAGCTCTTCGGTGGTGAACTCTTCGTTGCACGCGGCCTGCAGCTGCGGTGCCAGATCGGCCACACCCCAGGCGAAGGTGGTGAACACGCACAGGCCCGACGAGTCGAATGCGGCGGTGGCGTCCTGGAACGCCTTCACAAGCTCCGGTTTACCTTCGCTCTCCACCGGGTCGGTCTTGACCGGAATGCCCAGCACTTCAGAGGCGATGGTGTAGCCACGCAGGTGGCAGGCGCCCCGGTTGGAGGTGGCGTACGCCAGGCCAATGCCCTGGATCGCACGGCCGTCGTAGGCCGGGAACTCCTGACTTTTCACGCTCATGGACAGGTCGGGGTGGCCGTATTTTTTCGTCAAGCGGGCCGAACCCATGCCGATCTCCTTGCCGAAGCCTTCGCCCCGGGCGGTGATCTCGGCAAAGTGGGCCAGCGCCTGCGCCGAACCGAACTTCGCGTCAATGCCCAGCTGCTCCTGCGTGAGCACACCCATCTCATAGAGCTCCATCACCGCGCCCACGGTGGCGCCAAAGCTGATCGGGTCAAAGCCCTCTTCGTTGCACAGCAGGTTGGCGTATTGCAGCGCTTCCAGATCGTTCACACCGTTGGCCGCACCGAGCGCCCAGGCCGCTTCGTATTCCAGGCCGCCGTTGGCGCCCCAGTATTGCGGCTTGTTCTTCACGGTGAAGTGGTTCTCGTCCATCTTGCTGATACGACCGCAGGCGATGGTGCAACCGAAGCAGGCCTGGTTGGTCACCAGGTGCTTCTTGCCGTCGCTCTCGCGCGGTGTGACCATGGCTTCGGCCGAGATGTCTTTCGCGCCTTCGAACTGCACGTCGCGGTGGTTGCGCGTGGGCAGCGCACCGATCTCGTTGATCACGTTCATGAGCACCTGCGTGCCGTAGGCCGGCAGGCCCTGGCCCGTCACCGCGTTCTCGGCCAGTATCTTCTTCTTCTCGAACGTGGTCTTCATGAAGGCCTTGGGATCGCGGATGTTGCCCACGCCCTTGGTGCCGCGCACCGCAATGGCCTTGAGGTTCTTGCTGCCCATCACGGTACCCACGCCCGAGCGGCCGGCTGCGCGGTGCAGGTCGTTCACCACGGCCGCGTACAACACACCGTTCTCACCGGCCTTGCCGATGCTGCACACACGCACCAGCGGGTCCTGCAGGCTCGACTTGAGCACCTCTTCGGTTTTCCAGACGCTCTGGCCCCAGAGGTGACCGGCATCGCGCAGCTCGGCTTCGTCGTCGTTGATGTAGAGGTAGACCGGCTTCTCCGACCTGCCCTCGAAGATGACCATGTCCCAGCCGGCCATCTTGAGCTCGGCGCCCCAGTAGCCGCCCGAGTTCGAACACGCGATGGCGCCGGTCAGCGGGCTCTTGGTGATGACGGTGTAGCGGCCACCGGTGGAGGCCATCGTGCCGGTCAAAGGGCCGGTGGCCCAGATGATCTTGTTCTCGGGGGCCAGCGGATCGACCTTGGGGTCGACCTCGCTCACCAGGTACTTGCTGCCCAGGCCGCGCGAGCCGATGTAGGCACGGGCCCACTCGGTGTTCAGCGGCTCGGATTTCACGGTTCCCGCGGTCAGGTTGACGCGGAGGATTTTTCCAGCCCATGACATGTTGATGCTCCTTTTGATTCGATGAAATGCCCGTTCGCCTTGAGCTTGTCGAAAGGCTTCGACAGGCTCAGCCCGAACGGAAACCGGTCAGGCTGCGGACGGCTGGTTGCCCAGCTTGTCGGCCCACTGCTTCATCTTGTCCATGCCGGTCCAGTTGGCGTCAATGAACGTGATGGCCGCCGTGGGGCAGGCCTCGGCGCAGGCCGGCTCGCCACCACACAGGTCGCACTTCTGGACCTTGCCGGTTTCCTGCACGTAGTTGATGGTGCCGAAGGGGCAGGCGATGGTGCAGACCTTGCAACCCACGCAGGTGGTCTCGTTCACCACCTTGGCGCCGGTCATCTTGTCGACCGTGATGGCTTCCACCGGGCAGGCGTGCAGGCACCAGGCCTCGTCGCACTGTGTGCAGGTGTAGGGCACTTTCTTGCCGGTGTGGTGGAAGTCAAAAACCTTGATGCGCGACTTCGACGTGGCGTAGGTGCCGTAGTTCTCGAACGAACAGGCCATTTCGCACTGCAGGCAGCCGGTGCATTTGTCGGGGTTGATGTGAAGGACTTTTTGCATCGTTGTGTCTCCGTGTGGGTAACAGACGCGTTGCACCTGGGGCGCGCCTATGAGCGTCTGTTCATACGATTTTTTGCGCCACCCCTGTTTTTCGGCTGAGGGTTTACCCGGAATTCCGATGGGCACTCTGAAAAAGTCTCAGATTGAGACAGGACATGCAGGAGGCCTTGACCAACTCACGGGTTAACCCCGACCACAACGAACCCGAGCAACGCGCCTGGGTGCACGAAGGCTGCTGTAATGAGCCATCGACCAGTGCCTCACAGCGCGCCGCAGATTCACCAGCCCGGCCCGCGCCCAGGCAACCTCTCTGCCGACCGTGAACATCAGCCCACCTTTGCCCGCACAACCTCACCAGCACAGACTCGCGCTGATCGAGCGGGCGCGCAAGACCGTGCTGGAAGCTCGCTCAGCGCAATCTGCACCAGCACTGGCGCCTTGGGTCGAACGCTCCTGGCGGCGCTGCCTGGAGCTGGGTCTGGAGCCCCGGCAGCACATCGCCTTCGACGCCGTTTCAAGGAGCGCGATGCGCCAGGCCATCGAAGCCAACCAGCCCCTGTTGCGCGCAGCCGCCCCTGTCATCGAGTCGCTCACGCGGGCCATGGCCAACACGCGCCACTTCGCCATCCTCACCGACGCTCGCGGCCTGGTGATCGACGTCAACGGCCCGGTCGACCGCCACAACCCGCAGGCGGCGAGCATCGCTCGGGTGGGTGTGGACCTGTCCGAACGCGCGGTGGGCACCACCGCGATAGGCGCCACGCTGGCCGAACTGCAGCCGGTGTGGCTGCACCGGGGTGAACACTTCTTTGACGCCACCAGCGTCTACAGCTGCGCCGGCGCGCCGATCTGGGGGCCCGACGGGCAATGTGTGGGCATGCTCGACCTCACTGGCGTGAACGTGGTGGAGCAACCTGCCCTCAAGCACCTCGTCACGCAGTCGGCGCGCAGCATTGAAAACGCGCTCGCGCTGGCGCGGCCGCACAGGCTGCTGCTCTGCCTGAACTGGCCCGGGCAAAGCCTGGGCGGCGACAGCGACGGCCTGGTGTGTGTGGATGCCGACGGTCACATCACCGGACTGAACCGCCCCGCCGCCGAGATGCTTGGCGTGCAGCCGTTGAGCCACGCGGGGCATTGCACGGACGTGTTTGCCGTGCCACTGGAAACCCTGTTCGACGCGGCCAGCGCCCAGCGAAACACCATGGAAGTTCCACTGTGGTCGGGCCTGCGGCTCAACGTGCATGCGCGTCTGAACGGGGGTGGTGAACGCACCCCCTTGCCCAGCCCGGGCGCTGCGGTACCTTTGAAAGACGTGGAAACCGCGTTGATCCGCAAGGCGGTGGAACAAGCACGCGGCAACGTGATGGAAGCCGCCCGTGCACTGGGCATCAGCCGCGCCACGGTCTACCGCAAGCTCATGCGCAAGAAGTCGGGCGGCTGAAAACCACCGGCACATTCGGCTGTCCCCATGATCAGGACAGGCGTGTAGAAGCTGCTTGTTCGCCCAACAGCTTTTCTCGCAGCCGGTGAACCCCTGCAGGGTTCAGACCGATGGGGCCGCGCAGGTAGTTGTCCAGCCCACCGAACTCCTCGTCCATGCAGCGCCAGGCTGCATGCAGGAAATCCGCCTGCACCTTCCACAGCACATCCAGCACGTCCGCCGGCGCTTCTTCGACGAGGCGGTGGTCGCGCCGGTACAGCTGGTTGGTGAGCAAGTAGTCCTCCATCACGTCATCGCGATGAACGCCCAGCATTTCGAGCAGCAGCGCGGCGGCCATGCCGGTGCGGTCCTTGCCGGCGGTGCAGTGAAACACCAGGGCCTCGTCATGGGTGCCGATGCGAACCAGAAGGCGACCAAACACCGGGCCTTGCTGTCGAACGAACGCACGGTAGGTGTCGCGCATGAGTTCCACCGCCTCGGCCCGAGTCGGCTGTTGGCCCCTGACCCGCAGCGCGCGCAAGCGCACCAGCACCGTGGGCTCGATGGCCAGGTGCTCTTGCTCGGCGCCCGGCAGGTGGTAGGGAGTGAGCTCGCGCTCCAGGTGGCCCCGCAAATCCACACAGCGCGTCACTCGAAGCGCAACCAGGCGCTGGTGGTCGGTGGCGCTGAGTCGCGCCAGGTGGTCGCTGCGGTAGACCCGGGCCCGCCGAACGAGGGACCCATGCGATGTTGCCAGTCCCCCCAGGTCGCGGAAATTGGATGCACCCTCGAGTGCAATGGCGATGTCGGAGCGATCAGGCTTCATGGGAGCGTGGGACTGGGTGAGCGGGTGTCGGAGGTTCGACCGCCTGAGCTTATCGCGAGCACCGCGCCTTTGCTCCCAAACCCCTGCGACGCTGCCACCCGGGATCGATCACCAGCCGAGTTGACCAAGGCGGCGCGCAACAGCGCTGCCGGGCCGCTGGCAGCATGACCACCGCGAGAGAAGGTACCGGTGCGTCAATCAACCCGTTCGGGACTGTTCAGTTCCGGGCATGGGCTTCGACTCTCAATCGCCCATGTTGGGTTGAGAGTGAGCGACCCAGCAGGCTGGTAGCGGCGTACAGCGCTTCGATGGTGGGGGTTGGCGTGCCGGTGATGCGTCCGAGCTCGACCACCGAGCCCACCAGCGCTTCCAGCTCCAGCGCGCGGCCGTGCTCAACGTCCTGCAGCATCGAGGTTTTGTGTGCGCCCACGCCTTCGGCGCCGGCGATGCGTTGCTCCAGCGAGATCTTGAAGCGCACGCCCAGGGCCTCGGCCACCGACTGGGCCTCGGTCATCATGCGCGAGGCGAGCGCGCGCGTGGGCGGAAAGCGGCAGATGTCTTCCAGTGTGGCGTGGGTCAAAGCGCTGATGGGGTTGAAGCTGAGGTTGCCCCACAACTTGACCCAGAGCTCGCTGCGGATGTCCTTGGAGACCGGCGCCTTGAAGCCTGCGCGCATCATCACCTCGGACAGCCCGGCGATGCGTTCGCTGCGCGAGCCGTCGAGTTCACCCAAGGTAAAGCGGTTGCCTTCGATCAACCTCACCACGCCCGGCTCCACCAGCTCGGCGGCCGGGTACACCACACTGCCGATGATGCGTTCGGGTTCGATGGCAGCGGCCAACCGACCGCCCGGATCGACACTCTCCAGGCCCATTCCCTCGTGGGCGCCGGGCAACTTGTGGAAGTACCACCACGGTATGCCGTTGATCATCGTGACGACCATGGTGTGCGGGCCGAACAGCTCGCGCAGGTCGGGCAGCAGATCGCCGACCTGGTGGGCCTTCACGGTGAGCAGCACCACATCCTGAGGCCCCGCTTCGGCCATGTTCTGCACCGCTTTGGCGGTGGGCGCGTGCTCTTCGCTGCCATCTTCCAGAATGAGCTTGAAGCCGTTGGCGCGGATCGCCTCCAAGTTGCGATTGCGCGCGATGAAGGTCACGTCTTCACCCGCTCGCGCCAGCCTGGCGCCCAGATAACCGCCGATAGCACCGGCGCCGACCACGGCAAATTTCATCCAGCAACTCCCCTATTCAAGTCTGTGCAATCGAACTCAGGCGGCCTCGGCCTTGGCCTCGCTGGCGCGCGCCATGTTTTTGGCAACGCCCCACAGCGGCCAGACCAGCAACGCGATGGCCACAAAGGTCAGCGAGCCCACGAGCGGGTTGGACCAGAAGATCGCCATGCTCCCCTGGCTGAGCAACATCGACTGGCGAAAACTGGTCTCGGCCATGTCGCCCAGCACGAGTGCCAGGACCAAAGGCGCGAGTGGATATCTTAGTTTCTTGAACAGGTAGCCCATCACGCCGAACACCATCATCATCACCACGTCGAACATCGAATTGTTGACGGTGTAGGCACCGATCGCACAAATCACGATGATGACCGGCGCGATCACCGAAAAGGGCACGCGCAAAATGGCGGCCCACCAGGGCACGGTCGTCAGCACCACGATCAGGCCGACGATGTTGCCCAGGTACATGCTGGCAATCAGTCCCCACACAAAATCTTTCTGCTCGACGAAGAGCATCGGACCGGGCTGCAGTCCCCAGATCAGCAGACCGCCCAGCAGCACGGCAGCGGTGGGCGAGCCGGGAATGCCCAGCGTGAGCATGGGCAGCAGCGCCGCCGTGCCGGCGGCGTGCGCGGCGGTCTCCGGCGCGATCACGCCCTCGATGTTGCCTTTGCCGAAGCTTTCCGGATCCTCGGACAGGCGGCGCGCCATGCCGTAACTCATGAACGAAGCCGGCGTGGCGCCACCGGGCGTGATGCCCATCCAGCAGCCGATGGCCGTCGAGCGCAGGAAGGTTTTCCAGTGTTTGAAGATTTCGCCCCAGGTCTCCCACACCACCTTCGGACTGATCTTGGCCGTCTTGCCCTTGAACGACAAGCCTTCTTCCATGGTCAGCAGGATTTCTCCGATGCCGAAGAGGCCGATCACCGCGATCAGGAAGTTGAAGCCCTTGAGCAGCTCGGGCATGTCGTAGGTCATACGCAGCTGACCTGTGACCATGTCCATGCCCACCGCCGCCAACGCAAAGCCCAGCATCATCGACACGATCGTCTTGGCGGGCGGCTCCTTGCTCATGCCGATGAAGCTGCAAAAGGTGAGCAGCTGCACCGCAAAGAATTCGGCAGGCCCGAACTTCAAGGCAAACCTGGCCAGCAGCGGCGCGAGGAACGTGATCAGGGCAACGGCAAAAATGGCACCGACGAACGAGCTGGTGAAAGCCGCCGTCAGCGCTTGCGCAGCGCGTTGCTTCTGGGCCATCGGGAAGCCGTCGAAGGTTGTCGCCACCGACCAGGGCTCACCCGGGATGTTGAACAGGATCGACGTGATGGCTCCACCAAACAGCGCACCCCAGTAGATGCAGCTGAGCATGATGATCGCCGAAGTCGGGTTCATGCTGAAGGTCAGCGGCAGCAGGATCGCGATCCCGTTGGCACCGCCCAGGCCGGGGAGCACGCCGATCAAGATGCCCAAGGTGATGCCGATCAGCATGTAGCCCAGGTTGGGCAACGTCAAGGCGACCGAGAAGCCGCCGGCAAGGTTGGAGAGTTCTTCCATGTCGGGCGCTGCCTCACAAACCAAGCAAATTTTCGATGGGCCCCTTGGGCAACATCACGAGGAACCAACGCTCGAACACCATGTAGAAGAACAGCGGGACACCAATGGCCACCGGCAGGGTGATGGCGTAGCGGTAGCGGCCATGACGCACCATGAAATAGCCGATCAGCACCGCTGAGGAGAAGTAGATGCCGATGCCGAAGATCAACACCACGTAGAGCACCATCGGAACGAACACGGCCATCACCAGGCGCAATTGCCCGTGTTCGGCAAAGACCTCTGTATCCCGGCTCCAGCGGCGCAACTGACTGAGCAGAATCCAGCCGCTGGCCATGGCCAGCATGAGACCAATGTAGAAGGGGAAGTAGCCCGACTTGGGGCCGTCATCACCCCAGCCAGTGCCGACCCGTCGGCTGTCGACGATGACCAGCACCGCCACGCACAGCATGAAAGCGGCCATCAGCGACTCGGGCCAGCGCATGCCCAGGCTGCCCTGGGACCCGGTTGCGTCTGGTGCGCTGGATTCGCCCTGTTCGACACTCATGACCCATCTCCCCCGCACGGCCCGAAGGCAGCGCATTGTTCTGCAAACATGTGGAGTCGTCTGCCGACGACAAAGAAAACGGGAGCGCCGGATCGGGCGCCCCCGTTGGTTTTCAGCCCTTCCGGGTCACTGCGCGAGGAAGCCCGCGTCCTTCATCAGCACACGGTGCATCTGCTCGTTTTTGCCGAGCCAGTCAAAGAACTCGGGGCCGCTCAACGCGGTGGTGTTGAAGGCGCCCTTGTCCATGAAGTCTTTCCACTCGGGCAACGCACGCACCTTCTTGAACAGATCGTTGTAGAAGGCCACCTGGTCGGGTGTGGCACCGGGCGGCATGAAGATGCCGCGCAGCATGACGTAGTCAACCGGCAGGCCTGCGCTGGCGCACGTGGGCACGTCGGCCCAGGCCTGCGTGGCTGTCAGCTTGTTTTTGTAGGGCATGGGCGCCTTGTCGAACACGCACAGGGCGCGCAGCTTGCCCGCGCGCCAGTGCGACTCCGCCTCGATCGGGTTGTTGACCGTCGAGTTGATGTGATTGCCCACCAACTGCACTGCCACGTCTCCACCCCCCTTGAACGGGATGTACGTGATTTTCTTGCCAGCCGCCTTTTCGATCATCGCGGTGATGATCTGGTCTTCCTGCTTGGAGCCGGTCCCGCCCATTTTCATGCTGTTGGGCGGCGCTGCCTTGACGGCGTCGAAGTAGTCTTTGGCGGTCTTGTGCGGTGAGTCCGCGTTGACCCAGAGCACAAACTGGTCCAGCGCCAACATCTGCACCGGCGTCAGGTCGCGCCAGTTGAAAGGCACGCCAGTGGCCAGCGGCGTGGTGAACAGGTTGGACAGGGTGATGACGATCTTGTGCGGGTTGCCCTTGTCGCCCTTCACGTCAAGAAACCCCTCGGCGCCGGCACCGCCCGACTTGTTGACCACGATGATCGGCTGCTTCATCAGGTTGTTTTTCGCGACCACACCCTGGATGAAACGCGCCATCTGGTCGGCGCCCCCGCCCGTGCCCGCAGGCACCACAAACTCGACCGGCTTGGTGGGCTCCCAAGTGGCCAAGGCTGGTGACGCAGTGACCAGGCCAGCCAATGCGGCTGTCAGGAAGGCCCAGGGTTGCGATCTGACACGAAACGGGGTGGTGTTCATGGAGGCTCCTCGGTGTGGTGGGGTTGGCCTGCACCTGCGCGGCCAACACCGTGGAGTCTCAAAAATCTTTCGGCTTTAGTACATTGATATTTGCTTCAGGCCGCGTTAAGCAAAAGCTTAATCAGTGCGCGCGATGCCTCAACCCAGACCGAGTTTCTGCGCCAACCCGATGCGCTGCAGCTTGCCCGTTGCGCCCTTGGGGATCTCGTCCATGAAGAGGATTTTTTTCGGCACCTTGTAATCTGCAGCCCTTGCGCCAACGAAGGTCTGCAACTCGCGTTCGGTGGCCTGCTGGCCCTCGCGCAGCACGACCACCGCCGCAACTTCTTCGCCCAGCTTGGCGTGCGGCATGCCGAAGCACACCACCTGAGCCACGCCCGGGTGGTCCATCAGAATCTCGTCGACCTCGCGCGGACTGACCTTCTCGCCACCCCGGTTGATGATCTCCTTCAAACGCCCGGTGATGCTCACAAAGCCCTCTTCGTCCATCACACCCTGGTCGCCGGTGCGGAACCAGCCATTGAGGAAACCTTCGGCGTTGGCCTTGGGGTTGTTCTCGTAGCCGGTGGTCACATTGGGCCCGCGGATCACGATCTCGCCGGTGTTCTCAAGACCGGTGCCGCGCGGCAGCAGCGTGCCGTCTTCGGCCATGATGGCCACCTCGGGCCCGGCCGCCTTGCCCACGGTGCCCGGCTTGCGCACAGCGGGCGGCAGCGGGTTGCTGGCCATCTGATGCGTGGCCTCCGTCATGCCGTAACTCTCGATCAAGGGCGCATGGAAAACGGCTTCGAGCTCCTTGATCACCTGGGGCGGCATCGAGGAAGACGACGACCGCAAGAAGCGCAGCGGGTGACGGGCAATGATCTCCGCGTTCTTCGAGGCACGTGAAACGATGGCCTGGTGCATGGTGGGCACGGCGGTGTACCAGGTGGGGTGCGCTTCGTCCATCCAGCCAAAAAACTTCAGCGCATTGAAACCCGGCGTGCAGTACACCTGCGAGCCCGCCGCGAGCGGCGCCAGCACGCCGGCGATCAACCCGTGAATGTGGAACAGCGGCATGATGTTCAGCCCGCAATCGGCGGCTGTGAACTGCAGCGTATGGCGAATGTGGGTGGCCGAGGCCGCGAGGTTGCGCTGAGACAGCGGCACGATCTTGGGCCGTGAAGTGGTGCCCGAGGTGTGCAACACCATGGACACATCGTCGGGCTCGGCATAACCGGGGTGCGCTGCAGGCGTGTTGACCTGCGCATCGCGCGGCGCGAGCGTGAATGCGCCGGCGGGCGCGCCCTCGGCCACCACCAGATCGATCAGGCGCACGCCGAGCTTGACGGCCACCTCAATGGCTGGCGACGTGCTGCCCTGCTCGACGATCAGTGCCTTGGCGTTCAGGTCGGACAGGTAAAACTCGAACTCGTCGGCGCGGTAGGCCGGGTTGAGGGGTGCACTGGTCACTCCGCTGGCACAAGCCATGTAGCAGGCCGCCATCTCGGGGCCGTTGTTGAGCACGATGGCCACGCGGTCGTTGCGTCCGATGCCCAGGCCATTCAGGGTGTCGAGCGTGCGATGGATCAGCGCTCGCAGTTCGCCATGGCTGATCGGCTCGCGACCCGGGGCTGACAAAGCGGGTGACGTGTCAGTGCCGGACGCGAGCAGGTCTTTCAAGGTGGGGGTCATGGAAATCCTCGGTGTGGAAGGGGTGCGAACCGCGCAGGTTGCACAGAACGTAGATGGCCAGTCCGAAGGATGTCGGACAACAATTCACCCTTGATTGTCAAGGGTGATCCACTGTTCTCCAAAAAGTATGGCAGCGGAAAAAACACCCGAACCTCGGGCTTACCCTGATGTGGTGATCTGAACTTTCCGGGGCTTTCCCGTCGCTTTACTGCAGGTGGGTCGTGCAAGATCTGGACATCGGCGCGCCGAAGGGGCGGGCCTGCTGACCAAGGAGTGATCCATGAAATGGCTTCGTTTCGAGCACCACGGCAAGGCGGTCCTGGGCACCCTCGATGGCGACCGGGTGCATGCGCACACCGGCGATATCTTCAAGGCCCCCTCACCAACCGGTGAAACCCTGCCTCTGGCCGAGGTTGCATGGTTGGCTCCGTGCGTGCCGGGCAAGGTCATCGGTCTGTGGAACAACTTTCGCGCCGCCGCTGAAAAAAATGGCTGGGCGCCGCCCGCCGAGCCGCTGTACTTCATGAAATCCCCGGGCAGCGTCATCGGGCATCTGCAGCCGATTCCGGTGCCGTCGGCTTACGACGGTCGGGTGATTTTTGAAGGTGAGCTCGCGGTGGTCATCGGACGCAAGACCCGCGCCGTGTCGGTCGAAGACGCGCCGTCGCACATCCTGGGTTATTGCTGCGCCAACGATGTCACGGCGGTTGAACTGCTGCAGCGCGACCCAACCTTTCCTCAATGGACACGGGCCAAAAGCTTCGACGGGTTCGGCGCCATCGGCCCCTTCATCGACACGGACTTCGACCCATCCAGCGCGACCCTGCGCACGCTGGTCGGGGGACGTGAACGCCAGAACTACGCACTGTCCGACATGTTCTTCAGCCCGGTCGAATTGGTCTCGCGCATTTCGCACGACATGACGCTGGAGCCCGGCGATGTGATCCTGTGCGGCACGTCGCTCGGTGTGCTGCCCATGAAGCCGGGCAGCACGGTCGAGGTCGTCATCGAGGGTCTGGGCACGCTGTCCAACACCTACGGCTGACGCTCTGTGCCCGGCGCCTCGCGGAAGGCCTTGGGCATGCCGGTCTCCACCACCACGCCGTGATCGATCAAGACCACGCGGTGGGCGGCTGCGCGGGCGAGCAAGGCCGAGGGTTTGCCGTGGTGGCTGGTGAGGTGCGCAGCCGGGCTGACCAGTGTGGTGGGGACATTCCGGCTGGGTTGATGGGGCTGCTCCGGCTCTCGCAACGGTGGTTGACCAGAGAGCCCCCGAAACAGGGGTGACAATGGCCGCTGCGTTGACGTTGGTGCCAGCTTTTTTCCGTCTTGAACACCTGGGGCGGTCAATCTGCCAACCCGATCACCAGCGCCGCCGGCAACAACGCCGCCACCGCCACATCGCCCACCCGTCCGCTGAACGGGTGACGCGCAAAGCCCACCCAATGACCGCCGCCGTCCAGCGCCAGCACGACCTCGTCCTGACGGGTGCCGGGTGAGCAGCGTTCGATGCGGCCGGTCAGTGCGGCTGCCGCGCTGTTGGGGCCCGCGAGCGACACCTCCACCGCTGTGGCCTTGCACAAGGCCAGCACGGCCAGGCCCGGAGCCAGGCCCAGCAGGTCTGCGCTTTCCTGCGTGATGCTGGAGACCAGCCGGGCGCCGCCCGGTGTGGCCAGCGTCACATCCACCATAGGGTCGCCCGGGGCGAAGGGTGTGCAGCGCAGCACACGGCAGCGCAGCTGGTTTCGCATGCTGGTTCGCAGGCCCAGGCCGCCTTCGGCGATGGCGCCGCCGGCAAAACGGGCCAGCACCTGCTGGCGCGCGCGGGCCAGCTCGGCGGCGAGAGAGAGCAGTTGCAGGCCGTGGGCGTTGATGCGTGCGCCTCCACCACCTACGCCGCCCACGGTGCGCTCCACCAGCGGCACGCCGCTGAGGTTGCTCAGCGTGTCGATGGCTTGCCAAGCGGCCTTGTAGCTGATGCCGACCTGGCGCGCGGCTTGCGAGATGGAGCAGCCAGCGGCCACATGGCGCAGCACGTCCAGGCGCTTGTCGGCGCTGGCATCTGCCAGGGCCTGGGGCAGGTCGGTGGGTGTGGCAAGGGAGTCTTTTCTGGAGGCCATGGAGTCTTGGGGTGCCGTCTATACTCACCGCTATTCTGAATTGGAATAGCGATTTTCTGCTGAGAGGAGCGCTCCGATGTTCGCACGTCCAATGGGGGCCGCCGTGCTGTTGTGCATGGCGGTCTCGCTGCATGCAGCCGAAGCCCGGGTGGCGGTGGCAGCCAACTTTGCCGAACCCATCAAGGCCATTGCCACTGTGCTGGAGAAAACCACCGGTCACACGCTGAGGATCAGCGTGGGCGCCACGGGCGGCCTGTATGCGCAGATCAAGAACGGCGCGCCGTTTGACGTGATGCTCGCGGCCGACACAAAGACACCCGCCCAGCTCGATACCGATGGCATGGCGCAGCCGGGCAGCCGCTTCACCTACGCCACCGGCAAGCTGGTGCTGTGGTCGGCCGATGCGGCCAAGGTGGATACCGAGGGCGCTGTGCTCCAAGGCGAGGGGTTCCGCAAGCTGGCCATCGCCAACCCCAAGACAGCACCCTATGGCGCGGCCGCCGTGGAAACCATGGACAAGCTCGGCCTGACGGCCGCGCTGAGGCCGAAGTTGGTGCAGGGCGAGAGCATTGGCCAGACCTACAACTTCGTGTACACCGGCAACGCCGAGATCGGCTTTGTGGCGATGTCGCAGGTGCTCGAAGGCGGCCGGCTCAAGGGTGGTTCGATGTGGGTGGTGCCGCAGACCCTGTATGCGCCGATCCGGCAGGACGCTGTGCTGCTCAGAACCGGCGCCAACAATGAGGCTGCGAAAGCGCTCATGAAACTGCTGCAAAGTCCCAACATCAGGGATCTCATCCGTTCGTTCGGTTACGACATCTGACCTGTGCTGCTGACCCCCTCCGATCTCCAGGCCATCGGCCTGACGCTGCAAGTGGCCACGCTCACCACGCTGATGCTGCTGGTGCTGGGCGTGCCGCTGGCCTGGTGGCTGGCGCGCAGCCGCTCGGCATGGAGCCGTCCGGTGGGTGCGCTGGTGTCCATGCCGCTGGTGCTGCCGCCCTCGGTGCTGGGCTTCTATTTGCTGGTGCTCATGGGGCCCAACGGCCCGGTGGGCGGGCTCACGCAGGCGCTCGGGCTGGGCGTGCTCACCTTCAGCTTTGCGGGGCTGGTGATCGCCTCGGTGTTCTATTCGCTGCCCTTCATGGTGCAGCCGGTGTTGAACGCCATGCAGCAGTTGGGAGAACGCCCGCTGGAGGTTGCGGCCAGCTTGCGCGCCTCGAAGCGGGACACCTTTTTTTCCGTGGTGCTGCCGCTGTGCCGGCCCGGCCTGGTCACCGGCGTGATCATGAGCTTTGCGCACACGGTGGGCGAGTTCGGCGTGGTGCTCATGGTGGGGGGCAACATCCCCGGCGTCACGCGCGTGGTGTCGGTGCAGATCTACGACCACGTGGAAGCGCTGGAGTACGGCGACGCCCACCGCCTGGCCGCGGTGATGCTGGGCTTTTCGTTCGTGGTGCTGCTCGCGCTGCAGCTCTACAACCACCGCCAGCGCAAAGGCCTGCGATGAGCCAGGACCTGCAACTCACCGCGCGGTTGGAGCGCCCCGGCTTTCTGCTCGACGTGGACCTCACGTTGCCAGGGCGTGGTGTCACGGTGTTGTTTGGCCCGTCGGGCTCGGGCAAAACCTCGTGCCTGCGCGTGCTCGCCGGGCTGGAGCCCCAGGCCCGGGGCGTGGTGCGGGTGGACGGCGAGGTGTGGCAGGACAGCGCCCAAGGCGTGATGCGCCCGGTGCACCAGCGCGCGCTGGGCTATGTGTTCCAGGAGGCCAGCCTGTTCGACCACCTGAGCGTGCGCAACAACCTGATGTTCGGCTTCAAGCGCACGCCGCCCCCCCAGCGCCGCCACGCCTGGGACCACGGGTTGGAGCTGCTGGGCATTGCCCACCTGCTGGAGCGCAGCCCACTGGACCTGTCGGGCGGTGAGCGCCAGCGCGCGCGTGCTACTCATAAACGAACCGCTAACCGCCGTCGACGCAGCACGCAAAAACGAGATCCTGCCGTGGTTGGAACAACTGCACGCACGGCTGGACATTCCCGTGGTGTACGTCACCCACTCCAGCGACGAACTGGCGCGTCTGGCTGACCACGTGGTGCTTCTGAGCGGGGGCCGCGCACTGTGCAGCGGACCGGTGATGGAGCTCATGACGCGCCTCGATCTTCCGCTGGCGCACGGTGACGCAGCGGCCGCCCTGATCGAGGCGCACATGCAGGGCCATTCGGTCGACGATTCCTTGAGCGAGCTGGCGTTCGACGGTGGACGTCTGTTGCTGCCCCAAGCCAGCAGCGCCGCCCAGCCCCAAGGCACGCCGGTGCGCGTGCGCATCCACGCTCGCGACGTGAGCCTGTCGCTGCAAGCGCCCGAGCACAGCAGCGTCCTCAACGTGCTGAGCGCCACGGTGGTCGATGTGGTGGTGGAGACGCCCGGTCAGATGCTGGTGGGTTTGCAGCTCGGTGAGGGTGCACGGCCCGTGCGCCTGCTCTCGCGCATCAGCCAGCTCTCGGCACGCCGCCTGGGCATCGCGCCCGGTCAGGCGGTGTTTGCGCAGATCAAGGGTGTGGCCATGGTGCGGTGAGGCGGCCGCGAGCTACCAGCCTGCGCTGCCCGGCGCGCCTTTGAACGGCCCGGCCAGATCCGGCGTGATCCAGCCGCCATAAAACCCACCCGGCTGCGACTTCACCACCGCGCCGTCAACCGTGCAGTGCAGCTCGGCCGGATAGAAGGCCACGCAGTCGGCCAGCGCCTCGGCGCCGGCCAGGGGTTCGGGATAGCTCCAGGCCACACCCGCCAGGTTTTCAGCGCCGTGCACCAGACTCCAGTAGCGCGCCGGGCCTTTCCATTCGCAAAACGAGCTGCCTTCTGCGCGCTGCAGCAGATGGCGGGCCACATCGGCCCAGGGCACATAGAAGCTCGGCGGGTGCCCGGTCTCCAGCACACGAATCGCCCGGCGCGTGCGCGCCACCTCCAGGTCGCCCCATTGCACGACCACCTCACGCGTGTCGGGCGCGAGCTGCGGCGGGCGTGGAAAGTCCCACACCGAGGTCTGGCCCGGCGTGGGTTCTTCTGCAAAGGGGGGACGCTGGTGGCCGCGCCAGTGCCATTGTTCGCGCGCGGCGCGAATCCAGTCGGGTGGTCCGGTCATCCGGGGGACGCCTTCAGATCAGGCCGGCGCGCCCACGGCGTCCTTCACGCATTTTTTGGTGAAGCTGTTCTTGGCGGCGCCGTAGATTTTTTTCTCCACGGCGGCGGCATCGCAGGCGGCAGAGGCGTCCTTCCCGCACTTCTTCATGAACGAGGTCTTGGCCGCGCCCGCGAGCTTCTTCTCGGTGGCCGAAGCCGTGCAGCTCGGACCATCGGACGCCCAGCTGGCCAGCGGCAGCAGGAAAGCCATGACGATTGAACCCAAGCCGATTGCGCGCATTTGAATCTCCAGCAATGAAAAATTCATTGAAGGTCAGCGCGCAAGCACTGTCAATGCAAAGAAGCGGGAATCGAAGTCCGCATCGGGTTCATCCCAGCATCGAAAGTATCAATCGAGCAGTTCCTCGGGGATGTTGCCGCCGTTGGCAGCGATGTGGGCCAGCACGTTCTTGTGCAGCCACATGTTCATCTTCGCCGAGTCGCCCATGAGTTCATCGGGGCAGTAGAGCTCCTTGGCCAGTTCCTTGCGCGCGGCCAGGCTGCTGTCCAGGTCGAGCAGCTTGAGCAGGTCGACGATGGAGGTTTTCCAGTTGAGCTTTTGCGGGTTGGCTGCGGCTTTCTTTTCCATCAGGGCAACCACGTCGACCATGGTGATGGAGGCCACTGGCGCAGGTGCCGGTGCCGCAGCCGGGGCCGGCGCGGCCGACGCTGCGGGCGCAGGTGCGGCCGCCGGTGGCTGAGGCACCACCTTGGGCGAGCCCATGCCGAGTTTTTCGAGGATGTTGCTGAAGAGTCCCATGGCGTGTTCCTTGTGGTGATGAAAGAAAAGAGTGTTTGAAGGCAGTATTGCCTCATTCCGCTCGGCGGGGCAAGCGGTTGGCTCACATTGGCCGTCTGCGCCTCAAGCCGTCGAACGAGGCGCGCCAGAGCCACCATGCGGCCAACAGCACCAGCAGCGGCAACACCACGGTCTGCATGACGAACAACACGATGAGGTCGATGACGTGGGCAACGACTCGGTCGGCATCGGCCTTGAGTTCGTCGATCTTCTCAGTCAGCTTCTCGCGCAGTTCCCACCAGCGTGTGGTGGAGTCGGCGGCGCCGCCCGTGCTGCCCAGCGCCGCGGTGGACGATTCGATCGCCCGCTGACTCACCTCAAACTGCTCGCTCATGAAGGCCTGGTAACTGAGTTCGCTGGTGACGGCGGCCACCGGCACCACAAAACGCACCAGCAGCAAGGCCACCAGCAAACGCCCCAGCCAGGGCGCCGGCGCTGCTGGCCGCAGACGCTGCCAGATCCACCCCGCCGCGAGAATGGTCAGCACCAGCGACACCACCCAGGTGGCGCCCATCTTCATCAACAGCAACTGCGTGCCGAACACCACGCTCACCAACAGCATGAGCCGGGAGAACTGTTCGATCAGGTCGTTCACCGGGTCGAGCACCTGACCGAGCGCCAGCGTCACGTTGACGAAGGCGCCCCCGGTGACTTCGGTGCCCTGGATGACAGAGATCACCGCATTGAGCCCGCGGGCCGCGGCAAACGCGGTGAGCGAGCGCTTCAGCCCCGCTTCGGAATACGCCTGAGCGAGCTGGTCCAGCGGCTGCAGCCACGTGAGACCGACCAGCAGAACGAGCAAAAGGGGAAGCAGGTAGCGCTTGGACGGGTGCATGCGAATGAAGGTAGCACAGTGCGTCTCACCTCAAGGCATTGGGGAAGAACAGCTGTTCGCCGCCGATCTTGTAGCCCGCGATGATCGCTTGACCGGCTGGCCCGGTGACCCAGTCCACGAACTTCCGGCCTTCAGCTGTCTTCACCTGCGGGTGCTTGGCAGCGCTCACCAGCATCACGCCGTACTGGTTGAACAGGCGCTTGTCGCCTTCCACCAGCACCACGAGATCACCGCGGTTCTTGAAGTTGAGCCAGGTGCCGCGGTCGGCCAGCACATAGGCGCCGGCGCTGGAGCCGATGTTGAGCGCAGGGCCCATGCCGCAGCCGCACTCTTTGTAGCCGGTGCCCTTGTTCGCATCGGTGTCGGTCATCTTCCAGAAGCGCAGCTCGGCCGCGTGTGTGCCGCTCTTGTCGCCGCGCGAGATGAAGGACGCGTTGGCTGTGGCCACTTTCTTCAAGGCGGCCACGATGTCGCTGCCTTTGGTGCCGGCCGGGTCGGCCTTGGGGCCGATCAGCACGAAGTCGTTGTACATGACCTCCTGGCGCTTGTCGGCGAAGCCGTCGGCCACAAACTTCTCTTCGGCCGCCTTGTCGTGCACGAAGAGCACGTCGGCATCGCCTCGGCGCGCCATGTCGATGGCCTGGCCGGTGCCCAGTGCGACCACCTTCACATCGATGCCGCTGACCTTCTTGAATTCGGGCAGCAGGTAGGAGAACAGGCCCGACTGCTCGGTGGATGTGGTGGACGCCACCACGATGCTCTGCGCCATGGCGCCGGCACTGGCCAGCAGGGCGGTGCCGAGGGCGGCAACGAGGGTCAGGCGACGGAATGCATTCACAAACTTTCTCCTTGAACGAACAAATGGGCCTGCGGGCACAGCGCGCGCAACAGGTCGTGGTTGAAAAAATCGGCAACGGGCAGGTCGGCCAGCAGCCGCCCCTGCTCCAGATAAATCACGCGACTGGCCAGGCGCTTGACCTGGCCCAGGTTGTGGCTGCTGAACACCAGCGTGGGTGGGCGCTCGCCCGAGGTGTGGCCGAGGGTGAATTCGGCGATCTGCGCCTCCACTTCTCGTTTGGCGTGCGGGTCCAGGCTGGCGGTGGGCTCGTCGAGCAGCCACACGTCGGGGCGCAGCGCCCAGGCGCGGGCCAGGGCCACGCGCTGCTGTTGACCACCCGAGAGCGCGCGCGCATTGCGATCGGCAAGGTGCCCCAGTTCCACACGGTCCAGCGCGGCCAGCGCCAGCGCGCGCGTTTCGCGCCACGCCACGCCCTTGAGCCAGAGCCCGAGCTGAATGTTCAAACGCACGCTCAGGCGCAACATGTGCGGCCGCTGGAACAGCATGGCCACGCGCTGCTGGCTGGAAGCATGCAACTCGCCACCACTGATGCGCTGCAGGCTGTGCAGGGTGCGCAACAAGGTGCTCTTGCCACTGCCGTTCGCGCCCACCAGCGCCACCCGCTCGCCAGCCTGGATGCGCAGGTAGATGTCGGTCAGCGCATGCAGCCGGCCCGAGGGACCCAGGTGCACCTGAACATTGCGCAGGTCAAAACAGACGGCGGGCACCACGGCGTTCACAGGCAGGCCGGTCATTGCGCCACCAGCGTCAATCGGGTCGAGTCGGCGCTGTCGGCGCGCTCGCGCCAGCGGCTCAGCAACGACACCAGGGCGTTGAGCACCAGCACCACACCGAGCAGCACCAGGCCCAGGCCGAGCGCCAGCGGCAGATCGCCCTTGCTGGTCTCCAGCGCGATGGCGGTGGTCATCACGCGGGTGAAGCCTTCGATGTTGCCGCCCACGATCATCACCGCGCCCACCTCTGAGACGGCGCGGCCAAAGGCCGTAAGCAGCACGGTGATGAGCGCGTAGCGATCGTCCCAGGCCAGCAGCAGGCTGCGCAGCACCGGCCCCGCGCCCAACGACGAGAGTTGCTCGCCGTGGCTGCGGTCAGCGTCTTCCACCACCTGGCGCGTGAGCGCCGTGACCAGCGGAAGCACCAGGCAGGCCTGCGCCAACACCATGGCCTGGAAGCTGAACAACCAACCCAAAAACCCCAGGGGACCCGAGCGTGACAGCAGGAGGTAGATGACCAGGCCCACCACCACCGAGGGCACGGCCAGGAATGTGTTGAGCAGGGTGAGCACCGCGCCGCGGCCCGGGAAACGCGCGACCGCCAACCAGGCGCCCAGCACCAACCCCAGGCCACACGCCAGCAGGCAGGCAAGAGCGCTCACGGCGAGCGACCGGCTCACCACCGCCCAGAGACCTGGATCGCCCGAAACCACCAGCTGCAGTGCGGTGCTGACGCTGTCGGAAAAGGTGTTCATGTGGGCGCAGAGCATAGGCCGAACACCCCCGGGAGCACCTACGTAATGACGCGGTATGAACCATCGTGCATAGGCATGGCGGTTCATACGTTGGGTCGATCGACGACGGCACCGCACGCGCTTGGGGCACACTCGCGGACCATGAAACAGATCGAGTTGTCGTATGCGTTCGCCGCCCGCGCACCGGGCCGCTCCAGCGGCCAAGCGCTGCTGCGCAATCCGATGATGGACGTTCTGCAGGCTGTGCACACCAGCGGCTCCATCTCGGCCGCAGCGCGCCAGCTCGACCTGTCGTACCGACATGTCTGGGGTCAACTCAAGGACTGGGAAGCCGCCCTGGGCCAGGCGCTGCTGTTCTGGGAACGTGGCCAGGCCGCGCGCCTCACCCCATTTGGCGAACGCCTGCTGATGGCCGAGCGGTTGGCGCAGGCCCGGCTGGGGCCGCAGATTGAAGGCCTGCGCGCCGAGCTCGAACGCGCGTTTGCCCGCGCCTTCGACGATGCTGGCGAAGAGGGCGAGAACGAGGTGCTGACGCTTTATGCCAGCCACGACCACGCCCTGGGCGCTCTGCAGGAATTTGCCGCCACCCCGACTTCGGGCGGCAAGGACGCAGGCCGCCTGCACCTGGACATCCGCTTCTGCGGCAGCGTCGATGCCATCCGTGCGCTCAACGAAGGCCGCTGCGCGCTCGCAGGGTTCCACGCCCAGCCGTTCGCCGCCTCGGGCAGCCAGAGCGCGCGCACCTACCGCCCGCTGCTCAAACCCGGGCTGCACAAAATCATCGGTTTCGCCCGGCGCATCCAGGGACTGATGGTGGCGCCCGGCAACCCGCTGCGGCTGCAGGACATGAACGATGTGGCGCGGCTGCAAGCCCGTTTCGTCAATCGCGCCCTGGGCACCGGCACCCGCCTGCTGCTGGACGAATTACTCACTCAGGCGCTGTTGATGCCGGAAGACATCACCGGCTTCGACCGCGCGGAAACTTCACACGCCGCGGTGGCGCAAGCCGTGGCCAGCGGCGCGGCCGACGTGGGCCTGGGCACCGAGTACGCCGCGCGCACCCAGGGTCTGGGCTTTGTGCCGCTCACCGAAGAGCGCTATTTGCTGGTGTGCCTGAAAACCGCACTGGAGCAACCCGCCGTGCAACGCCTGCTGCAGCGCCTGCGCAGCCGCGCGTGGCAAGACCAGCTGGCAGGTCTGCCGGGCTATGTGCCCGATCACTGCGGCGAAGTGGCTGCGATGAAACGGCTCCTGCCGTGGTGGGACTGATCAAACATCACCGTTCGGGCTGAGCCTGCCGAAGCCCCCTTGATTCCGATCGTCCTGAGCTTGTCGAAGGGCCGGCTCAGGGAGAACGGTCATCGGCCCAGTTCAACGGAGATCGGTTCACCCGTGCAGCCGCCGGGCAATCTCGGCAACAAGCTGACGCGCCAGCACCAGCTTCGACGCCCGCGGCAATTCCACGGTGCCGTGCGCATCCACCAGCAACAGCGCGTTGTCGTCCTGCCCGAACGTATCGGGCCCGATGTTGCCCACCAGCAGCGGCACACCCTTGCGCGCCCGCTTGGCCTGGGCGTGGGCCAGCAGGTCGTGGCTCTCGGCCGCGAAGCCCACGCAGTACAACGCGCCGCTTTGCGCGCGCGGGCTTGCAGCGATGCCGGCCAGGATGTCGGGATTCTCCACGAACGACAGCGTGGGCACCTCGCCCGAGCCGTCTTTCTTGATCTTCTGATCCATCGTCTGCGCCGGGCGCCAGTCGGCAACCGCCGCCGCCGACACGAACACGGTGGCGGTCTGCGCCAGATGGTCCAGCGCTTGCTGCATGTCCAGCGCCGACTTCACATTCAACCGCACCACGCCGCGCGGCGTGGGCAGGCCCACCGGGCCGGCCACCAGCGTCACGTGGGCACCGGCTTCGTGCGCCGCGCGTGCGATGGCAAAACCCATCTTGCCGCTGGACAGGTTGGTCAGGCCACGCACCGGGTCGATGGCCTCAAACGTGGGGCCCGCGCTCACCAGCACATGCTGGCCCGCGAGCAGCTTGGGCTTGAAGAAGCGGATCACGTCGTAAGCCAGCTCGTCGGGCTCCAGCATGCGACCGTCGCCCGTTTCGCCACAGGCCTGTTCGCCCGCGCCCACGTCAAGCACGGTGGCGCCGTCCGCGCGCAACTGCTCGATGTTGCGCCGCGTGGCGGGGTGCGACCACATCTCGCGGTTCATGGCCGGCGCCAGGATCAGCGGCACGCTGTCGATGGGGCGCGCCAGACACATCAGCGAGAGCAGCTCGTCGGCCCGGCCGTGCACCAGCTTGGCCATGAAGTCGGCGCTGGCCGGGGCCACCACGATGGCATCGGCCTCGCGGCTGAGGTTGATGTGGGGCATGTTGTTGTCGGCCCCGCCCGAGGTGCGTGCGTCCCATTGCGAGGTGAACACCGGGCGACCCGAGAGTGCCTGCATCGTCACGGCGGTCATGAACTGCTCGGCGGCCTCGGTCATGACAACCTGCACCGTGGCACCGGCTTTCACCAGCGCACGGCAGAGTTCGGCCGCCTTGTAGCAGGCAATCCCGCCCGAAAGACCCAGGACGATGTGTTTTCCAGCGAGTTCGTTCATGGGCGCAATGTAGCAGTTGGACCCTGCCCACGCCCCCGACCGGGTGGGGCGAGAGTCGGGGTGGAGGGGGTGGCATTTATAATCGCCATTTCCACCTCCTGCGAGCATCTGGCTCGCCCGAGACATGACCAAATTTGTGTTCGTCACCGGCGGTGTAGTGTCCTCTCTGGGCAAAGGCATAGCCTCCGCATCCCTGGCCGCGATTCTTGAGTCCCGCGGCCTCAAAGTCACCCTCATCAAGCTCGACCCGTACATCAACGTGGACCCGGGCACCATGTCCCCCTTCCAGCACGGCGAGGTTTTCGTCACTGACGACGGTGCCGAGACCGACCTGGACCTGGGCCACTACGAGCGTTTCATCGAAACGCGGATGAAAAAGACCAACAACTTCACCACCGGCAAGATCTACCAGTCGGTGCTGGAAAAAGAGCGCCGGGGCGACTACCTCGGCAAAACAGTGCAGGTGATCCCGCACGTCACCAACGAAATCCAGGAATTCATCCAGCGGGGCGCCGGTATCGGCACGCCCGACGCGGTGGACGTGGCCATTGTCGAAATCGGCGGTACGGTGGGCGACATCGAATCGTTGCCGTTCCTGGAAGCCGTGCGCCAGATGAGCCTGCGCATGGGTCCGAACAACTCGGCCTTTGTGCACTTGAGCTATGTGCCCTGGATCGCCGCCGCTGGCGAGCTGAAGACCAAGCCCACGCAACACACCGCCAAGGAACTGCGCGCCATCGGCATCCAGGCCGACGCCCTGCTCTGCCGCGCCGACCGCCGCATTCCCGACGAAGAACGCGCCAAGATCAGCCTGTTCTCCAACGTGCCCGAATGGGGCGTGATCTCCATGTGGGACGTGGACACCATCTACAAGGTGCCGCGCATCCTGCACGAGCAGGGTCTGGACGGCCTGATCTGCGACAAGCTGCGCCTGAACACGCCACCGGCCAGCCTCAAGCGCTGGGACGATCTGGTTTACGAGGTAGAGCACCCCAAGGCCACCGTGAAGATCGCCATGGTGGGCAAATACGTGGACCTGTCGGACAGCTACAAGTCGCTCAACGAAGCGCTGCGGCACGCCGGCATG